>JACFMS010000016.1:12594-75630 GCA_019455285.1 Sphingomonadales bacterium
CAGTACCAGCCAGATGGCCACATCCACCGTGCCGGTGAACGGCATGTTGATGGGCCGGTCCGACACCTGCGGCGCGGTCCCCGTGAGGTCTACGACCATGTCGCTGCCATCCACCGTTACGCTGGCCTTTATGCACAGGTTCTTACGCGCCGGATCGGGATCATCGGCATAGCCATCAATAAATCCTTCCGCCTCATACCGGCCATCCGGCAATGCCGCGATGGCCTGACGCATCAAACGTTCCGAGTAGTCGAACAAATCCCGGCACGCGTCTTCCACCATTTTACGGCCATATTGCCGCAGCAAGGCAATATAGCGTTCCGCACCAATGCGGCAGGCGGCGATTTGCGCCTGCATGTCGCCGATCACCAGATCCGACACGCGCACATTGTCCCGCAGCAACTGCCACACTGCTTCGTTTCGCCGTCCTTCCTCATAAACTTTAATGGATTTTATCTGCAATCCTTCAGCGTACATATCCACGGCATCGACAATGCCCACGCTGCCCGGCGTTAGCGAGCCAATGTCCAGATGATGGGCCGTGGTCACGGAAAACCCCGCCAGTTCACCGTCATGAAAAATGGGCACGATCAGGCCAATGTCAGGACTATGGCTTGCTCCCGCATACGCGTCATTATGCATGATCACATCGCCGGGCCGGAATTCCTGGCCGCGCTGGCGCAGCTGCGACGCCACGCCGCGCACATAACCCGGAATGGGGCCGGATTGCAGCGGCGTGCTTTGCCGCGCTTCGCATAACTGGTTGGCCTCGGCATCCAAAATGGCCGCGCCAAAATCTTCGGATTCACGAATGATGCTGGAATAGGACATCCGCATCAACTTATAACCCATTTCCACCGCGATATTTTCCAACGCCCCCTGGATGACGCTGGCGGTGACCGGGTCCACGCGGCCCTGGACGGGAGCCACATCAGAAGATGGTAGGGTCATGGGATGCTCCTGCGGCTAAGGGTGATGATCATGTTGCCGTGGCGGTCCGCCACCACCGTAGCGCCCGGCGGCACCACCGTGGTGGTATCCTGTTGCAGAATGATAGCAGGCCCAGCGAAGGGCTCTGCCACCGGCAGCAAATCCCGCCGGTAGAATGCAGTGCTGAAATCCTGCAATTCGCCATCCACCCGAAACACACAATTGCCCCAGCGCAGCCGCGCCGCATCCAATGATCCGCCACGCGGACTTTGAGGCGGGGCGATTTTCGGCATCTCCCCCACGCCGCTAAGCCGCAGGTTGACAATTTCAATGGGGCTTGCAGGAAACATGTGACCATATTCCGCTTCATGCAAGTGGTGAAAATCGGCAAAAGCTTTGGTCACATCCTGTTGTCCCGCAGGACTGGCAGATAGGTGTACCCGCAGTTCATAGCCCTGGCCCACATAGCGCATGTCGGCCAGACGCTGGATCGTTATTTGGCCGTCGGCCACGCCATCGGCGGCAAACTGACGGCGCACAGCCGCTTCCATGTCGGCAAAATCGGCATCAAGCCTGGTCATGTCCACATTCTCGGACGTCTGGAACAGCGTGCGGACGGCGTCGTATTTTAAATCAGTGGTCAACAGTCCAATGGCCGACGTAATGCCGGGATAAGGCGGAATGATGACTTCTGGTATATCCATAAGCGCCGCCACCTCACAACCATGTAATGGCCCCGCCCCGCCGAAAGCGATCAATGTATAATGCCGGGGGTCGATGCCCTTTTGCACTGTGCGGGAGCGGATGGCGTTGGCCATATTATGGTTGACGATGGTGAGCAGCCCTTCCGCCGCTTCCGTTTCACTAAGGCCAAGCCGGGCCGCAAGCGCCCCGATAACCTGGTGGGCAGCCGCCGCATCCAGCCGCATCTGCCCGCCCAGAAAATTGTCTTTGTCCAAGCGGCCCAGAACCAGGTTGGCATCAGTGACCGTGGGCTCTTGTCCCCCCCGGCCATATGCCGCCGGACCGGGGACGGCGCCCGCACTGCGTGGGCCGACACGATAGGCGCCGGCACTGTCCACCTCGGCAATGCTGCCGCCGCCCGCGCCGATGGTATGAATATCGATCATCGGCACCATGACCGGAAAACCGGCAATGAAGGTGTCCCTGGCCGATGCTTCGCCGTAAACACCTTCGCTAATCAGCCCCAGATCGGCGCTGGTGCCGCCCACATCGAACGTGATGAGATTGCGGGCGCCGGATAGATCACCGCTCCACGCGCCGCCTAGAACACCCGCCGCCGGGCCCGACAATAATGTGATGACCGGAAATGCGCTCACCATATCCGCCGTGGCAACACCCCCGTTAGAGCTCATGATATGGAGATCGGCCTTAAGGCCAGCCTCCTTCAAACGGCCGGTAAGCCTACCCACATAACTTTGCACTTTTGGCCCGATGTAAGCGTTAAGTGCCGCCGTGGTAAACCGTTCAAATTCCCGGAATTGCGGCGATATGGCAGCCGAAGTGGTGACAAATGCTTCGGGAAATTCCTCGCGCACGATGGCCGCCGCCCGATTTTCGTGGGCCGGATTGAGATACGAAAACAAAAAGCAGATAGCCACTGACTGCACGCCCGCATCCCGTAATGCCTGCGCCGCCTTGCGGACACCTGCTTCATCCAAGGGGGTCAAAACCTCACCGCTGGGCGGGATAATCCGTTCCCGCACCACCAGACGGTGCCGGCGTTTGATTAGTTCACGGTTCTGCCATGGAATTTCCTGGCGTATGGAATAATGCTGTGGGCGCTGATGACGGCCGATATGCAGGATGTCGCGATAACCTTCGGTGGTGATAAGTCCTGTCAACGCCCCCTTGTGTTCCAGTATGGCGTTGGTGGCGATGGTGGTGCCGTGCAGCACATGATCCACTGCCTGGGGGGACACCCCGTGCTTTTCCAGCAATTGGCTAATACCCTCTGCCACCCCGATGGAAGGATCCTCAGGTATGGTGGCAACCTTATGTATGAAAATGACCTTCTCGTCGGTATCAGAATAGACGATGTCAGTAAAAGTGCCACCGACGTCAACCCCAACCAGTTTCATATCTCACCCTGTTTCATGTCCGGTAATAAAATGCGGCGTGGCGCTGATTGACAGTCTACAAAAGCCGGTGCTTGCGTGCGATGTGCAAGGCTTTGGTCCGGCTGTTGACGCCAAATTTCATATAGATGTTTTGCAGATGAAATTTGATGGTGCGTTCCGTCAGGTTTAGCCTATTGGCTATGTGCTTGCTTGATCTGCCCATATCGATTTGCTGTAAAATTTCCTGCTCCCGCGATGTCAGGTAATAGGCGCCATGGGTCTTGCCATATATGCTGTTCAATGTCTTATCCGTAGACAGACGCTGCAGGCACAGCGCGGCATCCCCATTATTTTGCGCCGCCAGATCATGCGCGATACGGAAAAGCTGGGATACCCGATCACCTTCACCCAAGAACAACCGCCGGAAGCTTCGGCGCATGGGATGCGCCATCAGTTTCGCCAATCGTGCTACCGCCGCGTTTGACTGATCCATATCCATTTCCGCCATCGCCAAAAGGAGCTGCTTCTTCAGGGTATAGGCAGGCCGGTCCATCGCTTCACTGTTGATGGCCACACTTTCCAAGATGCTGAACGCTTTGTCCGGGCGGCCGCTGTATATAGCCAGACGGGCAAGCGTGGTCGCAACCGCCTGCCTTAAATCCCAACTAAGCGGGCACGGCAGAGATTCACCGGGAACATTATCGGACAAATTTAAAAGTTCAGTGATATTGTTGGCGTCGGCTAGGCTGGCAGCCAGTTCAATATTTCCATCAAGCGTCAAAAGCTCGACCTTCTTACAAACCGCTCGCCAAAGCACCCTGGGCAGGCCACGGGCATGGGCGGTCTCTTCCGCCCGGTCGAGAATGCGGAAGGCGGCGGCCAAGCCTTTGCGCTGATAAGCGACCGAGGCCGATGTAAGATAACCACTTATAAAAATCTCAGTCCAGCCTTCATAGGTTTCCACCATGGGCAGGGTGTCGCGCAGAAGCTGTTCCGCCCGTTCCAAATAGTTCCGTTCAAAATATAAATTGGCCATCATCAGCCGCGCCAGGGCCAGCATGGCCGGATCACTGGAGAATTCCCTGACCGCAACACGCTCCGCCAGCCGGTAGAAACGAAACGCTTCCATAAACGCGCCCCTGATGTATTCTACGAAACCCAGGTGCACATGGATGAAAAACTGGGTATAGAGCGCATCGGCATCCCGGTAGTTGGCCATGGCCCGCACGGCGGCCGAATGTGCCGCCGCCAGGTTGCCGTGGCGGAAATTCAGCATGCACAGAACATTGTTTACCCAGCCACGGAACCAATAATCAGAAAGCGGGATTTCGGCCAGCAGGTGCTCCATGTCCGTTAGATCCTGAGCCGACACCGCCTCATCGGCATATGCCTTCACCAACAGACTTGAAAACAGGATATCCCGGCGGGTGGCCGCATCTTCCGATTCATGGAACCGCGCTTTAGCGCTGGTGATACATTCATAACATTCTTGTAACCGCCCTTCCTTCGCCAGGGCCAGCGCCCGGGCAATCAGCAAACAGGGCGTTTGATGAATCCATTTGTTCGGCAGCAGGCTAAGTATTTTTTGCAGCTTGCCCACCCCCTGGCTAAGGCCGATGGTGGCACCGCCAAACGACTGAAATATTTGCACCACCAGAGCAAGATCATCTGACTTGCGGGCATACCTGATGGCATCCACCACATTTTCATGGCGCCAATACCATTCCGCCGCCCGGTAGTAGAGCCGTTTTACCGCCTCTGGTTCCTTGGCGGCAAAGCGACTCCACAAAAATTCGTTGAACATGGGATGGTGGCGATACCAGGTTTGCCCACCCATCTCGTGGGGAATAAAGAACGCCTGGATGGATTTCAATTCTTCCAAAAACCGCGCACTGTCGCTGTGCCCGCAAATATAGTCCGCCAAATTGCCATTGATTTGTTCCAGGAACGACGTATCCACCAGAAAGTTCTGACATTCGGGTGAAAGACTGGAAAACACCTGATTGGTCAGATAGTCTGAAATGTCCTGCGTGGTGCCGGCAAAGTGGCGGACGAATGCAGCGGGATCATCACTCTTTTCCACCAGCACCTTGGCCATTTGCAATGCAATACCCCAACCCCGGGTTTTGTCCAACAGATCACGCAATGCCTGTTCGGCCAGCACCTTACCGAATACTTCCCGCGCTTCATCCAGGGACAGCCGCAGATCATCGGCGGTCACTTCCAACAGCTTCCCTTCGGCCATCAATGCCGCCAGCGACAGGCGGGGTCGCTTGCGCGAGGCAATCACCAGATAGACGTGCGGCGGCAACAGGCGCAGCAGCGTATCCGTCAAGCGCTCAATTTTACTGGATTGCGCGGTGTTGAAGTCATCAAGGATCAACATCAGGGGCCTGTGCCAGTCGCTGATCGCTTGGCACAGGACCTTCAAGGACTGCTCGCTGGTCATTGGCGGCGACCCGCGCACGATGGCGTTCACAGTCGTTTTCAGCGTTTTGTCCTTCTGCAGGAAGGCATCCGCCAGGGTGCTGATGAACTGCGCGGCCTCGGTATCCTGGGCGCTTAAGGTAACCCAGATGACATCATGACCCGCCTGCGCTTCCGCTGCCGCCCATTGCTTCAGCAATGTGCTTTTGCCATAGCCGGCCGCTGCATGAATAAGCGTCAGCCGCGGCTGCCTGCGCACCAGGGCTTGCACCAACGGCGTGCGATCAACGATATGGGGGCCGGCCGGCACCGATACACTCTGCATGGACAAACCCAGTACCCGTGTTTTCCCCCGGTGTAGCAAATTATAGGCGCTTTGGGGCGCTTTAGGCCTTAACTTCCCGGTTCTAATGGCGACAGCACCTTCCAGGGCCATGGCATCCACCCATTGTCTATGCGGTTTTCCACCGGATAATCAGCCCAATAAACGGGCGTAACCGCCGGGGAGCACGGCCGCCAGCTTGGCTTTAAGCCGCGCCGGATCGTTGGCTGTCAGCCCAGGCGGTCATTAAGGACACCACCGTACGGCCGTTCATCTCGTTGTAGATAAAGCGATTTTCGGCATCAACGCAGTCTTGAAGCGTGGCTTTGTGGTAGCGCTCCGCCCAGGCAACAAAGGCTTTCCAGCGGTCGCCGACCCCAGCTGCCATGGTGGGCGGCACCACGGCCGTGATTCGCGCCAGAAGCGGCCCGGCAAACTCCATCTGGCAGGATTGGAAGGCCAGTTCGTCGATCCCCAGGGCACTCAACCGGTCATTGCGTTCAAACAGCTTGCAGGTCACGGTGCTGTCGTTAACTACGCAATCACTGATCCGCAACCGGGCGTTCACGCCAACATCATAGCCTAAAATTCTGCGAATCTCCGGCTTTCCGGCCATGCGGAAATAGCCGCTAATTTCGAAGACGCCGTCATCGGTGAACAATTCCAATGTCTTGTCGGGTTCGTGGCGGTTGACCGCCGCGATGAACGCCTCCGCCTGTGCTACAAAATTGGGTATCGCCTTATCTCCCTTGTTGCCGCTTAAGCGTATGGCAGCCGCATGTCTAAAGGACTGAAACTTATAAATATTTTTTAAAATTATAAAACGTATTTTGCGTATTTGTTAAGCTGTACGAACGGACAGGTATATGCCCTCCCGCAATGGCTGCGGGCCAATCCTGTACGTCTGGACAGCTATTCACTGTTTTGCTGCTTAACCTATCCTCCAGGCACTGAATACAAAAGGCTATCCCATGCCTTTTACCGGTCTCATTTGGCCTGGCCCGCAACAACAAAACTTTTGGAGGATATGCAGATGATCGACAGGAACAGACTATATCGCAGCGTTGCCTTGCCGGCTTTGGCGCTGGTCTTGGTGGGCGCTGGCGTGGCGGAAAGCCATGCCACCGTGCTGGAGGAAATTATGGTCACCGCCCAGCGCCGCAGCCAGGATCTGCGGGACGTGCCCATTGCCGTCAACGCCTTTTCAGCGGACGAGATGCGCAAGCTGCAAATCCAGCAGCCCATGGACCTGTCTATTCAGACGTTGGGCTTGCTGACCAAACAATCCTTCAACGGTGCCACATCAGTGGAGCTGTTCCTGCGCGGCGTCGGGCTATCTGATTTTTCCGCCACCTCCTTGCCCGCAGTGGGCGTCTATGTGGACGAGGTCGTGCGCCCTTCCCCCGCCATGCTGGGCTTTCCGCTGCACGATATGGAGCGCATTGAGGTTCTCAAAGGCCCGCAAGGTACACTTTATGGCCGCAACAGCCCGGCGGGCGCGGTCAACTTCGTCACCCGCAAGCCAACGGATGAGTTTGACGCCTATGTCCGCGGTTCGGTTTCCCGCTGGTCTACGGCAGAGATCGAAGGCGCGGTGGGCGGCGGGCTGGCGGAAGGTCTTGCTGGCCGCGTATCCGTATTTCAACGGTCCAGCAGCAGCGACGGCTACTACACCAACCGCTTCGACAATAACAACGAAGTGGGCGAGATCTCCTTGAGCAGCATTCGCGGCCAATTGCAATGGGACCCATCCAGTGATTTGACCGTTAATTTGGCCGTTCACTGGTTCCGCGAGGACAGTGATACCGGCATCCCGGAAATCGTCAGCGCCCGCGATCCCCTGAACCCGGCGGTGCTGTGCGACCCCATCCGGCAAGGGGTGCGGTCGGAAGGGGCCTGCGTTAACCCGCTGGGGTATTTTGACGCTGACGCCGACCCTTATGTCGGCTCCTCCAGTGCGCCGGGCCTGAACGAAACCGACAGCACCACCGCATCCTTGACCATCAACTGGGATCTAGACGCCCTAACGCTGACCTCCATCAGCAGCTTCCAGGATTTCAAGCGCGACCAGCGCTATGACGTGGACGGCTCGCCCTTTCTGATCGGCGATGTCTATACCGGCGATGACATCAATGTCTATACCCAGGAACTACGGCTGACCTCCAACAATGAGGGCCGTCTGGACTGGATTCTGGGCGCATTTTATTCCAAGGATGAAATCGACTTCATCCAACACATTTTCCTGGATGATCTTTTGGGCTTTACCACCACCAATGGCGGCAGGCAGGATACCGAATCCATGGCCGGGTTCGCCCATGTGGAATATGAAATTAGCGAAATGTTCGCCCTGTCAGGCGGCATCCGCTACACCCATGAAAAGAAAAAATGGGTCGGCGGATCATACCTGGGTTTCTTTGAAACAATGATGGAAGCCGAACAGAGCGGCTTGCAGTTTGCCGGTATCCCCATTCAGCCCGGCGGCAACTTAAGCGGCGCCCTGCCAGGGGGACCGTTGGATTTCCCCAGCACGCTTAAAGAAAACGAAATCGACGGCCGCATTACGCTGGAAGTTCGCCCGGCGGAAGATGTGCTGCTCTACGCCGGCTTCAGCAAAGGCTTCAAAAGCGGTGGTTATCCATCCGCTGTGCTGTTCGACCAGCGTCAGCAGGAACCGTTCGGCGCGGAAAAGCTTTATGCTTATGAGGCCGGCTTCAAGGCCACGGTGCTGGATAGCTCCATGCAGATCACCGGCGCGGCGTTCTATTATGATTATCAAGACTGGCAGGCCAACTTTACAGTATCCGGTGAGTTAAATTCACGGCTGCAAAATGCTGGCGACGTGGAAATTAAAGGCTTGGAAGGCGAAATCAACTGGGTGCCAACCGATGGCCTGACCTTACGTTCCGGCGTCATCTGGATGACAAACAAGATCAAGGACAGTGCCGTGCTGCAGGAAAACCTGCTAACCGGGGCATTTGAAAGCATCAACGGCAACCGCATCCCCAACGCGCCGAAGTTTTCCGCCAATGGTCTGGTGCGCTACGAAATGCCGGTGGCGAACAGCCTGATGGCAGGCCTGCAGATGGACTACAAATATGTAGGCAGCCATTACCTGGAAGTCAACAACCGGGAGTTCCTGCATGAAGACGGCTATTTGCTGCTGAATGCCCGGGTCTCGCTGTTTTCAGACTCTGAAAGTTGGGAGCTGGCCCTGGCCATGCGCAACCTGACCAACCGGACCTATTACACCGCCGGATTTGACCTGGTGTCACCGGGATCATTGGGCGCGGCGGTACGGTTTCCGTCGCAACCGCGCAGCTGGACGGTGGAATTCCTTCACCGCTGGTAAAGACGGACGGGACGATGGCGGGGCCGATGGCCCCGCCAGATCGGTAATTGTTTTGTATTGAGGGAAATAAACGAATGGCTACGAGAATTGGCGTAGATATTGGCGGGACTTTCACGGACTTGACGTTCTACGATGATGAAACATCGGAAGTACGGGTTGCCAAGGTTCCGACAACACCCAAATCTCCCGAAGAAGGCGCCTTGAACGCTGTCAAGGCGGCGTTGTCGGAGAAGCAACTTGCCGATACGGAGTACTTCCTGCACGGCACCACCGTGGGCCTGAATGCGCTGCTGGAGCGGCGCGGCGCCAAGGTGGGATTACTGGTCACCAAGGGTTTCCGCGACGCCTTGGAAATCCGCCGCGGAGCACGGCTGCCCAAGGATCCGTTGTTCTGGCATCAGCCTGAACCTTTGGTGCCGCGTGACCTGCGTCTGCCCGTGGAAGGACGCATTTACGCCGATGGCACGGTGCATACCCCCTTGAACGATGATGACGTGCGCGCCGCCGCCAAGATATTCGAACGCGAAGGGGTAAGCAGCATTGCCGTCACCTTCATGAATGCCTACGCCAATCCGGAACATGAACTGGAGGCGGAGAAAGTTCTGCGGGAGGCCGGGTTCAAAGGCGGCATTTCACTGTCCCACCGCATTTCTCGGGAATACCGGGAATTCGAGCGCACCTCCACCACCGTGGTGGACGCCTTCGTGCGGGGCCGGCTGTCGCAGTATCTGCGCCGCCTGGACGTTAATCTGACCGGCATGGGATTCAAAGGCACCACGCTGATCACCCGGTCCGGCGGCGGATCCATGGCGTTTGATGAAGCTGAACAGCGGCCCTTTGAGACCATCATGTCCGGTCCTGTGGCGGGGGCGGAGGGCGCGGCGGAACTGACCCGTCAACACAATCTGGGTGATATCGTCTGCGCTGATGTGGGCGGCACGAGCTTTGACACCTGCCTGATTGTCGATGGCCGCCCGGAACTTCTGTATGAAGGTGAGATTGACAGTTGGCCGTTACAAGCACCCTGGGTGGACGTGCGCTCCATCGGTTCTGGCGGCGGCTCTATTGCCTACATCGATGGCGGCGGACTGTTACGGGTGGGGCCGCAAAGCGCCGGTGCCGATCCGGGACCTGCCTGCTATAAGCGTGGCGGCATCCAGCCCACCATGACCGACGCGGCACTGGTGCTGGGCATGCTGGGCACGGGCAAATTTGAGTCCGGTCTGGCGCTTGACATCGAAGCGTCGAAAGCAGCGCTGAAACCGGTGGCTGACAAACTGTCCTATAAAATCGAAGAGTTGGCTCAAGGCGTCATGCGGATATCAGCGGCGGCCATGGCCAACGCCATTCGCGAACTGACGGTGGAGCGGGGCATCGATCCGGCCAAACTTTCCTTACTGGCCTTTGGCGGCGCAGGGCCCCTGATGGCCACGCTTCTGGCTCAAGAATTGAACGTCTGGCGCATCATCGTGCCGCCGTATGCGGGTAATTTTTCCGCCTGGGGCCTGCTGGGCGCGGACATCACCGGCAGTCGGGCGCAAACACGGCCCATGCCGCTGAATAAGGACAGTTTGGCGACAATCAATGACATTCTGGCCGATCTGTTCGCAGAGCTTGGCAAGGTGCGCGGGCTGGGCGACGGCAGCAAGGAAAGCGTGGCCCGGGAAGTGGCCCTGGACATGCGCTACTGGGGCCAGGAACACACGTTGACCGTGCCTGTCCCCAATAAAAATGGCCAGGTGAATGTGACCGTGGAGGATATCCTGCAACGGTTCCGGGAAAAGTACAGCCAAACGTTTGGTGGTGTTCTGGATGTGGGCGTGGAGGTGGTATCGGTACGCGGCACGCTGCGCCGCCTGTTGCCACGGCGCAATGAGCTTGCCGCATCCGGCGGTCGGCCGAACAAGAGCCGGGAGACCATCCGCGCCTATTCGTTTGAAAAACACACCTGGCTGGAATTTGCCATCGTCACCCGGGAAGCCATGGCAGTCGGTGAAATGGTGGCTGGACCAGCCATTATCAATGAAAGCACCGCCACCACCTATCTGGATGCCGGATTCAAGGCGGTGATCGACCCATCCGGCTGCATTATCATAGAAGCCGAGGCTTAAGCACTGGACTTCTGATTATTAAACGTTACGAGTTTTAAGAGGCAGGTTATGAAACAGCAAGATATCTATGTATATAAGCCGGACTGCACCAAGTCCAAACTGGCGGACACCGCAGATCCTTTCAAAACCGAGCTGATACGAAACGCGCTGAATTCGGCGGCCAATCAGATGAAGCGCACGCTTATTCGTGCGGCATACTCCCCCATCATCTATGAAGCCCATGACTTTGCCGTCGTGTTGTATGATAAGAATCTGCGGCTGCTGGCCCAATCCCCAGCGCTGCCGGTTTTCATGGGAACCATGAATTTCTGCATCGAGGCGGCCGTGGAAGGCGCGGGCGGGGTGGACGAATTAGAGCCTGGCGATGTGTTATTGTACAATTGGCCTTATGGTACAGGATCACACGCCCAGGACGCTTCCATCACTATCCCGGTCTTTCTCGATGACGGCGAATTGGTCGGCTATGCCGCATGCAAGGCCCACTGGATGGATATCGGCGCCAAGGATCCCTATTGCACGGACACCATTGACGTTTACCAGGAAGGCGTCTTTTTCCCTGGGATAAAACTGATCAAGCGTGGGGAGTGGAATACCGACATTCTGAAAATGGCCCGCGCCAACACCCGCATTCCCGACGCCACCATTGGCGATATCAACGCACAGGTCGCCTGCTGCCGTATCGGCGCGCAGGAGCTGCTGCGCATCATCAATCGGTATGGTTTGGAAACATTCACCGCTTGCATTGAACGGATGATGGATCACGGCGAGGCCATCATGCGGTCGTACTTGGAAAAAATTCCCGATGGCAGCTACTTTGCCAAAGGCGGCATGGACAACAACGGGGTCGATAGCGATCCCATCGAGTTTGAAGTTGGGCTGGAAGTATCCGGCTCTAACATTCGCATCGACTTTTCCAAAGCGCCCCCCGCCGTGGGTGGACCGGTGAACTGTCCGCACGCGTCCACCGTGGCGGGCGCACGGGTGGTCATCACCATGCTGGCCAACTGCATGGAACAACCCAACGAAGGCCATTATCGCCCCATCGAAGTGGTGACCCGGCCCGGCACCCTGTTCCACCCCACACCGCCGGCGCCCTGTTTTCTGTTCGGCTGGTCGCTGATGCCTGCGTGCGAAACGCTATTGAAAGCCATCGGGTCCGCCGCACCGCAGGTGGTGCCGGCGCGCAGCGGCGGCTGCATTTTGACCTTGATCTGGTGGGGCAAACGGGCCGAAAGCGGCGAAGTCTGGGCCGCCGGTTCGCCCTTGCCCGTGGGCCAGGGCGGACATGCCCGCAACGACGGCGGCACCATGATCCATATGATCCAAGCCTTCGGCCAGGTCCCCTCCATGGAACTATGGGAAGCCAAGTTCCCCTGGTTGATTGAAAAATATGAGTTGGGCACGGATTCCTGCGGGCCGGGCAAACATATCGGCGGCCACGGTGTCGACATCACCTGGCGCACATTGGACGACTGCTATTTCACCTCCACGGTGGAGCAGACAAAAACGCCGCCCTGGGGACTGCTGGACGGCCAATCCGGCCGTCCCAACTACGCCGAACTGACATTACCCGACGGCACCGTGAAACCGTTTGGCAAAGTGACGGCCGCTAAAGCGCCCAAAGGATCCACCATCGCCATCCGTAGCGGTGGCGGCGGTGGCTATGGCCCGGCCGCTGAACGCGATCCGGAAGCCGTATACGCCGATGTGGCCCGCGGCTACATCACTGAGGAATTTGCCCGCCAGCACTATCCCTCGGCATTCGCCAAGCAATCAGCCAAGGTGGCGTCCCAAGCGTAGGACGCCACTGCGGCGCTTCCGCCTGTTCATGATATTTGTACCCATAACGAGTTAAAGAGAATGGCAAAAGCAAACGTCACCCGGTATCAGCCCATTGCCATGATTGAGCGTTTCATCGCGTTTGATACCACCAGCCGGAACAGCAATCTGCCGCTGATCCACTTTGTGCAAGACTATCTGAGTCAGTTCGGCATCAAAAGCGACGTCATTACCGACAAGAGCGGTCAGAAAGCCAATCTGCTGGCGCGCATTGGTCCGGCGGACAAACCCGGCATCGTGCTGTCCGGCCATACCGACACCGTGCCGGTGGAAGACCAGAACTGGTCCACCGATCCGTTCAAGTTGATCAAGAATGGCGGCCGTCTTTACGGACGGGGCACATCCGACATGAAAAGCTTCCTGGCCATATGCACGGCGCTGGCGCCGGAGTTTGCCGAAGCCAAACTGTCGGCGCCAGTATACCTGGCCATGTCCTATGACGAAGAACTGGGCTGCCTGGGCGTACCCTCGATGATCGCCAAGCTGGCCGAACTGCCGGTAAAACCCGCCGCGTGTATCGTCGGCGAGCCTTCGGAAATGCAGGTGCTGATGGCGCACAAAGGCGTCAACGTGTTCGAAACCACCATAACGGGACGCGAAGCCCATTCCAGCCAAACCGACCAGGGCGCCAGCGCCATTGCCGCCGCCGCCGAACTCATCAGCTTCCTCAATCGCCTGGCCGATGAAATGCGCGAACGGGGCGATCCCACGAAGGTATTCGAGCGGGATGGCTATACGTCGATAAATGTCGGCCTTATTCAGGGCGGCACGGCGCTTAACATCATTCCGCGCACCTGCAAGTTTGTGTGGGAATATCGTCACCTGCCCGGCACCGACGGCAAGGAAATCATCACCCGCTTCCGGCAATTCTCTGAGACGGAAATCCTGCCCAAGCTGAAGGCCAAGGCCGATGACGCCGCCATCGAAACCACAACCGTCATCCATTACGAAGGTCTGCGGCCGGAGCCCGGCTCCTTTGCGGAAGCATTGGCCTTGAAATGCAGCGGCATGGCACGCCCCACCACCGCCGCGTTTGGTACGGAAGCCGGGCTGTTCCAGGATGTGGGTATTCCCACTGTGGTTTGCGGTCCCGGCAGCATTGCCCAGGCGCACCGGCCGGATGAGTTCATTGAAAAGACACAAGTGGAGCAGTGCACGCAATTCCTGCGCCGTCTTATTCAGGAACTGGCGCCAGCCTGATCCATATATCCCGCCATGGACCACACCCTAATTCTGGAGCCATTGACGCCCCGCGGCTTCGCCCCGTTTGGCGATGTGTTCGATTTGCGGCCGGAGGTCGGCCTTTACCGCAACATCACCCGATTGGAAAACCTGCGGCCAGCGGCAAGCGCCGACCTGATCGTGCTGACCGTTGCCGAAAGCCGCTTGCCCCTACAGATCACCGCCATGGAAATCCACCTCCACTCGTCGCAAACCTTTATTCCCATTAAGGCTTCGCGAACCCCTGTGGTGGTGGCGCCCAAGGACGTGGACGGCATGCCGGACGTGACCGCTGCCCGCGCCTTCATGGCCAACGACCGGCAAGGCTTCACCTTGAAGCCCGGCACCTGGCACGGCCAACTGACGGCGTTGGATCAGGTCTCAAGTTTTGCGGTGCTGATGTGGGGTGACGGCAGCAGCGAGGACGGCATAGTGAGCCCCCTGTCACGATCCATGCGGATTATAGACAGCGTCAATTAGATCATTCTATAAAAAGTTGAAATCATTCTGGTGCGGCTATATAAACGCCCCACCTTCCGCCCTTACCGCTGGCGGCCACAAGCGCCTTGCGTGGCTGATTTCTTGGCCAAAAACAGCCAATAAAATATTGTAATTACTGCATTTTCTTTGACATTGAAAGCCCGGGGGATAAAACCCATAATAGCTTTTTCGTGCGCTACGCAACAAATCAGCAAAGTGCAGTAAATGGTGGGCACTTCCAAGCCTTGGATCATAAATTCCAAACTTAAGCCGCCGCAAGGCGCCGTATTGCATGTCGAACGGCCACGGCTTTTGCAATTGGAACTGCCGCGCATGCTTTTGGTGTCGGCGCCGCCGGGCTATGGCAAAACAACCTATATGTCGTTGTTATTCGATAAACTGAGCGAGCATGGCCATGTCTGCGCCTGGCTGACACTGGATGAGTTCGATCAATCACCTGAAGTACTGACCACATATGTCATCCTGTCGCTGACGCAGGCGGGCGTCGATCTTGGCCATTTGGAGCAGATTGCGCTGGAAGGCTTCGTTTCCATGCCCATGGACGTGGCGTGGAGCATGATCATTCACCAATTAGAGCAGCATTCGTCCCCGGTCGTCCTATTTCTGGGCGATTATCACCGCATTGAGAATAAATCCATCAACGACCTTACATCTTTCTTTATCCGCCGCATGCCTGCGACATGCCATGTTGTTATCGGCTCCCGCTCGCACCCCAATCTTGGCCTGACCGACTTCTTCTCCCGCGGCTATCTGCAAATCATCGACCAGCAGGCACTGAAGTTCGACGACAGCGAAATGGTGCACTTTTTTGAGGCTTCCGCCCTGCCAAACGATATCCTACAGCACGTTAAAGACAGCACGGAAGGCTGGCCGGTGGCGGCCCAACTCGTGAAAATATGGCTGTCCAAGACAGACAGCCAGTTGCGGATCAGTGATTTTTCCGGCCGCGTCAAGGATGTGGCGAGTTATCTGGCGGAAGAGATCCTGGCGGATCTGCCGCCGGACCAGCAAATATTCATGATGCGCACGGCCTTTCTGGAACGCGTCAACGGCCACGTCGCCAACGCCCTGTGCAAGACGACAGAAGGCTGGAGCCTGTTGGAATCCTTCGAGCGACGCAATCTGTTGCTGCAATCCATCGACCCGGAACGGCAATGGTTCCGCTATCATCATCTGTTCGCGGAATTTCTGCGCGACCGCTACCGGCGGCTTTACCCGGAAGACGTGACCCCGCTTTATAAAGCCGCCGCCGCCTGGTTCAGTGAACAGGGGCTGTTTCGGGAAGCCCTGGACCTGGCGGCTAAATCCGGCGACCCGTTGTTTCCGGCCAGTCTGATCGAGAACGCCGGCGGCTGGCGGCTGGCCTGGGCCAGGGGCGTTCCCCTGTTAAAGACGCTGTGTATGGTGGAGACGCCCGACGTCCGCCGCTATCCCCGCCTGGGGCTGGCGCATATCTATTTAAAGGCCAAAGAGGGGCAAATCGCGGCGGCGCGGCGCCAACTGGATCAAATGACCAGGCAAACGGCGGGCTTCACGGATTTTGCCCCCGATGTCGCAAACGTGATGGATATGCCCGTGGAAGGCAGCATCATCGAATATTTTCTGTGCTTCTCTGAGGACCTGATCCAATCGCCCCAGCACTTGCAACGGCACATGGACGACATTTCCCGGCGCCCGGACATAAGCCCCATTCTGCCCAAGCTTGTGCAGGTCATGCTGAGCATCTCCCACACCATTCATGGCGACTATCAGCAGGGCATCGACCTGGGGCTTGATTGCTGCAAGACATTGCGGCAGGTCAATCTGCATTATGGCGAGATGTATATTTCCATCTATCTGAGCGTGTCTTATGTCGGGCTTGGACGGCTGCGGGACGCCCTGGCGTTTCACGAAACCACCAAAACCCACGCCGAGCGCATCCTGGGCAAAAAAAGCAATATCTATTCAAACTGCCTGATTTTTCTGGCGGAAATCCATTATCTGATGGGCGATCATGAGACGGCGCAGGCGCTGTTGTGGCCGGCCCTTGATACCGCCAAATATTCAGAAGGCTATTTCGAAGTGCTGGCCAGCGGCTATATGACCGCCATCTCCCTGGCCCGGGACAGCCTGAACCAGGAGCGCGTTTTTACGCTCATCAAGGACGCCCAGGAAACCGCCCGACGGCGCGGCCTGGACCGCCTGCACAAGCTGATGGAGCTGCGGGAGCTAAAAGAAAACCTGTTCTTCAAAAAAACCAATGCCGGACGGCATATTCAGGCGTCAAGCCTGATCCAGGCTCAGCTTGCCCATGATGGCACGGCCATTGGTAAGGATCTGTGCCTATGGTACGAAGCGCATTGCCTGCATATGCGCCACCTTCTGGCATCCGGCAACCCACAGCAGGCGGCTGAAGCGCTGATCCCCGTCTACACCCACGCCACCACCATGGGCCACAAGACCTGGATCCTTGAAATCACGCTGCTGATGGCGCTGGCGCACCATGCACTGGGCAAAATCGCCACGGCCCAGCAGCACATGCGCCAGGCCATATCCATCGCCCTGCCGGAAAACTTCAGCCGGCCTTTCCTGGACAAGGGCAAGGAAGCGCGTGAGACATTCGCCTATCTCATCCGGACCGACCCCGCTTGGAATGAAACAGAGCTGGAGCAAGCCCTGACCTTTATCACGGCCGATGGCGCCGCCCGGACAGCGGCCAGCCCGGCCCGCGGCGGCGTCATGCTCAGCAGCGAGCAGGCCATTACGCCGCGGGAACTGGAAGTTCTGGTGGGGCTGGCCGACGGCTTGTCCAACAAGGAAATCGCCCGAAAACTGAGCGTGACCGAAGGCACCGTCAAATTTCACCGCAAAAACCTCTATCGCAAGCTGAACGTCGGCAGCCGGTCGCGCCTGATCGAATTGGCCCGGGGATTGGGTCTGTTCAAAGGCGTTGACGTCAAGAAGCTGCAACCGCTGGCATAACCTCCCCCTGGTCCTCCCCCCTTAGAAGCTACCCTCCCCCTGGCCGCCTCCCCTTTTAGGTAAGTTGGCGCTGGCCTTCCGGCTGGATAGGCTTGTTTGATCGCCGTATGTAAAAATAGGGAGGCAGCACATGAACCATCCGGCCCCGGTCGTGCGCAACGTCGGCAAACGCGGGATCAAGCGTCATGTCAACCCGCTAAAACACGAAGGCGAAGACGGGCTGTTCACCCAAACCTGGTTTCCCATCTGCCTGTCTTCCGAGGTGCGCCCCGGCGAAGTGCTGGGCCAGACATTTTTGGATGGCAAAGTCGTTATTTTCCGCGGCGAAAATGGCAAAATCAATGTCATGAGCGCGTATTGCCCCCATGTGGGCGCCGATCTGTCCCTGGGCAAGGTGAAAGGCAATAATATCCAGTGCCTGTTCCATTCCTGGGAATATGATGAAACCGGCCAGTGCGTGCGCACCGCCATTGGCGGGCAAGTGCCGCCCAACGCCTGCCTGTTTTCTTATCCGACCGTGGAACGCTATGGCATCGTCTGGGTTTTTAACGGCGAAGAACCGCTGTGGGATGTTCCCGGATTTGAAAAAGACGATTCCGAGCTGGCTTTTCATGTCTATCGCCACAAGCCGCCCTATAAATGCGACCCTTGGCTGTTTTGCTGCAACACACTGGATTTTCAGCACTTGATTGTGGTGCACGGCTTCCAGGTGCCGGATGGCTCCGTCGATAAGCTGCACAACGAAGTAGAATGGCAGCCCTTTGGTTTCGATTACCGCATTGCCGCCCAACACCAAGGCGGCGTTTCCCTAAACTGGCAACTGGGTATCCGCGGCACCAGCATTTACCGCCAGCAAGGGGTATATGACGATTTCTGGTTCGGCTACATCGCCGCATTTTCCCTGCCGCAACCCGGCATGCATGAAGCCTTTCAAATTTTCGCCGTGGAAAAGGGCGACGGCACGCCGGAAGCAGAAGCGCTGGTGCAACGGCGGCTGAAAATCGCCGATGATCTGGAGGTTCGCACCATTGAGGAAGACCGCAGCCTTCTGGACACCATGCGGCCCGCCCCCGGCAACCTTGTTCATGCCGATAAATCACTGGGCAAGTTCTATCAATATCTGCGGGACTACCCACGCGCCCATCCGGGCAAGGACTTCATCACTTAAGGCCCGTATACCAATTACTTAAACCAATAACCGATCTGCAAGGGAGATAATTGCATATGTCTATCCAAAACCTTACGCTATCTAACCGGCGGCCGCACTTCCGCACCACGTTGATCCTGCCGCTGTTGCTTGGCAGCACCATGCTGGGCGGCGTTGCCACGCCGGCTTTTGCCAATGAACCGGCGGACAGCCAGCCGACGGCCTACAGCTTTGATGAAATCGTCGTCACGTCGCGCCGCCGCGAAGAGCGGTTGCAGGATATTCCGGATTCCGTGACGGCCTTTTCATCGGCCGCCATTGAAGCCGCCGACGTGCGCCAAATCAATGACGTTATCAGCATGGTGCCCAACATCAGCATCATTGAAGCGCAGGACCCCGGGCTGGCGCTGATTAGCATTCGCGGCGTCGGCCAGGAACGCAATGGCGAACCGCCGGTCGCCATCGTCATCGACGGCGTGCAAATGTCGGCCGCTGACCGTGTCAATCAGGAGCTTTATGATATTGAGCGGATAGAGGTTCTAAAGGGTCCGCAAGGCGCCCTTTATGGCCGCAACGCCATTGCCGGCGCCATCGTCATTGAAACCGTCAAGCCCGACAACGAACTGGCCGGCTTCATTGAAGGTCGCTACGCCAACGGCAAGGAAGTGGCCGCCGTGGCTGCGCTGCGCGGACCGATCATTGAAGACAAGCTGTTCTTCTCGCTATCCGGCAACGCCAAAAGTTTTGACGGCGTCATCGAAAATGTGACGCTGCGCAAGCCGCCGCTGACCACCAGCGGGCAAACCGTCGGCGACCCCATTAAGGTCGATTTTGCGGACGAAGCCAATTTGCGTGGCCGGCTGATATTGCACGCCACGGAAAGCCTGACGTTTGATCTGCGCGCCAGCTATTCCGACTTTGATGGCGGCGCGTCCTATTACATTCCGCTGCCGCCCGGCGAGCCGAATAATACGTCAGTGCCTGTGCAAAATGATGAATTGGGCTTTGCTCAACGGCGTTTGGAAGAATATTCGCTTAAAATGGATTATGACACCGACGCCTTTTCAGTAACTTCTGTCACCGCCTATTCGATCACCGACTTCGAGTTCCACGAAGACCTGGAATGGCAGCCCATCTCGCTGTTTGGCGTCGACCAGGCCCGCTATTCCCGGTCCTGGAGCCAGGAATTGCGCATCACGTCCGCGTCCGATCAGCGGCTGCGCTGGATGGCCGGTGTTTATTATCTGGATCTGCACCGCACCACGGATACAATGTTCCTGCTCAATATAGATAGCGATGATACACTGGATCTGAGTATCCCCACCGTGGGTACTGTAGAAAACAATATATCCTATGCCGCATTCGGCCAGCTCAACTATGACGCCACCGAGAAATTGGAACTGACCCTGGCCCTGCGTTACGACCGTGATCGCCGAAAACAGGACGACCACATCCTGGGCAATCAGGAAAAGGCTACTTTCGACCTGTTGCAGCCAAAATTCTCCGCTGCTTACCGCTGGTCGGACAGCTTCATGACCTACATCACGGCAGGCCGGGGCTTCCGCAGCGGCGGGTTTAACGCGCCGGGACCGGTATTTCCCCTGGTTTTCAAGGCCGAGAAAACCACCAACTTTGAAATCGGCCTGAAATCCAATTTCTTCGACAACCGTGTTCTGGTCAATGCGGCGGCGTTCTACACCAAATATAAGAACATGCAGCAGTTCAGCCTGGTGCAATCGCTGCAAGGCCTGTTTAACGTGGATAATGCGGACATTCTGGGTTTCGAGCTTGAAGTGGCGGCCAAACCGACGCAAAACCTGCAAATCGATGCCTCCCTGGGCCTGCTGGACAGCGAAATTAAGAACTTCACCAGCACACTTGAAACCGCGCCGGGCGTGGTTCTTGTGGCCCCGGGCAATGTGATCGGCAACCAGGTGCCCCGTATGTACGGCTGGTCAACCCGGCTTGGCGCGCAGTATGTCCTGCCGGTGACCGCAGAATGGGAACTGGTGGGCCGGGCCGATTTTACCGCCCAAGGCAACAACTATTGGCACGTGGACAATCTGGACAAGGAAAAGGACCGGCATATCCTTGACCTTAGCCTGACGTTCCAGAACGACAGCCTGTCCGTCACGGCCTATGCCAACAACGTTACCAACCACAAATATTCGGCTGAATTTTTTGCCCAGGAGTGGTTGGCGCTGTTGACCGATATCCGCTATCCCGGCGTGCCGCGTCGCTATGGCGTGCGGGTAAAATACAATTTCTAAAGCCAACCAACCGCTGATATTGCTCCGGCAGAAGTCCCTTTCTGCCGGAGCAATATTTTAAGCGCCCTGTTTTGATTATATGAAAGGAGAAGTAACCGATGGCAAAAAAAGTTTTGATGGTTGTGACATCGCTCGATAAACTGGCGAATGGCCAGCCAACAGGATTTTGGCTGGAGGAACTGGCGGCATCTTATTGGGTGTTTGCCGATGCCGGGTATGGCATTGATATTGCCTCGCCCCGGGGCGGCGCTGCCCCCATCGACCCCGCCAGCAAGGAAGATCCCTGGATCAGCGCCCATGGACACCGCTTTTTGCAAGATAATACGGCCATGAATAAGCTGGCCAACACCCTCAGCACGGCAGATTGCTCGACTGATCTCTATGATACATTGTTCGTCGTCGGCGGCATTGGGGCGGCTTTCGATCTGTATGGCAATCCCAGTGTGACCCGGCTGATCGAAACCTTCGATCGCCAGAATAAGACTGTCTCAGCCGTTTGCACCGGGGCTGTGGCGCTGGCTGGCGCCCAATCGAAAGGAGGCCAGTCATTGGTGGCCGGACGCACGGTGACCGGCATCAGCAATGCGGAAAATGATGCGCTGCAACTGACCCCGATTTTGCCGGTGCTGACGGAAAACCGCCTGAAATCCGCCGGGGCGGATTATAAAAACGCCGCAGAGCCCTGGGGCGTGTGCGTACAGGTAGACGGCAACATCTTTACCGGCCAGAACCCCGCATCGGCCGGGCCGCTGGCGAAGAAAATCGTCTCCCCGAACTAGACTCTTTCACCGCTTCGCCAAAATAAAAGTGGCGTGACCATCGGTCACGCCACATTTTTTTCATCCCGAAAGAGTTGTGGACGTTAGCTCAAAACCGCCGTCATTTCCACTTCCAGCAAAAGATCAGCGTTCACCAGCCGCTTAATTTCCACCCAAGTGGACGCCGGTGGCGTATAGTCTTTTAGAAATTCGGTGCGGATCGCGGCGTTGGCGACAATAGCCTCCATATCGGTGGTATAAACCGTTTCCTTCACCACGTTTTCAAATGTCGCACCGAATTCAGCCAACGTCCTTTTCAGGTTCTCATACACGTTGCGCACCTGCACGGGCCAGTCCCCCGGCCCCATGACCGTGCCATCGGCGTCCCAGCTGATGCAACCCGAAATGAACAGCAGATTCCCCGCCTTGGTGGCCTGGGCAAAATGGAAGCCTTTCTCAAGCTCCGTGCGTTCATGGTAATGGGTTTTGATTTTTGTCATATTTGATGGTCCTTATTGAAGTGAGATTTAGCGGATATAGTCCGCCGACGGATGTGCGCGGGGGTAATTGCGCACATAATCAAAAAACCGGGCCAGCGACTTGTCGCCCCTGGTCAGGGTTCCTGCCCGGTAATGAATGGTGTCGAGAATTTGCCGGTCTTCCGCCACCGTGCGCTCCAGCAGCGCCTGGGCGGTATCCAGCCGCTTGTTGGCCACGTCCAGCGCCTCGGGCGAGCCATCGCCACGGTCCACCGCCAAGGACAAAAATACCTCGTGATTGCCGGGCCGCGGGCAGCTATGGCCCGTTATGGCCCCCAACCACCAGCCATCGTAGCTGCCCTGTTGGCGGAAGAAGCTGGTGCCGCGAATGCCCACCTGCCAATCTATGGAGACGCCGCCCTGGTGGCCGGCTTCAATGCGGTAATCGAAGCCAAACTTCTGCCAGTCGACATCCTGGTGCGGATCGGCATGGCGGAAATTGATACCATGCACAACCTTAATATGCTGCATATCCGGCGTATTGCAGGAAAAAATCCAGCCATCGCAGTGATATAGGAACGGCACTTTAAGGGCACGCATCACCAGATGTTGATGGGGCTTTTCGTAATCGGGCAATTGCCACAGCGGGTCGGTGCCATTGTATGCCCAGATAATGCCGAACTTTTCCACCGTGGGAAAACGGAACAGGCAGGCCGATGGCGGTGGCGGGTCGCCAATGGCGGTTTTCACACACCGCCCGGTGGCATCATATTCCCATTTATGAAAAGCACATTGCACATTGTCGCCCACCATTTTGCCGTTGGACAAATCCGCCCCCAGATGGGGACAATAGGCACTGGTCACATGCGCCTGGCCGTCCGAAGTCCGGTAGACAATGACCCGGCCGTCCAGAAAATCCGTTCCGGCGATTTCACCAATGGCCAGATCCGCCGCCACATAAATAGGATACCAGGTCTGGAAAAACAGCCCGTCCTGGCCTTCAAACGGCAGCGCGTTTGCGGTCCGCCGCGGCGCGGCGACCTGTGTGTTCGCAGTTGCAGTCATGGTGCCTCTCCTTTGTATCAGCCATACAAAAGAGAGTAGCGGGCCGCCCGCTCATGGCCTACCCCTCTAAAGGGGTAAGAACAGCACCCAACCGCCCCTCCCATCCTCCCCGAATGGGGCAGGTTATACACCGCGCTTTACGCTGAAACCTATTCTCCCCAGCCCTCGCCTTTCATGATGCCGGGCATTTTACGGGCTAAACTATCAGAGCCCAGTCAGCCAAGCGCCTGAACCGGCTCCGACTCATCTCCACCCCGTTCTATGATGTGATGCTTCGTAGCGCGGCGATTCGACACTTCCGACTATCGCCAAGTATGTTAATGAGATGCCAATGATCGAATCAGTATTGGATTTCAATAATGAAGTTGTCACCTTCCCTTCGAACTATTCAGCTCTGCCTACTCAAAACACTTGGCATTACGCAACATACGCTGAAAGCCCATATCCGGCATCCGCCATAAAGTTCGATACGTTTCCACGAAGGGGAGCCACTTTCCAATTTGCGCCAACATAATCCAATTCAGGCATATTCAGTACAAGTTCGGGAAAAACGTAAAAAAAACGATCGTATTGGCCCTGCGGTGCACGATTATGTCGCCCTATAAACTGCACTGGGCTGCACAAGATTAGTTTGTCGGGTCTTGTGCTTCTTTTGCCCACTATGGATGTGGCTGCGTACATCTAGCGGTTTGCCCGTCCACGCGGTCCAATCCCAAGCGGCTTTCGTCGGCGCCCGCGTGCAAGGCCTTTTCTACCACGCGTTCTTGGCCACCAGACATCGGGCGGGACCATATACAGGAAGAACCGTTTTTTGTAGAACAGTCTCATTCAGTCTTTCTCTTTTGAGTATCGTCAATGACACAGACACGATGTATGGCCAGCCATATGCAAAAGCCTGATTGACGCGCCGCCCGCATGCCCGGCTCCCCCATCCATCTTCTCAAGACCCTCTACGGCTATGACGCCTTTCGCGGCAAGCAGGCCGAAATCATCGACCATGTGATCACCGGTAACAACGCCTTCGTGCTGATGCCAACAGGCGGGGGTAAGTCGCTGTGCTACCAGATCCCGGCGCTGGTGCGGCCCGGTATGGGGCTGGTCGTCTCGCCGCTTATCGCCCTGATGGAAGACCAGGTCACTGCCTTGCGCCAAGCAGGAGTAAAGGCGGCGGCGCTAAATTCGCGGCTATCGGCTACGCAAAAGGATCGGCTGTGGCGGGAGATGGCGGACGGAGCCATCGATCTTCTCTACATGGCGCCCGAAACGCTGCTGAAGCCCGATACCCTGGATCGCCTGCAAGGTGTGCGGCTCTCCCTCATCGCCATCGACGAAGCGCATTGTCTTTCGCAATGGGGGCATGATTTCCGCCCAGAATACCGGGCGCTCGCCAACCTTATCCCGCATTTCCCCAACGTGCCGCGCCTGGCGCTTACCGCCACCGCTGACGCCCCGACACGCACGGAAATCGTGGAACATCTGGCGATTGGCGCGGGCAACAGCTTCATTGACGGGTTTGACCGCCCCAACATCCGCTATGGCGTAGCGGAAAAGACCAGTCTGTCCCAGCAGATGTTGAAATTCCTGCACCCTCGCAAGGGCGAAAGCGGCATCATCTATTGCCTGTCCAAGAAAAAGACCGAAGATGTGGCGGCGACGCTTAACAACCACGGCTTCACCGCCCTGCCCTATCATGCCGGCATGGAGATGCAGGCGCGGGCGGAAAACCAGCGCCGGTTCCAGCACGAACAGGGGCTGATCATGGTCGCCACCATCGCTTTCGGCATGGGCATTGACAAGCCGGATGTGCGCTTCGTACTCCATGCCGACCTGCCTGGCTCTATCGAGGCCTATTATCAGGAAACCGGCCGCGCCGGACGCGACGGCCTGCCGTCGGAAACGCTGATGCTCTACGGTGCTGAAGACATCGCCCTGCGCCGCCGCTTCATCGATACGTCCGACGCGCCGGATGCGCGCAAACGTATGGAGCACCGTAAGCTTGACGCGCTTCTGGGTTTCACCGAGACCTGCCAATGCCGCCGTCAGGCATTGCTTTCCTATTTCGGCGACGCGTGCAGCCCGTGCGGCAATTGCGACAATTGCTTTGAGCCGCCAGATTCCTTTGACGGCACGATTGCCGTCCAAAAGCTGCTTTCAACCCTGCACCGCACCGGCCAACGCTTTGGCCAGGCCCATGTCATCGCGGTATTGTTGGGCGAGGCGGACGAGCGTATCTGCCGCCTTGGGCATGACAAACTGTCCACCTTCGCCATCGGCAAGGAACACGACCGAAATCAATGGCGTTCCATCACCCGCCAACTGGTTGCCCATGGGCTGATCGATGTCGACGTAACGGGCCATGGCGGCCTGGCCATCTCTGAAAAAGGCCGCCAGTTCTTGCGCAACAAGGAAACGATCCAGCTCCGCACGCTCAAAAAAGTGAACCCCGCCCGCGCCAAAGCGCGGGCGGAAAAGCCGGATGCGCTGCCCGCATCCGACCGCGCCCTGTTTGAAAAACTGCGCGTCAAGCGTCTGGAATTGGCAAAGGCGCAGAATGTACCGCCCTATGTCATCTTCCACGACAAGACCTTGAGCGAAATGGCCAGCCGCAAGCCGCTCACCCGCACCGAACTTGCCGACATTCCCGGCATCGGTGAAGCCAAGATGGCCCGCTATGGCGACGCTTTTCTGAAAGTAATTGGTGAGGATGAAACGGAAACATAATAACAAAGCCGCTCTCACCAGTCCGTCTGTTGCACTCTCCGCCCTAATCCGAATGACCCTTTGACGGCCCTTCCCGTCTTAGTCTTTAACCACGGACGATTTTTCAAAAACGTGGGTGCCGCTGCGCGCCTGTTCGCCGATCACGATACCAGCGCCGATGGTGATGGTCATGAAATCTTCTGCCGTAGTCACGGGGCCTTGATAATAAGGCTTTGTTTCCGCCACCAATTGTTCGCCCGTGGTATCAGGCGGAATAATGTGGGAGTAGACCGCCATACGCGGTTTCGTCTGTTGAAAAATATAACCCGCCTGGGCGGGCGTGGTATGCACGGACAGGCTCATGTTGGCCAGCTTGGCTTCCTTGGAATCGCCCGGTGACGGTACCTGCACTTCATGCACCATGACGTCCACATCTTTACCATGTACCAACAACTGGCTTTTGGGCGTGGAGCGGGTGTCGCCGGAGAAAACTACCGACCGCCCCTTGTAATCCACCCGGAAGCCCAGGGTCTGGCCGTAGAACGGCAGCGGTTCCTCGGTTTCAGCGTCGATGGGCATGTGTTCCACCTCGAAAGCAGTGATTTTCAAGCCGTCTTTATCCAGAATCACCCCCGGCTTGATGTCATGCGCAACAATATTGGAACCTTCCATGGGAATACCCACCAGACGCCGCATGTCCAAATCCCATTGCAGGGCCTTCATGAAATGTCGGGACATGTCTTTCGTACCCTTAGGCCCATAAACCGTCATGGGCACGCGGCGGCCGTACATCCACCCGGTCATGGCGATATCCGGCACATCGATCATGTGATCATAATGCAAATGGGTAATTAAAATCGTGTCGAGCCCGGTGATCAGTTCCCAACCGCCGCTGCGGAACATCTGTTCCCGCGCCCCTGACCCGGCGTCCACCAGGAAGCGATGCGGTCCCGCCTCCACCAGAATGGCGGGGCCGGAGCGCTTTTCCGACGGCCGTGGCGCACCAGTGCCCAGAAATGTCAACTTGATGACACCTTGTTCGTCCTGGGTAGAGGGCCCGGAATCGGATGCTTGCGCCGCCGTCATCCCGCAGACGATCATCAAGCATACCGCCAGCCATCTCATCCGTTGCCATACATTCTTCACTTACACACTCCTTATCCAGGGGTCCGCACGCACAATTCACCCAGCACGGCTTAGCATGGTATACAGCAAAACGTTGGCCCCCGCCGCCAAATCACCGGGGGTGGCCCGTTCTGCTTCATTATGGCTGATTCCCTTCTCACACGGGACGAAAATCATCGCTGTGGGTACCAATGCCGCCAAATTACCGGCATCGTGCGCCGCACCGCTCAGCATCCGCATGACGCTGTATCCGGACGCCACGGCTTGGGCTTCAATCATCGCCACCAGCGCGCCATCGAACGCCACCGGCGCAAAGGCGCAAATATCTTTTATCGTGAGACCAAGCCCGGCCTGACGGGCCTTTTCCGCCAGCCCCATTCGGATACGGTCTTCCAAGGCATTGAGCACCGTCATTTGCGGATGGCGCAAATCAATTTGGAATGTCACCGCGCCAGGCACGGTGCTGGCGGAGTTGGGGCTGACATTGAAACGGCCGATGGTCAGCCGGATGTCGTCGCCTTGGTCGGCGACTAGTTCATTAAGCCATAGCACCATTCGGGTGGCGCCGGTAAGCGCATCGCGGCGCAGCGGCATGGGCGTGGTGCCTGCGTGATTATCCTGGCCGGTTACCCGTACTTCAAACATTCGCGCACCCTGGATGCCAGTTACCGCGCCGATGGTTTTGTTTTGCTGTTCAAGAATGGGGCCCTGTTCGATGTGCGCCTCGATAAAGCAGCCGATCTTGTGGCTGGCCATGGTGATATGGTCGCCTAGATAACCCAGACGCTGCAAGTCTTGTCCCACCGTGGTGCCGTCAGTGGTTTTTGCCTGGTGCAATTCGGCGATTCCGAGCTGTTCCGTGAACACCATGGACCCACTGGTGGGAGGTGAAAAGCGCACGCATTCCTCGTTGGTCCAGACGATATTCTCCAAAGGCGCCTGGGTTTCAATGCCCGCATCATTCAGCGTGCGGAACACCTCAAGCCCCGCCAGCACGCCATAGATGCCGTCATAAAGCCCGGCATGGGGCTGGGTATCCAGATGGCTGCCGGTGGCCACCGCAGGCAAACTGTTGTCCAGGCCCGGACGGCGGGCGAAAATATTGCCTGCCGCATCAATGCGAATCTCGCAGCCCGCTTCGCGGCTCCACCGGATAAACAGATCCCGGCCCATTTTGTCTTCATCACTGAGCGCCAGGCGGCAGCAGCCGCCATTGGGCAGCGCGCCGATTTTTCCCATTTCAACGTGCGTCAGCCACAATCGTTGCTCGTTGACGCGAAGTTTTTCCACAATTGTCCCTCAACATATAAAATTATTTTTTTATCAAGCAGCAGCTGGCCAGTCACATGACCGACCAGCCGCTTATATTGCTTGGATTAAAAGTCCAGCCGCGCTTTCACGCCATACATGCGCGGCTGCCCCCAAATCGCCACTGATCCACCGCCGATGGCGCCGGAACCGAAGACGTGCACCCAGTATTTTGTGTTGGTGACGTTGTTGGCGAACACCTCCAGGGTGACATTTTCATACCCCGGCGGCTGGGCAATCACGCGTAAGTCCAGCACGCCGTAGGAACGCACGCCCTGCAGCGGGTTCTCGCCCAAGCTGAAGTACATTTTATCCTGCCAGCGGTAACTGGCCTGGAATGTGGCGCGGCCATCGCTGCCCCACGGCAGGTGCGCCCGGCCAGTGAGTGAGAAGCTGAATTCCGGCGCGGCGGACACCACGTTGCCGTCGAAACCCGACGTCGGATCTTTGATTTCACTGTGCAGGTAGCTGGCAGCACCAATGAAATCGAAATATTCGTTGGGCCGCACACTGAGGTCCACTTCCGCGCCGTAAATTTCTGCTTTGTCGACGTTGGTCAGCACCGGTGTGTTGACGCCAATGGGCGTTGGTACGGTCAGCACTTGCTGCAGCCCCTTATAGTCACTGTAATAGACGGCGGCGTTGAAAATCACGCTGTTCTCCAGCCAGGCGCTTTTAACGCCCGCCTCAAAGGTGGTTACTTCTTCCTTGTCGGAAGGGGCGGCGGCAAAGGGATCGGTGCTGAACAGGAACTGAGTATTAAAACCCGGCGCCTTATAGCCGGTGGATACGCTGGCGTAGTACATCATGTCGTCGCTGGGCTGGAAATCCAGCACGGCCCGCCAGGTAAATACCTCGTCACTGATGTCGAAGGAAAACGGTACCGCGACATCCGGCGAAATGAACGGAAACACCAGCGGCGCCAGATTTAAACCATCATGGTTTTTATCTTCATTGGTATAGCGGCCACCCAGCGACAGATTTATCTGATCGGTCAGCGCATAGGTGCCATCGACAAAAAAGGCGAACGATTCAGTTTTCACCGTGGAGCCACCCAAATCCCCCTGGGGCGCGGGGAAGAAACCGAAGTCGGAAAACACGTTGGCTTCCGACCAGAAATAAAACGCACCCGCTACCCAGGTGAAGGCGTCACCGGTGCCGTGCAGGCGGATTTCCTGGCTGAACTGGCTGTAATCGTTGCCGGACCCGATCGTGTTGCCGCGCCCGGCGGTGCCGTCGGCATCTTCACGGCGGAATTTTTCCAGTTCCTCATACACCGTCAGCGAGAACAGGCTAAGGTAATCGTTGATATGCCAGTTCATTTCGGCGGAAACGCCCCAGTCTTCACGTTGGGCTGGCGGCGGCGTATTGGCGCTGATGATGCGGGTTGCTTTGTTGGTGCCCGCTTCGCCGGTGTTGGCAACGCAATCGCCGTCCAAAGTGGCCGCAATGGAGCAGATGGTGGCAAGCGTCGGATCCTGAGGATCGCGGTTGCCAAACAGGCCATAGCCTGGGCCGACGCCGTCCATTTCAGAATAATGGGCGCGCAACAGCACTTCGGCCGAATCCGACAAATCCACGGCTAATTGCAGCCGCCCGGCGTAGGTATCGGACTTCCACCACTTGTCGCCATTGATCACGTTGGTTTGCAAGCCACTGTCAGTATCGGACTTGACCGAGGCGCGGAACCGCACGCCGTCCGTCAGGGAACCGCCCGCCGCCCCTTCAAAGACGCGTTTGTCGAAGTTGCCGTACTGGGCGCTGACATAGCCCTCAAATTCTTCCGTGGGCCGCTTGGTGATCAGATTGACCAGACCGCCAGTGGCGTTGCGGCCATAAAGCGTTCCCTGCGGCCCGCGCAGCACTTCGATACGCTCCAGATCAAACAAGCTGGCGCCGAAGTTGGAGGACGAGCCGATGGCAACACCGTCAAACACCACCTGAATGGGAGATTCCGAAGCGTCGGAGATGGAATTCAGATTGATGCCGCGCAGGCTGAAGCGGGCCACCATGCCGTTGTCTTGCAGTTGCAGGCTGGGCACCCGGTTGGCGATGTCCTCCAACGTCTGGAAACCGGCGGTGCGCAAATCCTCCCCTGAAAAAGCGGACACTGACAGCGGTGCGTCCTGCAACGACTGGGACCGCTTTTGCGCGGTGATGATGATTTCTTCAAATCCGCCTTCGGCGGCGACTGCGGCCGTGGATAGGGCCGTGGCCGCCAATAACGCCGTCGTAATAACCCGCCGCACGGTTGTTTTTTGCATGTTTTCCTCTCCTGATCTGGCTTTCATGTGGTCCAGCCCCGGCCGGCAGCGGATTAGGTGAGCCGCGCCGACCCTGTGAACCGGACCTTTATTGTGCGTCGAGGATGGGAAAACATTATCCGGGAAATCCGTGATATCCGAAAAGGCGGAAAAACAATCATCCTAATTTGCGCGGATTAAATGACGAATGTTCTATGAGTACAGAATTTGACTTCACGATTGTTATGCAAATATCACCACTTTCAATACGCTCTCTACCTATTGCGGCAGGCAATCCATCACCAGCCCGTGGCGCTTGATGATTTTCAGGCCGATGACCGTGAACAGTCCCTTCACCCCAGGCATGGAAGCAATCTGGGTGCGCACCAGTTCATCCAGCGCCGCCACGTTGGGCACCAGCACATGCAGGAGATAGTCCGCTTCGCCGGTGGTGGCGTAACAGGCCAGGATGGAGCCGTGGCGCTGTACTGCTTCTTCAAACATATGCTGGCGATCCGAGTTGACCCGGACCTGGACAAAGGCTTGCAAGTCTAGCCCCAGGGCTTCCGGCGACAGCACCGCCCGATAGCCGGTGATGACCTTCTGCTTTTCCAGCGCCTGCACCCGGCTCCAACTGGGGGTTTTGGACAAGTGAATCTGGTCGGAAAGCTCGCTGAACGATATTCTGCCATCCTGCTCCATAATCCGCAGGATGGTCTTGTCTATTTTATCTATCATAGAATAAATTCCTTGTTTTGACGCAAAAGAAGAATATCGTCCTACACCTAAAGGGGCAACGCTGAAATTCCAGGCCAATGTTTTGCCGTCGCCGGGCTAGAGTGTTGTCCATACCCAAAGTAAACATGCTGGCGCGTTATAAGGTGACCGCGCCCGCGCACCACCAATCAGAAGGCCCCAGACAACAGGCATGACGGAAAAGATTATGGCGGTGGACGCCCCGGCCCATCAGTTTTTCGGCCACCCCAAGGGCCTGTCCACCCTGTTCTTCGTGGAGGCGTGGGAGCGCTTCACCTATTACGGCATGCGGGCGCTGCTGATCCTGTTCCTGACGGCGTCACTGGCCACTGGCGGCCTGGGGATGACCGCCGAGGAAGCCGGTGCCATCTACGGCCTGTTCACCGCCGGGGTCTATCTGCTGTCCCTGCCCGGCGGCTGGCTGGCCGACCGCTTGCTGGGCCATCAGACCGCCGTGTTTTTGGGTGGCCTGTTGATCGCCCTGGGGAATTTTTTATTGGCCGTGCCCGGCGACACAGCCGTTTTCTATTCTGGTTTGCTGGTCATTGCGTTGGGCGTGGGACTGCTGAAACCCAATGTCAGCGTCATGGTGGGGGAGCTATACAAAAACCAATCTCCGGCGCGCCGCGACGCCGGGTTTTCCCTGTTTTACTTTGGCATTTATCTGGGCGCCTTCACCGCGCCCCTGGTGGCGGGCACCCTGGGGGAGACATTGGGCTATCGCTGGGGCTTTCTGGCAGCCGGCGTTGCCATGCTGTTGGGCCTGGCGCAATACCGCGCCACCCTGGGCTGGCTTGGTGGCATTGGCCAACGCCCCGAAGCCGTAAGCGCCACCTTGCGCCGCAACAGCATGGCGGCGATTGCCTTGACCGCTGTGGCGCTGGGGCTGCTGGCTTGGTCGGCAAACCGTTTTTCCTTCGGCATCAGCGATCTGGCCAATGTTTTGGGCGTCGCCATGGTCGCCTTAGCGGTGGTGTTTTTCGGCGGCATCTTCCTTTATGGCGGCCTGGTGGGTGCAGAACGCAAGCACGTTCTAGTCATCGTGGCGTTGTGCGCGTGCGTGGCGGTGTTCATCGCCGGGCTGGAGCAGGCCGGGTCCACCATGAATTTGTTTGCCCGGGATTTCACCGACCGGTCGTTGTTCGGTGATCATTTCAGCACCGGCCGCCATCCGGCAAGCTGGTATCAATCCATCGCCCCCAGTTTTGTGCTTATTATGTCACCACTGTTTGCCTGGCTGTGGATCAGCCTGGGCCGTAAAGGGTTGGACCCGTCCACGCCGATAAAATTTGGCCTGTCGTTGATTTTGCTGGGTTCCAGCTTCTTGGTTATGATGCTGGCCGTAAAGATGACCGTGCAGCTTGGCCTGAAAGCATCACCGGCCTGGCTGATCAGCGTGTATTTCCTGCAAACCCTGGGGGAGCTGTGTATCGGCCCCATTGGCCTGTCGGGTATCTCCAAACTGTCGCCGCGCCGTTATGCCGGACAAATGATGGGTATGTGGTTCCTGGCCACCGCCGTGGGCAGTCTGGTGGCCGGGGTGGCGGGCGGCGCCATCGGCTCCGCCGCGGTGGCGGATTTGCCCCGGCATTTCCTGACCATGGCCGCCATCGGCATCGCCACCAGCACAGTCATGCTGCTTGCAGCCCGGCCCCTTTCCCGGCTAATGAGAGCCCAATAAAGTCAAGGAGCCGTCATGGAACTTCGCATTCTTACTGCCGCCGACATCCGCCGCCTGCTGCCCATGGCGGCATGTGTTGATCTGATGGAACGCACCATGGTGACCGTGTCCCAGGGCAAGGCCGTGCTGCCGCTGCGTAACCTGATGACCATGCCCGGCGATATCGGCATGCTGGGCAACATGCAAGGCTATATCGCCGATCCCGGCGTGTTCGGCGTCAAGCTGGTGAGTTTGTTTCCCCGCAATGCCGGAACCAAATACTCATCCCACCTGGGGCTGGTGTTATTATTCGAACCGGATCATGGCTGCCCCATTGCCCTTATGGACGGCGCAGAAATCACCGCCATCCGCACTGCCGCCGCCAGCGGCGCCGCAACCCGCCATTTGGCCCGCGCCGACGCCAAAATTCTGGCTGTTCTAGGCAATGGCGAACAAGCCACGAAACATATCGAAGCCATGTTGGCGGTTCGCCCCATTTCGGAAATCCAGGTGTGGGCGCGCAATGCTGACAAAGCGCAAAGCTTCGCCCGTGAACAAGCCAAGCTGCATAATGTCACCGCCATCCCCATGGCCACGGTGGCCGAAGCGGTGAAAGGTGCCGACATCATCTGCACCACCACCCACGCATCCGAACCCATTCTGCAAGGCGGTTGGGTGCCCGATGGTTGTCACTTGAACGTGGTGGGCTCCAGCGTGCCCAGCACGGCGGAGATTGATACGCCGCTGGTGGCAAAGTCCAAATTCTTCGTTGATTACCATGTCTCCACCGAAAACCAAGCGGGCGAATACCTGCGGGCATTGAAAGAAGGCGCCATCACGCCTGCGCACATCCTGGCGGAGATTGGCGAAGTGATCAATGGCGATAAGCCCGGCCGTCAAAGCGACAGCGATATCACGCTTTACAAATCCTTGGGCATATCGGCCCAGGACCTGACCGCCGGTCATTATGTATTTGAAAAAGCCAAGGCCCAAGGCGTCGGCCAAACCGCCACGTTATAACACGCCATCGGCCAGCGCTTGTGTACCTTGCGCCAGAAAACGCGCATAACCCGGCGCATCAATGTTGCTGCCGCACAGAATCAACGCCACGGTTTTGCCCTGAAGTCGCTGTCGAAGCGGTCCCAGCAGCGCCGCGGTGGACGCCGCGCCCGCCGGTTCCACGGCAAACTTCACCGTTGAAAACAACAACGCCGCGGCTGCGGCCATTTGATCATCGCTGACCTTGACGATGTCATCGACGAACTGCGACACCATGGCCAGCGCATAGTCATTGGTCAGCGGCGGTGAAATGCTGTCGGCGATGGTATCTACCTGGGTCAGCTTTTGCGGCGATCCGGCTTTCAGGCTGGCGCTCATCACCCCGGCGCCCAAAGCTTCCACGCCGTAAACCTTGCACTGCGGCCGTAGTTGTTTGACGCACGCGGCGATGCCGGAAATCAATCCGCCGCCGCCGATGGGCACGACGATGGCGTCCACATTGGGGACTTGTTTCATCAGTTCCAGGGAAATGGTGCCGGTGCCGCACACCACGCCTTTGTTGGGAAAGGATGGGATGTAAGCCCGCCCTTCTTCCTCCTGAAATTTTTTCACCAGCGCGAATCCGGCGTCGATGTCATCGGCGATGAGCACTTCCGCGCCATACTGGCGGGCGGCGGCGATGCGCGCCGGGTTGGCGGTGGCCATCATCACAACCTTGGCGGACGCGCCCACCTGGGCCGCCGCATAGGATGCGGCAATGGCATGATTGCCCGCGCTGATGGTGGTGATGCCCTGTTTTATTTGCGCTGGGCTGAGCGCCAAGGCGTTGTTGATGGCGCCCCGCGACTTGAAGGTGCCGGTGATTTGCAACAATTCCAGTTTGAAATACACATTGGTGGCGGCATCCATGCGGCTGTGCAGCTCCGGCCCGCGCCAGCGGTGCACGGGTGTGCGGCATATATGCTGATCAATCCGCTGGTGTGTGGCCTTGATGTGGTCCAAACTCGGCGCGGTGAGGGTATCGTCCTGCATGCTGCTTCCCGTAATTGCTGATCAAGCGGTATTTTGACCAAGCATCAAAAGAACATTGTTTCTATAATGAACACCATCACATAAATAATCATCCGGTATATCGGTATTTCCCATGAAATTAGGATAATGTTTTGCCCTTCCTGAAGGATGATCGTAGGATCATTTACGAGGTGGGCATGGATCGCACTATCTTTACCAGACAAGAATTTCAACACCGGGTGGAACGCGCCCGGGCGCTGATGACCGAATTGCGCCTGGACGCCATCATGGTGAACAGCGAAAAGAACGTGGAATATTTCAGCGGTTATGCCAGCGATCTGTGGGCCAGCCCCACCCGGCCGTTTTATTTTGTGCTGCCCCGGGTGGGCGAGCCCATCGCCGTGCTGCCCCAGGGGGCGGATGTGGCCTGGCTCAATTCGTCCTGGGCGGAGCGTATGACGACCTGGCCCGCACCACGCCCCGAAAACGAAGGCGTCACCGAACTGGCGTCGGAAATAAAAAAGGTCAAACAACAATTCGGCCGGGTCGGTATTGAAATGGGGCCGGAGTCCCGCATCGGCATGACCTTGAATGACGCATTGCAATTGCTGGACGCGTTGCGGCCATTGGAAGTTGCCGATTGTTCGGGGCTGTGCCGCCGTTTGCGCATCATCAAGTCTGATGCCGAAATCGCCCGCATTGAAAAGGCCTGCACCATTGCGTCCGATGCGTTCGACAAACTGCCGGAAATGATCACCCCCGGCAGCACCGAAAAGCAGGTGGCCAACCGCTTCATGGCCGCCATGATCGCGGGCGGCGCCGACAAAGTGCTGTTTATGGCCATGGGGGCAGGCCCTGGCGGTTACGAAACCATTATCCTGCGGCCAAGCCAGCGCACGCTTGAACGGGGCGATATTCTGGCCATCGACACCGGCGCGGAATACGGCGGCTATTTCTGCGACTTTGATCGCACCCTGGCCATCGGCACGCCCGGCGATGAAGCCCGCCGTGTGTACGAAGCCTTATACCGCGCCACCGACGCCGGTCTGGCGGCCGCCCGGCCCGGCAACAAGGCCGCGGATTTATATCACGCGCAGGTGAACGCCATTGAAGCCGCCGGCGTCACACCCGCCACCATGGGCCGCTATGGCCACGGCCTGGGCAAGATGCTGACGGAATGGCCGTCCAACAAACCCGATGATCACACCATCCTGCAACCCGGCATGGTCATGACCATCGAACCCGGCATCGCATATGGCAATGGCAAGGTCATGGTACAGGAAGAAAACATCGTCATCACCGATGACGGCTGCCGCCTGCTGTCGCGCCGCGCACACGTCGAAATGCCCGTGGTATATTGGTAGGCCATAGCCAGCACATTACTATAGCCGATGGACTTGCTTAAGAATGTAATGAAAATCGATACCCGGCATGCGACATAAAGTTCGATAAGTTTCCACGAAGGGGAGCCAGAATCAGACAAGGCCGCCGGAGACACCTCCGGCGGCCTTTTGCAATTGCGGGATTGGGAGCTGAGCTCCTGCGCTCCCTCTGACGTAATCTCCCAAGATCACGCGCGAGAATATCTCGAAATTCCGAACGGCTCCGCTGAATTTGCCGAGCAGCAAGCTAATTTATGGTCTGTTCAACGAAATCATTCAACAACAAGACGCCATACCCGGTAGCCCCGGGAACGCCATACGGGTCTTTATCCTTGCGCCACGCCGTTCCGCAGATATCCAGATGCGCCCAGGGAACATTGTTTACAAAGCGGGATAGAAATTGGGCGGCCGTGGCGCTGCCGGCCATGCGCTGTTTGGTGATGTTTTGGACATCGGCCACGGATGACTCGAGCATTTTGTCGAAGGCATCGCATAACGGCAGCCGCCACACTTTTTCGCCGCTGCTGTCCGCCGCCTGGGAAAGCTGCGCCGCCAGACTATCGTTGTTGCTGAACAATCCCGCGTATTCCTGACCCAGAACCGCCGTCATGGCGCCGGTTAGGGTGGCAATGTCAATGAGGGCGCGGGGAGCATAGCGCTGTTGCGCATAAGTGATGAGGTCGGCCAGCACCAGGCGGCCTTCGGCATCGGTGTGCAGCACTTCGATCGTCTTTCCCGACAGCGAGCGGACGACGTCGCCCGGCCGCAGGGCGTGTCCCGATGGCATATTTTCCACCAGACCGATGATGCCGACCGCATGAACCGGAACGCCGCGTTCAGCCAGCGATCCCATGACCGCCACCACCGCCGCCGCGCCGGCCATGTCGTTTTTCATGTCCCACATTTCCTCAGGCCCCTTGGGCAACAGCCCGCCTGAGTCAAAGGTGACCCCCTTGCCAAGCAACACCACCGGCGCGTCCGCACTGCCTTTCCACTCCAACACCACGACAGCGGGCGGCTCCTTGCTGCCTTGGGCAACGCCAAGGAGCGCCTCCATTGCCAATTCCTTCAGCGCCGCCTGATCCAATACATCAACAACAAGGCCATTCCTTGTCATCTCCCGGCACCGCGCGGCAAAGCCCATGGGCGACAGCATGTTGGCCGGCTCATTGGTCAAGTCTCGCGCCAGCCACACCGCCCGCATCAGACTTTCTAGACGGGGAAATGCTTCATGCGCCAAGCGAGCATCCGGCAAGCAGAAGCAAAGATCCAGCGGCGAAGCGGCATTCGCTTGCGTCTTGTGACGATCAAAACTGTAGCCGCTGAGGCTCGCTCCCATGGCGAGATCCAGCGCCATATCCACGAGATTACGCTTGATCCCGGCAAGGGGCGCGAGGATGACGTCGGCCCGGTCATGCTTATGCGCGCGCAAGTGATGGGCAATGGCGCCGCCAAACGAGCGCAAGGACTGAGGGGTAATAGTCTCTGCTGGCCCGATCCCCGCCAACGTCACCAGACGCAGGCCATTCTGAACCGGCACCAGTAGCGTCAGCAGGCGATCCGCCTCGCCCTGAAAGCCGGCGACCGTCATCGCCCGCGCGATAGTATCCTTGATCAATGGGTCATGATCAGCAAGCGCTGCGAAGGTGTTTTCTCCATTGCCTGCGATGACCGGAATGACGAGTGGAATTTCCCCTTCCCTCGGCGTCGTCGAGAAACCAATGGTCATCGCTAACCCTCCTTAGCGCACGCCGGGTCAGCGCAGGGACGAATGACGCCAACCGCTTTGCCCGCCACATTCCGCACTTCCGGCGCGCAATAGGCCTTGAGCCGCTGCCAGTCGCTATCCGCCAGCACCCCCAGATGACGCAAGACGGCGCCCATGGCCACGTCCGACGCCCGACGCGCGCCATCCACCACCTTGGTGACGATGCCAAGGCCGCGGTCGGGAATGCCGGCCGCGCATACGCCTTCAGCGCCGCTTTTGACCATCAACGCTCCGGGGAGACAAGCCATGACTTCGGTATCGAACCTGTTGCGCCCGCCCACCAGATAGGGATGCGCGGTCATGGCTTGAAAAAGGAAACTTGCGGCCTGACGCGCATCCTCAGGCAGAGCGGATGGCGCAGCAAAACGGGCGAAGGCATGGGCCAGATCGGCAATCGACAAGGCATAGGTTGGAATACCGCAGCCATCGATGCCCCACGGCGCCGATTCAAGCTCATGATCGAATATCAGAGCCATGGCGCGCCGAACTTCGGCCTGCACCGGATGCCCATATTCGATGTACCCCGACGGATCGGCCGCCAAATGCCGAGCCAACGTCAGAAAGCCGCAATGCTTGCCGGAGCAATTGTTATATTCCGGACGGGAAACGCCGCCCTCCCGGATCACGGCGAGGGCGGTTTGCGCGTCGATGGGCTCGGTTGCGCCGCATTCGAGATGCGCCGGCGTCAGATTCAATCGCTGTAGCCAATCGAGAACCAGATCCACATGCTGCCGTTCGCCGTTGTGGGAAGCGCAAGCCAGCGCCACATGGCGCGCGTCCAGCCCGAACCGCTGCGCCGCTCCGGACATCACCAGGGGCAGCGCCTGAAACGGCTTGACCGCCGAACGGGGATAGATCATGGCATGCGCGTTCCCCCACTGGCCGATGATGCGCCCTGTCGCATGCACTACCGCCGCCCACACCGCATGACGGCTTTCGATCAAGTCTCCCCGGGTGACAGCGATGGTGATCGGCTGTCCCTCAAGCGGCAAGGAGAAATCAATATCGCTTATCATGCCATCGGCTCCTCGCATTGTTCGCGGAAAGCCGGCCCTGTCAATGTGGGGGCCGCATTCATCAGTGCCTGAGTATAGGGATGGCGCGGCGCCGCCAACACATCCGCCGCGCGACCGGTTTCGACAAATTTTCCTGATTTCATCACCGCCAGCTCATCACAAATATGACGGATGACAGCCACATCATGACTGATGAACAGAAATGCCACCTTGAACTCCCGCTGCAGCTGCAAAAGAAGATTGAGAACTTGCGCCTGCACCGAAACATCCAAGGCGGAGGTCGGCTCATCCAGTACTAACAACCGCGGTCCGATGGCGAGGGCGCGGGCGATGGCCAGACGCTGCCGCTGGCCGCCGGAAAATTCATGGGGAAACCGCTCCAGCTGATGCTCGCCGACGCCAACCTTGGCGGCCAACTCCTCGGCCTTGCGCTTGAGCGCGCGGCGATCCCGTTCGCCGGCGATAGCCAACGGCTCGGCGATCAACTCCCAGATCCGGCGGCGCGGGTTGAAGGACGTTTGCGGATCCTGAAAAACAATTTGAATGGCGCGGTGATCGCGCGCCATATCAAGCGGTCTGCCATGGAGTCTAATTGCGCCGGCCGTAACGGGAACGAGGCCGAGGAGAGCCTGGGCAATGGTGCTCTTGCCGCAGCCGGAGGCGCCGAGAATGCCGAAAGTCTGCCCCTCGGCGATTTGGAAGCTGACCGTGTCAACCGCCCGCACCACCGCCGCCGCCCTGCTAAAAAGGGGCTTGCGGCGGGAGAAATGCACGCTTAATCCGTCCACCTCGAGCAGCGTCATGCTTTTGCTCTCCGCTCGCTATTTCGCCAGCAGGCAACCTCATGCTCCGGCGCGCCGGCGACAACCGCCTCCATTGCCGGCTTGCGCCCGCATTGATCATCCGCCACTTTGCAGCGGCTCTGAAACCTGCAGCCTCGCGGCGGATCGATGAGAGAGGGAACCGTGCCGTCAATGGCGTCAAGCGCGCTTTTGGGCTGCTTTGATCCCGGCATGGCCGCCAACAGCGCCCGGGTATAGGGGTGCGCGGGGCAGCGCAGCACATCCGCCGTCCGGCCGCTTTCCGCAATCTCCCCCGCATAGAGGACATAGACGCGATCACAGAGCTGATGCACGATCGCCATGTCATGGGTGATGAACAGAACCGCAGCGCCAAGATCGCGCGCCTTGCGCCAGATCAGCCGCAAAATTTCCGCCTGCGTCAGCACATCAAGCGCCGTGGTCGGCTCGTCCGCCACCAGCACGGAGGGCTCGCACGAAAAAGCCATGGCCAGTAAAACCCGCTGCCGCATACCGCCGCTGAGCATATGGGGATAGCTGTCCATGACGCGCAAGGCGTCATCCACCTGCATGCTTTCCAGAAGCGACAGAGCGCGCGCAATCGCCGTTTGATGGTCGATCCCCTGATGCCGGCGCAAAATCGCCGTGATCTGCCGGCCAATGCGAATGGTCGGATTCAAGGCGTTCATGGGCTCTTGAAACACCATGGCGATATCGCGGCCGCGCCGGCGCTCAAGTTCCGCCTCACTCATGGCCATGATGTCCGAGCCAAGCACACGCACTGTTCCGCCGGTCTGTCGAAACTGGCCTTGCGGCAGCAAGCGCATGGCGGACATGGCGATGACCGACTTTCCCGACCCGGACTCCCCCACCAGGCCGACGATTTCGCCCGGATTGATATGCAAGGAGACATCTTTCAGAGCCTTGACGGCGCCGCGCGGCGACGGAAACTCCAGGCTGAGGTTGCAGATGTCGATAACCGGCGTCTTATGGGGCGAAGGCATGATCATCATCCGATGGAACGGGACTTGGATTTGGGATCCAGCGCATCCCGCAAGCCATCGCCCAGCAAATTAAACCCATAAACGGTGATCGCCATCACCAAGCCGGGAAACGCCGAATACCACCATTGCTCCAGCACGTAATGGCGGCCCGCGTTGATCAGTGCTCCCCATTCCGCTGCCGGCGGCTGCGCCCCCAGGCCGATGAAGCTGAGCGCGGCGGCCGCCAAAATCGCGGCTCCGACATGCATGGTCATCAACACCAGAATGTGCGGCAGGACGTTGGGAATGATGTTGACGCGCAGTTGGTGCCAGGTTCCCGCCCCCATGACTTGCGAGGCGCGCACGAAATTGAGCTGCTTTATCGCCAACGTCTGAGCGCGGGCGACCCTGGTGTAATAAGGCACCGCCAACAACCCGAGCGCCAGCGCCGCATTGACAAGACTAGGCCCCAAGGCGGCGGTGAGCGCCATGGCGATCACCAGCCCCGGCAATGCCATGACCACATCCATCAGCCGCATGATCAAGGAGTCGGAAGTTTTGCCCACGTATCCCGAGAAGCAACCGATCAACGTTCCCAGCACGCTGGCGATCGCGACAATGCCCAGCCCAACCGCCAGTGAGGCGCGCGCGCCCCACAGAATGCGCGACAGAAGGTCGCGGCCCACCTCATCGGTGCCAGCCCAATGGGTGGGCCCGGGCGGCAGCAAGCGCTGATCCAGCGCAATGGCATCCGGGTCATATGGCGCAATGAGCGGGGCGAGAAGCGCCGTGCCAGCGATCAACATCACCACCATAAAGCCGATGGCAGCGGCAGGGTGACGGCGCGCCAGATCGACCAGGGCCTTCAATCGGCTACGCCCCATCAGCCGATCTCCCGAATTTGCGGGTTGATGGCCATATAGAGCAGATCCACCGCAAAATTGATGATCACGTAGGCCATGGAGACAATCACGGTAAAACACATGATCATCGGGAAATCGAGCGCGAAAATGGCTTCCAGGACCAGGGAGCCGGCGCCCGGCCACATGAAGATCGTCTCCACCACCACGGAGCCGAACAGCAAAGCCGCAAACTCCAGGCCAAGCACGGTGACGAAGGGGATGAGCGCATTGCGCAGCGCATGATTGAAGATCACCGTCCGACGAGGGATGCCGCTGGCGATGGCGGTGCGAATGTAGTCCTCGCTCAAGACCTCGATCATCGACGCCCGGATGATGCGCAACATGCCGCCGAACGATACCAGGGCCAGGGTCAGCGCCGGCAGCAGCAAATGCTCTAGCGCATTCCGCAACACCGCCCACTGCCCCTGAAGCGCCGCATCGAGCGTGTAAAATCCCGTCATTGCCGCCGGCGGATCCAGGGCGTCATCCAGACGGCCGACACCCGGCAATATCCCAAGCTGGCCATAGAAAATCAGCAACAGCATCAGGCCGAGCCAGAATGAGGGCACGGAAATGCCGAAGGTGGCCGCTGCGCGAATGAAATGATCAAACCAGCTTCCATGCCGCACCGCGGCCGCCACGCCCAAGATGACGCCCAGCGTCACCGATATAAATAGCGCCGTCAGCATCAATTCCAGGGTCGCCGGAAAAACCGCGGCAAGCTCGCGCAATACCGGACGTTGCGTCACGATGGAAGCGCCAAAATCACCTTGCAGCAGATCATGAAGATAGCGCGCATATTGAGCATGAAGCGGCTGATCGAGACCAAGGGCCGCACGCATCTTCTCAATGGCTTCCGGACCCGCCCGTGGACCGGCCATCAATTGCGCCGGATCACCGGGCAATTGGTGGGAAATTACGAACGTGATAAGCGTCACGCACAGCACCACGGCCAACAGCATCAAGAGACGCCAGACGATGCGGTTCAGAGCCATCATGGCGCATCGTCTCCGCGGTACATACTCTCGACATTGTATATGCCGGGTTGCCAAGCATTATACCGAAGCCCACGAACGTCGGTGCGGTAGGCCAATAGCCCGTGCACGGCAAAGAGGTTGACCATGGGCTCTTCGGCCATGACGATGCGTTGAGCTTGCTCATAAAGAGCCGTGCGTTCCTCCGCATCCATGGCGTGTTCCGCCCGTGTGAGCAGGCCGTCGACCTCCGCGTTGGCGTAGCGCGACAGGTTGTACCCCTCCCCCGCATTCAAGGAGTGATAGGCAAACTGCATGATGGGCCAGGGATCGGGAAAATCCGCCGACCAGTTGCTGAGGGTGAGATCAAAATCCCCCGCCAGCACCTTGGCGAAGGCTGAGGGAGCCAAAGTTTCCAGTCGGATCTTCAGCCCCGCATCGGCAAGCTGATTTTGAATGGCCAAGGCGGTGGAATCCACCGTGGCGGAAGCGGGCACATAGGACAAGGTAAATGCCGTTCTCGGCGCGATTCCGGCCTCCTTTAGAAGCGCGCGCGCCGTGCTCAGATCACGCAGCACTTCCGGCAGGTCAGGATCATGCCCCGGAATCCCCGCCGGCAAGACGCCATTGACAAGCGAGGCGTGGCCATGCACCACGCCCGAAGCAATGGCGCGCCGGTCGATGGCCAACGATATGGCCTTGCGCACCCGGATATCGGTAAAAGGCGCGCGCGTGGTGTTCATGGCCAGGGCGACGATAACCGGCGTTGGCCGTTCAAACAGCACGACGCCAGACATCTGCGCCACCTTGTCCGCCATATCCGGCGTAACGCCCTCGAAAATATCGATGTCGCCGCGCTCCAGGAGAAGCCGCCGGGAGGCATTATCCTTGACCGTCTTGAGGACTATTTTTTGAAAGTAGCGCGGCGTTTCGGCGGCGTAGGGATTGGGCTTGAGCACGATTCGTTGCCCCCGCTCCCACGATGCGACGCGATAAGGGCCGCTGCCCGCGGTGTGTTCCGACAGCCATGCCCTGGCCAGATCATCTCCCTTTTGATGCGCCAAGACCGTGGGATTGATCACCACCATGGGCGGCAGCGCCAGAATGAGCGGAAAGATTGGTGACGGCGCCGCAAGCCGAAAACGCACCGTGCGCGCATCGATCGCCTCCACGTCTTCCAGCCCGGAGAGCGCTTGCGCCGGCCCCAGCCCCAAGCGGAGCGTCCGCAGAAAGGAGAAACGCACCGCCGCCGCCGTCACCAACGATCCGTCATCAAAGCGGTGGTTCTGTTTTAAGGTAAAAAGCCAGCTCTTGCCGTCATCATCGAGCCGCCAGGATTCCGCAAGCTCGCCTTCAACTGCGCCGGTCGGCGACCCATCCGCCACCACGAACCGCAGCAGACGCTCATAGGACAACGACATCGGGGCGAAATTATACGCCATGACGGTCGTCCCCGGATCAATGGTGGACAAGCCAGAAGCCTTGCCGATGATCAGCGTTTGTCGGCGCGCCTGCGATACGGCATCATCATCGCAAGCGGCAAGCCAAGGCGCCGAAAGCATAAACGCCAGGGCAATACCCAGGAGCCGCATATCAACGCGCTCCCTTGGCGTCCGTGTCGCTGGAAAGCGCGGCGATAGCCTGCCGCTTTAGCAGCGGCTTGTCGATCTTGCCCACCGGCAGCATGGGCAATTCATTCCGCACGAAAAACCGTTTCGGCACCTTGTAATTGGCCAGCCGCTCCTTGCAATAGGCGGCAAGCTCATCGGCCGTAACGCTGACGCCTGGGGTGGCGAGCACGTAGGCCTCGCCCACTTCCTGGTAGAGGGGATCGGGCACGCCGATCACCGCCGCCAGCGCCACGGCGGGATGCGCGACGATGACGTCTTCGATCTCGCGCGGATAGACGTTGAAGCCGCCGGACTTGAACATCTCCGACATCCGCCCGACCAGCGTGATATTGCCATCGGCGCGCCAGTACCCGATATCGCCGGACCGCAGCCAGCCGTCGGCGGTAAAAGCGTCACGGGTCGCCTCGGGCTTATTATAGTAGCCGAGCATGTTGAACTCGCCCTTGAACTGAATTTCGCCCGGCTCGCCGACGCCGCACTCCCGGCCTTCCGCCGTAACGATCCGGCAGGGATATTCAGGCGCGGGCCGGCCGACGCTGTCGGCCAGAACTTCAAGGTCGGCATCCGGCGTGGTGAACGTCATGTCGGAGGTGGACTCGGTCAAGCCATAAAGCGTCACCAGGCGGGCGCCGATTTGCTGGAAGCGGAGGATCTGATCGCGCGGCATGGCGGCGCCGCCCCAGACGATGGTTTGCAGGCAGGTCAGATCACGTTGGAAAAATCCCGGCTGATCCGCCGCTAGAATGAACATGGTTGGCACGCCGATCCACAGATTGACACGCTCCCGTTCGATCACATTAGCCACCTCAACCGGGTCGAACCGGGCCATGAAAATCAGCGTGCCGCCGCGAATGAGCGTGGTGCAGCAGGTATCGCCGACGCAGGCCACATGATTGATGGGAAACGGGCAGACGGCGCGCGGCACGTCAACACCGAACTCCCGTCCCTGAATGGCGTTGCCGAAACACAGCCCATAATGCGACAGCATGGCACCCTTGGGCTTGCCGGTGGAGCCCGAGGTATAGACGATCAGCGCCGGGTCGAGACGGTCAACGGCGGCTGCCGCTTCAAGGTAGCGTGCTGAAGAAATCCGCTCTCCGCTGTTCAGGAAGTCGGCATAGGAAATCGCGCCTTCGATCGACTCATCCACGGCCACCAGCGTTTCCACGCCCGGATATTCGCGGCGCAAGGTTGCTAGATCGACGCGATAATCGCGGCCCTCGAATGTCGCTAGCGAGAAGATGACCTTCGGCGATGCATCGCCGACCAGATAGCGGTATTCATCAATATGATAGCGTGGGCTTAGCCCCAGCCAGATGGCGCCAATGCCGGTGGCGGCCAGAAACACCACGAAGAATTCCGGCGACGGCAAGGCCAACATGGCGACCCGGTCGCCCTTGCCGACCCCCGCCGCCAGCAGCGCCCGCGCGCACTTTTCGACCTCCGCGCTCAATTGTGCATAGGTTAGGCGACGCGCGCCGCAAACCACCGCCTCGCGATCGGGCGCGAGGCGCGCATAATGATGAGCGTAATCGGTAATACGGGTTAGGACGGGAGCGGCCTCAAGTCGATCGGGCATCTGCAAACACTTCCTCTTCAACCGCCTCCTAGCGGCGCACGATCAGCGCCAGCCATTCAGCAATCAGCGCAGGTTTTTCTTCATTTTCTATTTCCACCATTACGTCCAGAGTAAATAGAAAATTCCCGTCATCCCGCTCCTGCACATCCATCAGCACCATGTGACCGCGTATCCGCGATCCCACTGGCACCGGGCTGATCAGCCGGTGTTTATTAAAGCCATAATTTAAAGCATAGCTGTTGCCCAGTCTTTTCTCAAATGCTTCCAGAAAACCGATGTCGTGAGACATCGGAATCAGCATGGAGGTGGTCCAGAACCCCGCCGCGATGGTGCCGCCAAAGGGCGTATTCCGCCGCGACCATTCCGGGTCCAAATGCATGGGATCATTATCGAGGGTTGAGGCGGAAAATTGGTCGATAAGCTCCTGCGTGACATCGTACCAGCGCGATACGCCAATTTTTTTTCCAATTTTCTCACGAATATCTTGAAGATCGATCATGGAATGGATGAATCCTTGAATAACAATGTTTTACTTAAGTCAAGCAATGATGACGCCGCACCATCACGGGATCACCGGTAAGTCGAGATATGAAGCAAACCTGGAGCTGCGGCCGGTGGCAATGGCAGCGCCGTCGGCATCCGGCATCGGCTTAAAGGTGTCCCGATCGGCACCGGCAATGGCCAACCGTATTCGAAACCCGCGCGGAATCCGAATGGAGATCGGCAGCATAGCAAATGACAGCAGCGCCATATCACCGGGGGCGAGTGGCGTTATATCTTGACGACGGAAGCTATGGGCCGGCCCGAACTTCCGATATCCGGCATCATTCTCCAATAGCTTGCAATGGCCGGCGCGCAAACACCCTTCCGTCAAAAGCCGGACATCGCCATCGGGCATGATCATCTCCAAATAAGCGAACAGCGCGACATCGGCACGGTTGGACGTGAGATACAGGTGGACAACCGGGTGACCGGTTATTTCCGTATCCCGATCGAGCGGCGTGCTATCGTAGGTCAAAAGCCGCGCATCCGCCTGACGCCGGTCCTCGTGGCTGACCGGCATGCAACCGATCTGGGTATGCCAGCGATTCTCCGATCCCGTGGTTGCCGCCTCATCCATAACATAGCTGTCGCTGCCGTCATCTTGCTGCGGCTGTACAAGGCTGAGCTGGTGGCTGTCTGCAAGATAGAATCGTGTGGGCGTGCTTTGCGGCAGCGGCCATTGCGTGGTTGATTTCCAGCGATTTTCGCCAAGGGTGAAATAATCCAACCGACGTTCAGTGATCCCTTCCCCCGCGAGGCATGACTCAACCGCCTGCCGGACATCCTCGAAATTTTCGTCAAGATCGATGGCTGACGGCCTGCCATCCGGAACAAATGGATCCTGCAAGAATCGCCGGCCGTGACTCCAGGGACCGATGATGACCCGCATGGGGTTGGAAAAACTGGCGAACAGATTAAGCGCCCCGTCCGCCGTGCCGGCATCAAACCAGCCCGCCCAGTAAATGATCGGGACGTTGGACCGTTCGATGGCTGATTGATGGCTGTATATGCTAAGGCGATGCGAGTCGAATAGAGCATCCGGAAACGCGCCGGTATTTTGCCGACCGGCGTCGTCCAGGCAGTCAAAGTTCAAGTCGGCGGACGCCATATTAAAGTTTGCCGCATGACCGGCAATCGCCTGCCGCGCCAGCGCACCGTCAGCATCGTCATCCACCGGACGCGGCCCACGCACCAAGCGGCGGAAGGAGTCGCCATCAATGCCCGGCAGCAGACGGCTCATGGCCGCCACATCGCCGCGATCCATGGCCGCGGTGAGCCGGCCCCAGTTATCGTGAAGCCAGCCATTGGCGATGCCGCCCGGAAATAAATTATGACGGTAGATGTCAAAGTCGGCAAATTGCGGCGCAATCACTTTCAAGGCAGGATGCCCGCATGCAGCCGCCAGAAAGGCCGTGTTGCCGCCATAGGAAAAACCATGCGTCACCACGCGGCCATCCGACCAGGGCTGGCCTACGATCCATTCCATGACATCGCCCATGTCCGCTACTTCCTCCTCGGACCATTCGGTACGCCGCACCCCGAAGGAAGCGCCGGATCCCCGGCTGTCTACATTCACCACGACGTAACCCTGCCGCGTGAAGTAACTGGCCAGCGCAAAAATCCCCTGCAAGCGTAGATCATCCTCCGCCAGGGCAAAGGACCGCCAGTAGCGCGTGGTCAGCAGCATGGTTGGCCGCGGGTCACCTGCCTGATCGGCGCGCCGCCAGACATCGACGGCCAGACGCACGCCATCCCGCATGGCAACATAAACCGCTTCCAGGGCCGGAATGATGTCCTGCGCCGGGCTTGTCATGGCAAATGCACGCCTAAAAGATTGACGAAGGCCAGGCACGGAATGAACCCGAGCGCCGCAACGGTGAGCAGTGTATAATGTACGCGGCGGGCAATAGCGCGCTTGCCCACGCCCCAGTAGCCGCCGCGCCAGCCGTAAACAGTCAAAGCCGCCATCACCACCGCGACCGCGGCAGCCATATTGGCGAACACGACCAGCATGATGAACCGCGCCGGCTCGCCCAGCAGCAGCGCGTACATCAACCCGTCGCCTTCGTCATATCCTGCCAACAAGCTTAGCGGCAGCGCGACAATAAGACCGGTAAAGACCAGCGGCAGCCATTTGGCAACCCGGCTTTGACGCGATCCGGCGGGCCAGAATGCGGCGATGATGCCGGTCAAGCCGATCAGAAACAATATGGCCATGCTTTGCATGACGGTGCGCGGATTCCAGACGTCGCTGGCGCGTGTCCAGACATCGACGCTCAACAGCGGCGCAACTCTTTCGGCCTGCGCGCCGCTCTGGCTGAATGCGAATAGCTCGACCGCGTTGGGATCGCCATCTAGCGTCGGGCCATACCCGGATTTCAGAAAAGCATCGGCGCGCACCGGCCGATAGCCGGCGACGCCGTTCATGCTCAGACTACCGTCATCGCCGGCGGCAACCGTCAACAGACTGGTGTTGGCGCTCAAAAGCTGGAACAGCGCTTCGATGGTGGTATAGGAACGCCGTTCCCGCCAATAAGTGCCGATAAATGCGGTCGTATCAACCGGAGATGAGACCTCGGGCTGACGGTAGTCTCCCAACAGGTTGGTCAATATCAGTTGGCGTGCATCGGTCAACTGCATGGGCCGCTTGACGGCATGGCCAGGCGCAGCGGCTAGGCGCGTTGTCGTCACCAGACTAAGGAGCTGCTCACCAAGACCAACCTGCGGCTCGCCGCCCAGGATCGAAATGAAGACGCCAACCCCGCTGTCCGGAAAAAGCTCCATGACCGTTTGAAACCCAGGCCAACCGCCGCCGTGTTCAACCAAGCGCTCACCGTTCCAGTCCGAGACGATGAACTTCATGCCGAAACCCGTGACGGAGTCGTGGTTGCCGGTCTTGCGGGCGTGCATCAATTGAAAGCTATGCGGCGACAATATCCCGGACTGGCCGTCACGCCCTTCGCCGATATGCGCCGCCATGAACCGGGTCATGTCCATGGCGGTTGTGGTGATCGCCCCGGCGGGCGCAATCAGCGGATGAACGCCAACGTAGCGCACCGGCTGCGCCTCGCCATTGGGAAAAAAAGCGTAGGGCTGGCCAAGATTCTGACTTGGCGTCACGTCCTGGTTGAGACGTGAGTTGGACATGCCCAGAGGAGCGAAGATGTGCTCCGCGAAATATTGGCCCACGGTCTGGCCGGTGATGTCCTCGATGATAATGCCGAGAAGCGCGGTGCTGTAGTTGGAATAAACCGAAACCGTGCCGGGCTGGCGCACGATGGTGGGCATGAAACGCTTAATGTCAGCGGCGGATACCGGCGTCCGCGGTGGGCCAAGATTGGCCATGCCGTAGGCCGTGTCCTCAAACCCCGCCTGATGGGTCAGCAGATGCCAGAGCGTAATCTCCCGGCCAAACGCCTGCGGCAACTTTACGCGCTTCAAATAAAGGTTGGCCGGATCATCAAGGGAGGAGATCAACCCCCGTTCCAGCAATTGGGCGATGGCCGTTGCCGTAAACACCTTGGTGACGGAGCCGATGCGAACTTCGGTGCGCGCCGGGTCCATGGGGGTCTTGCTGGCAAAGTCGGCATAGCCGTAGCCTTTGGCGAACACGACCTCCCCATCCTTGACCACGGCGATGGCAAGACCGGAGAACCGCCGTTCCTCGAATGCAGGAATAAAAGTTTGATCGGACCAGGCTTCAATAGATGCGGGGTTGATCACGATGCGCGCCGCGGCGGGCGACGTGCTTAGGGCAAGGCCAGCGAGCAGAATGCCCCCTATCCTCAACCCAATCCGCCGCAGCGTGTGCATCTTGATCAACCATCGCATATAGAAACGTTCTTTCCGAGCAGACGAACGTTATCAGAAATTCGCCTTGAGATTAACGCCGATCGTCCGCGGCCGATTGACGTTGGCCCGCGTATCGCCAAGCAGCGTATCCACAAACAGGTCCGCCCGCTCGTCCCACAGATTATTGACGAACAAGGACATCTCCCATTGCTCCATGTTTACGCCGACCCGGGCATGACCCAGATCATAGGATCGCTGCAAGTCGGGAGAGCCCTGGCTAAAGGCATTATACGACTTGCCGACATGCTGATAGTCGAACTGAACAAAACCGCCCAGCGCATCGGTCAACGCAAAAGAATACCGCGCCGAGCTGCTGAACGTAAAACGCGGCACCAAGGGAATGCGATCGCCCTTCAGGCCGCCCAAGCCCGGCGCATTTTTTTGCAGCTTGGCGTCCGTATAGCCCACGGCGGCGCTGATATTAAGCCCGTCCACTGGACGCGCCGTGATCTCCAATTCGCCGCCTTTGCTGCGCGCCTTGGCGGCGTTGCCGATATAGGAATAGCCATCATCGCGGAAGATGGTTATTTGAATGTCCTTCCAATCGATGTAATAGAGCGCCGCGTTGATCGTCAGCCGATTATTCAGCCATGAGGTCTTGACCCCAAGCTCGTAGTTCCACAAGGTATCGGCCTTATATTCCGACGGATCGAGCGTACCGGTTGCGGGATTAATCGGGTTGGTCTTGTTGGTGCCGCCGATCCGGAAACCCTGCGCCGCCTGGGCGTAGAACATGGCGTCGTCGGTGGCGTCATAGGAGAGCAGGAATTTGGGGTTGGCCTTATTCTGGCTGGCGTCACCCGAATCTGTGCTATCGCCGCCGGCGATCAGCCCGCTCGTCGCCGAGGCAAAGGATTGATCGACATCAAACCAGCGCAATCCGACGGTCGCGTGCAGCCGCGACGTCAGGTCATAGGTAGCCTCGCCAAAGAACGCGATCTGCTCCATCTTATTTTCAATGAGGTTGTCCAACAGCAGCACGCTGGGCGGCAGCCCGAAGAGACCGTCATGGGCAGCCAACTGTCCCAGATCGTCCCGCTGGTCGGTATAAAACACGCCCACCAACCACTTGAATGGTCCGTCCCCCGTTGAAGCGAGGCGCGCTTCCTGGCTGAAGGTTTCAATCGGTATGCTGTTATCAAGCCATACGGCGGCGGCGCCGCCAAAAAACGAGCTGATGTCGCGAATCTCGCGGAAGTCCCGATCGAAATACGTGGAGGAAGACACCAGTTCCGCCCAGCCGAGATCATAGTTCACGGTGAGGTTGTACTGACGGAAATCATCCTCGCGGATTTCGCCGACCGCCCGGCTCTGCAGCAGCCGTCCGAGCGACAGGTCGCCTTCCTGCGTGCCGCCGACCTCGGTATCCTGGAAGAAGACATTGGCGGTGATCGTCAACTTTTCATTGGGCGTAAAGCGCACGGACAAACGTCCGCCATAGGTTTCCTCGTCGTTTACGTCCTTTTTGCCGAGCCCGACGTTGTCGATATACCCGCCCTCGTTGCGATAATAGCCTACGACCCGCACCGCCACTTTATCCTCGACAATGGGGGCATTGACCATGGCGTTGAACCGCACGCTTTCATCGCCATGCCGCGTGGTCGCCAACGTGGCGTCGGCCTTGGCGGCAAACTCGGTCATATGAGGTTTGGCGGCAATGAGCTTGATGGCGCCGCCCATGGAGCCGGCCCCATAAAGCGTGCCTTGCGGTCCGCGCAGCACCTCGACCCGCTCGATGTCGAAAAGGTTCAGGTCCGGCTGGAAGGATGGCGCGCTCACCGGCATTTCATCGAAGTAAATGCCAACCAATGCCTGCTTGCCTTGCTCGGCCCCGGTGGTGATGCCGCGGATGGTGATGGCGTTGCGGCCCGGACCGCGATCGATGAAGGACAATCCCGGCACCGCGCGCGCGTAATCCGTAAAGCTCGCCGCCCCCATATTCTCGATCTGGATCATGGTCAGCGCGGAAATGCTGAGCGGCACATCTTGCAGCCGCTCATCGCGTTTTTGCGCGGTGACGATAATTTCCTCAAAGGACGCCTCGCCGGCCTGCGCCATCGCATAGGGCGACAGCATCAAGGCCGCGCCGCAAACCAACCCCTTTCGCAACAAATCAGGCATTTTCATTCCTCCACAGTATGGTAAAACATAGTGAATCTGTTTTCATTGAAATATAAATCAATCATATCGGAGGAATGCTGTCAAGCAATCTCCGTCATAAAAAGTGGGAGGCTGCAGGCCAGTGAAAATTTTCATTGAAATTATGTTCAACTTCTATAGTAATATGTATGGTAAGGGAAAAATCGAGGGAAATAGCCGTAGCAATGAAGCCGCCAGAGCCTGGGAAAAAGCCTAAACCCGCCCGCCGCGCCCAAGCCGACGCCGCGCCCGCCAAGCCGCGCAAAAGCCGCAAGGAACAGGCGGCGGAAACCAAGGAACGGCTGAAGCTTGCCACGTTGGCCATTCTCGAGCGCGTCGGCTACCGGCAGATGCGCATCGTTGATATCGCCAAGGAGGCCGGCGTCGCGGTGGGGCTTTTTTATCATTATTTTCCTGATATCAAGAGCATCACCTGCGAGGTTCTATCCGATTTCATGAGCGCCATGACGGTCGATGCCCGTCAGTCGCCGCGCGGCGACGACCTGTTCCAAACCCTGCGCGCGCAATATCTCATCCTGGTACGGCATTTCGATAACCACCCGGGCTTGATGCGCTGCATGATTCAGGTGTCGGATGAAATCCCCGAATTCGGCGAGATTTGGGAGCAGGCCAACCGCAAGTGGACCAACAGTTTCGCCCGTTACCTGGAAAAATGCATGGGCGGCAAGGGACCCAGCGCGGATGTCGCCGTGCTGATGGCTTATTCCCTGGGCTCCATGGCCGACGCCATGATGTATGAGTATTACGTGCGAAAAAATCCCGACCTTCTAAGCCGGATCAAGTCCCAGGAACATCTGGCCAAGATCCTCGCCGCCCTGACCTATCGCGCGGTATTCCTGAAAAATCCGGATATGGGCTTACCTGACGAAAATGAGTGGCGCGGCTGGGATAAAGGTTAGAAGCAGCAAGCCGACAAATAAAATAGTGATATATGGCAAAGAAGCCTGCATCACCAGGGCGAACGGCTTCTTGAAGGCGGTGCTGGCTACGAACAGATTCAAGCCAAACGGCGGCGTTAAATAGCCAATCTCAAGATTGACGATCATGATGATCCCGAAATGCACCGGGTCGATGCCATAGCTTTGCGCCAAGGGCGTCAGGATGGGCGCCAGCAGCAGCACGGCTGGGGTGATTTCCACAAAACAGCCAACGATCAGCAGAAGGACCGTCACCGCAAGGAGAAAAACAAACCGGCTGTCTACCGCCTGCAGCACCGCCTCGACCGCCAGCTGCGGCACGCGCTCATGCGCCATCAGCATATTCAGGCTAAGCGCAAACGCCAATATGGGCACCAGCGTGCCCAACAAGCCGGCCGTCTCGATCATAGCCGCCGCGACGTCTTTAAGCTTCAGGTCACGATGGATGACGACTTCCACCAGGATCGCATAAACCGTAGCCACCACCGCCGATTCAGTGGCGGTGAAGACGCCGCCATAAAGCCCGCCCAGAATGATGACCGGCATGCCCATGGCCAGTACGCCGGATTTCATGGCGGCGATGATCTCGCCGCCGTCCCACCGACCTACGGGGCGATGACGGTTGCGGAACATCGCGTAGGAGATCATCATCAGCGTCAGCAGAAGGCTGGCGGCAAGCCCGGCGAGAAACAGATCGATAATGGATGTCTTGGTGGAAATGCCATAAAGAATGAGCGGAATACTTGGCGGCACGATGATGCCAAGGGTTCCCGACGCCGTGACGGTGCCAAGCGCAAATTTTTCCGGATAGCCCGCCTGGATCAAGAACGGATAGACCACGCCGCCGACCGCCAATAGCGTTACCATGGACGATCCCGAGGTGGCCGCAAAAGCGGCTGCAGATAGAATGGCGGCCAGCGCCAGTCCGCCCGGCACCGGAGCCGTGAAGGCGGACATGATCCGCACCAAACGCGCCGCGATGGTGCCGTGACTCATGATCGTGCCCGCCAGGACAAAAAAAGGTATGGACAACAGCACTTCCTGATCCAGAGAGAAAAACAGGTCCTGCGCCACATAGGTGATGTCTTGGCCGGCTAGCAGCCCATAACTTAGAAGGGCAACAATCGCCAGTAACACGTAAAGATTTTGCCGGAACGCTAGCGACAACAGCGCCCCGCCTGCAACAGCCAGCACGCCCGCGCTCATGATTGAAAGTCCATCAGACAAAGGTGCCGCAAGGTTGCGGAAAAAAATCCATACGGCAGCGCCAACAGAACCATCCACAAAGGCACGCCCGTAACCGGATCGCATTCCGCCAGACGCACGGAGCTGAGCACATAAAGCAGGCAAATTCCCCCCAGCGCGCCATTGATGAGCGCGGCAATGCCGTGCTCCAATAACATCCGGACGTGTTCGGGCAGAGCCGCCAAGACTCTTGCCAACACTTGCGGCCGAATGTGAAGCGCGCGCTCTGTCGCCAATGGCAGCCCGAGAAGCGCGATGAAGACGAACCCATAGACCCCGAAGCGGCTCGCCCAGTAAATTCCGCCGCCAATCAGCTCACGGCCGACAATATCGGCAAAGATGATCAGAAGCGTTGCAAGGGATAGCCCGATGATCACAGCCCGCTCCGCCGCCCCTAAGATATTCACCAGGCGAATCATGGCTGCCACCTTGCGATATTCGCTTTCGCCTCCTGGAGCCTGGCGATCGCCGTCTGCGCCTCCCGCCCCAGGGATTTCACCATGTCGGCACGAAACCCAGCAAGGCGGGATTCCCACGCCAGCCGTTCAGCAGGCGATAGATCATGGACATGCGCCTCCGACGCCCGCAATTTTTCGATCAATTCCTGTTCCAGCGCGCGGGTTTCGGCTCGTGAACTGGCAAGATGATCGCGCGCGGTCTTAAGTAAATTCTCCTGCTGCGCCGGCGTCAGCTCATCAAACCAGCTTTTGCTCGCCACCAGCGCGCCCACTTCCAGCGCATGGCCGGTAAGGGTGATATGAGGCGCAAATTTATAATATTCACCGTAATAAATGCTTTGCAGCTCAATGGATAAGCCATCGATGAGTCCAGTTTGCAGCGACGGCGTCACATCGGGATAGGCAAGCGCCACCGGATTGGCGGACAGGAATCTCCAGAACGCCAGTGAAATGTCCGCCTGCAAGGCGCGGGGGCGCAATCCTTTCGCCATCTTCGGAACTGTCAGCGAGCGGCGCGCCGCCATGTGATGAACGCCGCTGGGATTAAAGGCGATCAAGACGATCCCGGCGCGCTCCAGCGGCGGGGAAAATATCCGTTGGCCAGCGTGATCCAAAACATAGGTCGCCTGCGATTGATCGCGCCAGATGAAAGGCAGGTCCAACACTTTGAGAGATGGAGCAACCGCCGCCAAGGAGGTTGTAGTGAATAACCCCATGGCGATGCGGCCGCGCCGCATTTGCTGAATGGCGTGAAGCTCCCCGCCCAAAATGCTTGAAGGATAAATATCAAGCGTAACGCGCGCTGCCCCGGGTCCATTGACGGATGCCTGAATGGCTTCCAGATAATGAACCCAGGGCGTTCCCGGCGGCGCTGCCGTTACCAGCGGGGCGGTCTTTTCGCCGGCGGCTGCGGCTGTTGCGGACCAGCAAATCAAAAAGCCAATTGCCCGCAACAGACGCATCTGGCGTTCCTATGCCGTCAGAACGTCTTTTTCACGTTCATGCCGATGGTGCGCGGACGGTTAGTGGTAACCCGCAACAAGCCTGGAATGGGCGCGCCCAGCGAGTCGGTGATGCCCAGATTGGCCTGCTTGTCGAACAGGTTGTTGACGAAGAAAGCCGCTTCCCAATCATCCGAACGGACGCCCAGACGGACATTGACAAGGGTATAGGAAGGACGCCGATCGTCAGGGTTTGTTTCGTCAAAGCTTGAGATGGCATTGCCGGCATATTGTATGTTGCCGTGGATAAAGCCTTCATTGCCATTGAAGGCGGGGAAGGTGTAATCGGCGGATGCGCTGGCGGTCCATTTCGGCACATCTTGCAGCCGGTCGCCATCCACGCCGTCCAGGCTCGGGGCATCGGCCGAAAGCGTTGCATCGTTATAACCAAAGCCGGCGGACACTTGCAGACGCTCGGTCACTCGGGCGTTTACCTCCACCTCAACGCCCTTGCTGACGGCGGAACCGGCGTTATCGGTGAACCGGAAGCCGCAATCAAGAAAGTTTAATTGCTGCACATCCTTCCAGTCGATGTAATAAAGCGCGCTGTTTAAGGTAACGCGTCCATTCGCCAGCCGCGTTTTTGCGCCCGCCTCATAGTTGATGACGGAGTCGGCATTAAACTGGCTGGGGCCTTCCGACAGACCCAGTTCGGCCAGATCATCGGCGCATACGCCCAGCGGCACGCCGGTATTGGGGCCGCCCGGACGGAAACCCTTGGATACGGTGGCGTAGAACAGAATATCATCGCTTGCTTCATAGGAAGTCAGGACGCGGAAAGTCGTCCCGGTTTCGGAGGCGTCACCGACGGTAAGCGTTGACCCGCCATTAAAGACGCCGGATGCGGCACGAACGAAGGTGGACTTGAGATCAAACCAGCGGAGACCGCCGCTTAAGGCCCATTGCGGCGTCAGATGAAAAGTCACATCGGCAAATAGCGCATATTGCTTGCTTGTACGATCGGTGCGGCCGAGGAAGAAGTTGTTCTCCTCGATATCGGGGCCGAAAAAGTCGCTCCAGCCGCCGGCGGCGTCGCTCCAGCCGGGAACAATCAGATCATCCATCCATTTATCTTCGTTATCGTTATAATAGCCGCCGATAATCCATTCCAATCTCCCGCCATTGGTTGACGTCAGCCGGATTTCCTGCGTGAATTCCTTGATGGGCAGCATCTCGACGATGGGCGCCGGCATGAAAATGCCGAACGGAATGAAGAACTCCAGCATATCGGTGACGTCTTCCGCCTGCACCGATTTGCGATCAAAATAGGAGCTGGACGAGGTAAGCTCCGCCCAGTCGCCAAACTCATATTTGAGCGTCAGATTATAAAGCGTCCATTTGTCGCTATAAGGCTCGGCCACGTCACGGGTGCGGAACTGGCCAAGATCGCCCGATCCCGGCGGATCGTCATAAGTCGGCGAACCAGACATCTTGGTCCGCTGCGCATAGACGCTGGGCGTGATCGTCAGATCTTCCGTGGGCTGAAATTGTATCGCCAGCCGCGCGCCGCGGGTGGTTTGATCGTTGACGTCCTTGTGAACCGGAAAGGCAGTAGTCTGGTTTTTATAATCGGGAAAAGTTTCAGGATCGTTGTCAATGGGAAAATCCCCGAAATAGCGATCGATATAGCCGCTTTCATCGTGATAATACCCAACCACGCGCACCGCCAGCTTGTCTTCGATGACCGGCAGGTTGACCATGGCATTCAAGCCGTAATTCTCACCGCCGTGCCGGGTGGTGGACAGCGTTCCATCCACCTTGGCGCTAAATTCGTTTGCATTGGGCTTACTGCTGATGAGCCGCACGGTGCCGCCCATGGAGCTTGAACCGTAAAGGGTGCCCTGAGGGCCGCGCAAAATTTCAACACGGTCGATATCAAACAGTCGGGGATCGACTGTCACCGAGCGCGCCGTACCCGACTGAGCGGATAATGGGGTTTCATCAAGGTAATAGCTGACGGTGGGCGCGCTGCCTCCCTGGGTAGACAATCCGCGAATGACAAGTTTCTGTCGCCCGGTTCCGCCCGACAGAAAAGACAGCGACGGTACAGTGCGGGCAAAATCCTCGAATTGAGCGGCGCCGAGCCGTTCCAACGCTTGCTCCGACAACGCGCTGATGCTCATGGGCACGTCCTGGAGAAGCTGGGAGCGCTTCTGCGCCGTCACCACGATCTCCCCCAGGAGACCCTCTTGTTGCTCGTCCTCCGCCAAGGCACGGCCGCCAAAGGCAAGCATGAATGACGCCAAAATGGTTGTGGCGACCAGCGTTTTACGAAATTGGGCGGCGCGCAATGTCCGCATCCCCGGCATGTCTGTGTTCCTGAGCATGGCAATATCCCTATTTAAAGGCTTTGTTGTTTACTGAATATATTTTCATTGAACTATTATTCATTATATCCTGGTTGTCAACCCGAATTTCTGGCCTCCCGCTGTCGTGACCGACCACCCCTGGAAAGAGGCGGCCGCAGAACCCACAAGCCTAGGTCATGTACTGCCGGGGCGAGTGCGGCTGACTGCGGCCTATTATGGTTATTTGGGGGTGTTCGTTAGGAAAAACTGAATAAATGGGGGAGGTAGCTTGGGGGCCCAGCCCCAAACCTTACCAGGATCAGTGTCTTTGGCTCAATATTCTCACGCGATTAGGCATTTGGTCCAAGATCGTGGACGGCGCTTCTCCACCGCGGCTTCTTAATAAATGTCATCCCTGCCCTTACCCGCAGCCATGGGGGCCTATGACATTGATATCTGTCTAAATTATCTTGAGGGCAGTCTGGGAGAAACTCTCAGCTCATTAAGATAATGGCGAGAAACGTTGTCGTCGTAAACCCCACCATCACCGGGAAAAAATTTCGCCGGACCAAACTTGCCGGACTGACGCCGGAAATTCCCGCATCCGCGCACACCCCAAAGGCCCAAGCAACCAACGTGCCGCCGCCGGTGAAAATCGTGATCACCTGTGCCAGAGCCGATAGAACGACAGTATTATTGTAATCGCTCCCCGCCAGGGCGCCAGTTAAAGACCCCAGCAGCGGCAATCCTGAGAAGCCCGATCCATCAAGCCCTACCAGCACGCCCGTTATAGCAATGCCAACTGCCTGCGCCGCGCTGTTGGCCCCCATGTGAGCATTAATGCTGCGGCCAATATCAAACAAATATCCGGAGGTGCCTTCCCCCATAACATTGACGGCATGATCAGGATTGCCAAGGAAGAAGAATGCGGCAATAGGAATAATCGGGGCAAAGATCTTGATACAGAAGAAGAAGCCGGTCTTTATATGTTCTGTTACCACGTCAAAGCCGCTTATTCCCTCATGCGCCAGCGTTGACAGCACCAGCAGAATGGTCGCTACGCCGCCAAGAAGCGCGGTGGCGTCGCCACCGCGTATAGCATTTTCGGGGTCGAATATGCCTCGATAGATCATCAGCCCGACAATGCATAACAGTATGATCGGAACCCCCACGCCGAAGTGTTTTGCGTAAGGGCCTCTCGCATGGGGATGGTCATCGTTATCGGATGTCGGCTCAGCCTTCATTCTGCCCAGCCGCATATCGCGCCAGATCTTATAGCAGGCAATCGCGATAGCCACGCCTCCGGTGGTTAAGGAGAACAATATAGTATACGGCAGCAGGTCCTCGGAATTGATATTGGCGGCGTTTGATGTCAGCCGCGTCGCCCCTTGGATAACCGGGTCAGCCGATAACGCCATGCCATGGCCCGCCAAATTGACGGCGACAGCGGCACCCATGGCGGGAAGACCCACTCGTATCGCAACGGGGATCAAAACGGTTCCCACCAGGGCGATTGCTGGCGTTGGCCAGAAAAAGACGGCCGCAATATAGATCGTCAGCGAGAGGCTAAAAAAAGCCGAACGCGGACCAACCATTATCTTTTTCATGGGCGCAATCATCATTTGATCCGCCCCTTGCGCCTTAAGGGAACTCAGCATGGCCACCATCATGGCGATCAATAGCATGATATCAAAAAGCGCCACCCCTGAATTCAGCAGAGCCGCGAACAGGATCTGCACTGATCTCAGTATCATCGAGAACAAGGTTTCGTCGCCTTTGCCAGACAGCAGCCCCAATCCAATGACGCCGACGATCGAAGGGATAATGACGCCGCGTCTGAAGGCAATGGCGATAAAGATGGCGAGCACCGTAGCCAGATAAAACCAATGCGACGGCGTCAGCGAAACCGTTTCCATATGCGACATACCTTTATGGCCCCCAAGTCTTATAGGAACGGCACAAGTTATGACGCGCCGCCAGCTCACATCTACTGGATCACATGCAAAGCAAGTCTTCCACGAAGCAAACTTTAAGGATGCGGTTCTCCCGAATGCCTACCCTAATTCTTTTTGGAGAACCCAGCGTCCGTCCCGTAACCTTCTATCGAGATTTTGTATATTGTATGCAAAAAATGTCAAGCTGAACTATCGCCCCCCTCATGATCTTGTGGACGGCTCGCGCTTCTTGGCGATGACGGGGCGAATATCTCGCAGTCTGTACCGCTTGCGCCCCAGCTTTTGCGGGTCGATCAGAATAGGGCGGTAGATTTCCACCCGATCCCCATCCTGCGCCGGGCTATCCAGCGGCTTGATTTCACCAAAAACCCCTACTTTTTGCTGCTCAAGATTAATTTCCGGAAATTCATCCAGGATCCCCGATTTTATAATGACGTCTTTGATCGTAGCCCCCTCCTCCAGGGAAAACTCCCGCCAAACCTGATTCTTGCTGGTCGCATAAGCAACGCCCACGGCAATCATGCGCATATTCTTTTCAATCACGTTTCACATCCGGTTAATCGGCGCCACTGGGAGCTATGCGGTCAAATACGACCGGGGTATTCTTTGATGCCGCAGTGCGGTTTTTCATATATTCCTCAAGATAATGCTTGCCGGCGATCAAGAAACCAAGCGCGATAAACCCCCCGGGCGGCAGAATGAACAGAAGAAACCCCTTGTAATCCGGTATGATGGTAATGGTCAGAAAGGAAAATAAATCACCCAGCAGCAAGGAGGCGTTCGCAAACAGGGTTCCGCTGCCGATAATTTCGCGTACTGCCCCCAGCACTACCAGAACCAGGGTAAAGCCCAGCCCGATCATCATACCGTCAATGGCGGACTGCCGAACCGAGTTTTTAGAGGCAAAGGCCTCGGCCCGCCCCAGTAGCGAACAGTTCGTGACGATCAGCGAAATGAACAATCCCAGAACCTTATAAAGCTCATGCATCCAGGCATTAAGCGCCATATCCACCAGAGTCACGATGGTGGCTATAATGAGGATGAATGACGGGATGCGAACGTCTTGCGGCACAACATTTCTTAACAGCGACACCGCCACGCCGGAAGCCATCAGCACGCCCGTTGTTGTCAGGCCCATGCCAAGGCCATTGGTCGCGGTTCCGGTGACTGCCAACAGCGGACAGAGGGCCAACCTTTGGCTGAGAACGATATTGTTGTCCCAAATTCCTTGTCGCGCTTGTTCCTTGAAGGTGATGCTCATGACGATGACCCTGCTATCTGTTCCGTGACGGGCGTCAAAAGTTTATCCTTGTTGTTCTGAAAAAATTCGAGACCGGACTTTACCGCCTTAACCACCGCCCGTGGTGTTATGGTGGCTCCGCTAAACTGATCGAAATGGCCGCCATCCTTCTTAACAGCCCATTGTTCCGCCGGCGGCGTATCGAGGGACAGCCCGCTAAAACCAAGCACCCAGTCGCTCTTGCTTGCTTCAATCTTGTCGCCGAGCCCCGGAGTTTCCGTGTGGCTGAGCACGCGAACTCCTAGTATCTTTCCCTCGGGATCCACCGCCATGATCGTATTGATCTTGCCGGAGTAGCCATAGACGATCACGGAATAAGCTACGGCTGTAATCTTACCATTCCGCATGCCCTGGTAAATAACGGTCGGCTGACCGCCAGGCCCATTCATGATAAAACTACTTTGAATAAGGTTGTTGTCATGCAAATCCTCGGGCACGACCTGGGCTATGGAGATCCTCAAATCTTCTTCAAGGCGGCGTTTGATCTCCTCATGCGTACTTAAATTCCCGCCGCCGAGCAGCCCGGCGGCCAGCAAAGAAAGCAGACCCAGCAAAATCGCGGGGTATAAAGGCTTTTCTTTCACGGCCTTCAATAAGGATGCTCGCCGACTCATGGCCGCTTCTCCGGCTTTAAGGGTTCTCCCTTATAGGTGCGGCCAAAAATCCGGGGGCGGAGATAGCGGTCGATCATTGGCGTTAGCGCATTCATGATAAGAATCGCAAACGAGGCTCCCTCTGGATAGACGGACCATGTACGAAGAATATAAATCAGGATGCCCAGGGCTGCGCCAAAGAAAAGCTGGCCCCGCGGTGACATCGGTGAGGTAACCGGATCGGTTGCAATAAAGAAAGCGGTCAGAAAGGTTGCGCCCGTGAAAACGTGAACCATGGCATCCGGATACCGGGTTGCGTCAATCAAATGGAACAAAGCAGCGATTATCGCAATGCTGGCAATGGTGCTGACAGGGATATGCCAAGTAATGACCCGATGATAGATAAGAAAGATGCCGCCGGCGGTG
>JACFMS010000017.1 GCA_019455285.1 Sphingomonadales bacterium
GAATCCAGTTATCCTTCAACGTATTGTATTTCCATGGATTCCCGATCGCGCCGCTTATCGCGGCTTGTCGGGAATGACGACTCTAATTTTGAGAATACTGCTTTCGCAGAGGTCTCGTCAAAGGGGGAAGGAAAATAAGCAGGCACGCAGCAGTCCTCCGCCAACTGAGCCGAGGACAGACATACAAACATCCGTTACTCCACCGTCACCGACTTGGCGAGGTTGCGCGGCTGGTCGACATCCGTGCCCTTGTGCACGGCGGCGTGATAAGCGAGCAATTGCACCGGCACGGCGTAAACCAACGGGGTGATGAAATCGGCCAGTTCCGGCATAGTCAGCGTCGCCCATGCCTGTTGACCTTGCGATGTAACGCCGGCCCGGTCGGAGATCAGCACCACCTTGCCCTTGCGCGCAATCACTTCCTGCATGTTCGATGTCGTCTTGTCGAACAAATGCCCCGACGGCGCGATGACGATGATCGGCACCGCCTCGTCAATCAGCGCGATGGGGCCATGCTTCATTTCTCCCGCCGCATAGCCTTCGGCGTGGATGTAGGAAATTTCTTTGAGTTTAAGAGCGCCTTCCAGCGCGATGGGATAATCCGCGCCGCGCGCCAGATATAAAACATCCCGCGCCTTCGAGATATCATAGGCCAGGCGCTCGATGGCTTCGTCGTGATGAAGGACAGCGGCGATACGGGCCGGCACATCGGTCAGCGCATCGACGAGCGTTGCTTCTTCCTTTGCCGTGAGCACGCCGCGCGCCGCGCCGGCGCCGATGGCGAGGCACGCCAGCACGCTTAATTGACAGGTAAACGCCTTGGTCGAGGCGACGCCAATTTCCGGCCCGGCGTGGGTGGCGATCACCAGGTCCGACTCCCGCGCCATGGAGGAGGTCGGCACGTTGACCACCGAGACAATGTGCTGACCATGCTCGCGGGCGTAGCGCAGGGCGGCGAGCGTATCCGCCGTCTCACCCGATTGCGAAATAAACAGCGCCATGCCGCCGGGCTTCAAGACCGCGTTGCGGTAGCGAAATTCCGACGCGATATCCACCTGCGCGTCGATCTTGGCGATTTGTTCGAACCAGTATTCCGCCACCATGCCGGAATAATACGACGTGCCGCAGGCGACGATGGTCACCTTCTCCACCGTCTTGAAGTCAAACGGCATCTTAGGCAGCACCACCTTGCGCTTCAACGGATCAATATAGCTCCCCAGCGTTTGCGCGATCACCGTCGGCTGCTCGAAGATTTCCTTTTGCATGAAGTGGCGGTAGTTGCCCTTGTCAATCAGCGCGCCGGAAACCGCCGTCTTGGTGATCGGGCGTTTGACCTCGCGGCCAGCGTCATCCCAAATAACGGCGCTGTCGCGGGTGATCGCCACCACGTCGCCTTCCTCCAAATAGGAGATGCGGTCGGTCAGGTGGGCGAGCGCGATGGCGTCGGAGCCCAAATACATCTCGCCGTTGCCATAGCCCAACACCAAGGGGCTGCCCAGCCTGGCCCCCATCATCAAATTGTGCTCGCCGGTAAACAGGATCGCCACCGCGAACGCGCCATGTAGTCGCGCCACCGCTGCGCGGGCGGCGGATTGCGGATCCTGGCCGGCCTGCAAGCAATCGGTGATCAGGTGCGCGATCACCTCGGTATCGGTTTCGGAGACGATCTTGTGACCCTTGGCGATCAATTCCTCGCGCAGCTCGCGAAAGTTCTCGATGATGCCGTTGTGCACCACCGCGACGCGGGCGGTGGCGTGCGGGTGGGCGTTGTTTTCGGTGGGCGCGCCGTGGGTCGCCCAGCGGGTGTGGCCGATGCCGATCATGCCGGGCAGCGGCTCGGCCTTGAGCTTGGCGTCGAGATGAATAAGCTTGCCCTCGGCGCGGCGGCGCTCGATGCGACCCTGGACCAGCGTGGCGATGCCGGCGGAATCGTAGCCGCGGTATTCCAGGCGCTTCAGGCCGTCGAAGATGCGTCCCGCAACTTCGGTTTGTCCGACGATGCCGATGATGCCGCACATGCTCTACCTCTTCCCATCTTTCTTGGCTATTGAGCGCGTGCGAAATTTCGCCGCCCAGCCTTTGATTTCTTTCTGTTCGGCGCGCGTCACCACCAGCGCATCCGCCTCGACATCCTTGGTGATGGTGCTGCCGGCGCCGACAATGGCGCCCTCGCCGATTGTCACCGGGGCGACGAGCGCGGTGTTGGAGCCGATGAAGGCGCCGGCGCCGATGTCGGTCTTATATTTGAAAAACCCGTCATAGTTGCAGGTGATGGTGCCGGCCCCGACGTTGGCCCCCGCCCCCACCCGAGCGTCGCCGATGTAGGTCAAATGATTGACCTTGGCGCCCTCTTCCAGCACCGATTTTTTCACTTCCACGAAGTTGCCGACCTTGGCTTTTGCACGCAAATCCGCGCCGGGACGCAGCCGGGCGAACGGGCCGATGCTCGCCCCCTCGGCAATGGTCGCGCCTTCCAGATGGCAGAAGGCGTGGATGGTGACATTGTCGCCGACGCTGACGCCGGGGCCAAAAATGACATTCGGCTCGACGGTCACATCGCGGCCAAGCTTGGTGTCATAAGAAAAGAACACGGTTTCTGGCGCGATCAACGTCGCGCCCTCGGCCATGGCGGCGGCGCGGGCGCGGGCCTGAAAGATCGCTTCCGCCTGCGCCAGCTCAGCGCGGGAATTGACGCCAATGACTTCCCGTTCGTCGGTTTCCACCACGGCGGCTTTTAAGCCCCGCGCGCGGGCGAGACCAACGATATCGGTCAGATAGTATTCGCCCTTGGCGTTGTCGTTCTTCACGTGGGCCAAGAGATCAAACAGCAACTTGGCGCTTAACACCATGATGCCGGAATTGCATAAATTGATACGGCGTTCCTCGGCGCTGGCGTCCTTATACTCGACAATCGCCTCCAGGCTGCCGTCGGCTGAGATCTTCAAGCGGCCATAGGCCGCCGGATCGGCGGCGCGAAAGCCCAACACCACCAGATCGGCATGGGCGCGGACATCGATCATCCGCCGCAGCGTGTCGGCCGTGATCAGCGGCACGTCGCCATAAAGCACCGCCACATCGCCGGTAAAGCCTTTCAGCGCCGGCGCAGCCTGTTGCACCGCGTGCCCGGTGCCGTGTTGCGGCTCCTGCACCACAAAGGTAGCCCGGTCGCCGATCTGGGCCTCCACCTGAGCCCGCTCAGAGCCCACCACCACCACCCGCCGGGCGGGGCTGAGGGCGTCGAGCGTCGCCATCACGTGCTCGACCATGGGCCGTCCGGCCACGGGGTGAAGCACCTTGTGGCGGGCGGATTTCATCCGCGTGCCTTTGCCGGCGGCGAGGATCAGGGCTGCGATGGGGCTTGAGGTCATGTCTCGATTATGTTGTGAGCGCCTTGAAGTTGTGCCAAAACCTGCCACAAAGGTTCTAAGAATTCCATAATGGTTCGTCGTGAAAAAGTCCCACGGTTTCACCTCGGTATACTTTTTCACGGGATCATAATGCCAAATCCGCCCTTAAGGCGGCTTTGCGGGCGGATTTGAGCTTACTGGAAAAACTTGTTAACGTGGCGCAGGGCCGCCCCAAGCCACGTTAACGCATTGATGAAATTGAAAAAAGTACACTGAGCGCCAGCGAAGGACTTTTTTCAAGATGTGCAATTATAACCCTGTGGCGAATTGATGACCCTCCCCCTGCCCCGCGCTGTCGTTTTTGATCTTGATGGCACTTTGGTGGATACCGCACCCGACCTGACCTCGGCCCTCAACTGGGTTTTGGAGAGCGAGGGCCGCGAGCCCCTGCCCGAAATGGACGTCCGCCACATGGTAGGCAGGGGCGGCCGGCATCTCCTGATGCGCGGCCTGGCGGTCAGCGGCGTTACCGCCAGCGAGGCCGAGCTTGACCTCCTCTTACCCCGCTTTCTCGCCTACTACGGCGACCACGTGGCCGAGCGCAGCACCCTCTTTCCCGGCGTCGAGGCGGCGCTCCTGGCCCTCGCCGGGCATGGCGTGCGGCTGGCGGTATGCACCAACAAGCCGATCGGCCTGACCGAGCCGTTGCTGGCGGCCATGGGCATCGACCGGCATTTCCAGGCCATCCTGGGCGGCGACAGCTTTACCTTTAGGAAGCCCGATCCCCGCCACCTGTTGGAAACCTTGAACCGGCTGGAGGTCGCGGCGGCCGAGGCGATCATGGTCGGCGACAGCGATAGCGACGTCAAGGCCGCCCGGGGCGCCGGGGTGCCGGTGATCGGCGTCTCCTTCGGCTATACCGAAACGCCGATCCACGAGCTGGGGGTCGATAAAATCATCGACCATTATGATGAACTGCTGCCGGCCCTCGCCGGGCTGCGGCAAGTGGATATCCGGTCTTGAGAATGCCACCTCATCCGTCACGCTATCGCGTGACACCTTCTCCTCGAAGGAGAAGGAAAATCCCCCTCTCCTTTGAGGAGAGGGAGGGCGCGAAGCGCCAGGGTGAGGTGGCCTGATGGCTAGGGTCTTGACCCTAGGGTTCGCCTCCAAACCTTGACGCCCAAGTGCCGGGCCAGCATCAGGGGCGGCATGCGGAGCCAATGGGAGCGGATATATAAAAGCTCCCCCGCCACCGCCGCGCCGGCTGCGCGGTCGAAGAGATGGGGCGGGATCAAGGCGGCGCGCACACACCAATCCATCACCCACCGCAACGGCGGCCAAGGCAGGGCGCGACGGGCGTCCGTCAGCACCTCCGCCGGCACCGGAGCCGCCAACAGATCGTGGGCGTAGCTGAGCGAATAGGCTAACGGCCGGGTAAGCCCCAACTCTTCGGCGCGGGCCTTCAGACGCTGCCAGAAGGCTGCATCACGGCCAAATTCCGCAATCAAGTCGCGCTGGTCGACGAGATCGCGCAAGCCGCCCCGAAGCTCGCCGTCGGCAAATAGATGCGCGGCGCTGTGCAAGAGAAGATCGGTATCGGAAAACACCGCGAAGCGCTCGTCGATCATGCGAGCATTGGCCAGGAGCTTCGCCGGGTCGGGCTTGTAGCGGCTGGTGGGCGGCAAAATGGTGTGATGGATGTCGATCACCGCGTTGCGCTCAGGGTGGCGCAACGGCGGCAGCTCATGCATCCAGTCTCGATAATACTGCTGATCATAGTTGCTGCTTTTCACCTGCTGCCAGCCGGCGGCCATCAGCGTCGCCTCCAGCCATTGCAGGCTGTCGCGGCCAACCATGACGTCGATATCGGAGCTGACGCGGCCGGCGGCGCAGGGCAGCCCGGCGGCGACGTAGGCCGCGCCTTTCAGGAGTACGATCTTGATGTCGGAGCCAAGCGTCGCCCGCCGCACCCGGTCCATCTCCCACAGCAGCCGGGTGCGGCTCATCTCGGCGACTCGCCGCGCCCCGATCAACTGGTCACGCACGCCAGCAGCAAGACTGTCAAGGAGGCCATAGCGCTCGGCATCCGCCGCCACTCGGCCAAGGAGGCCGCAGGCCCGGGCCAAATAGAGCACTTGCGACCAGGCGTCCGCCGACAGTCCAGCCTGACGGGCGGGGTTTTTCAACACCGTCAACAGCAGTCGCGCGCCCTCCCTCATGGCGCGTGCTCCATCAGGTCGGAAACCATGCGGATCGCCTGATCGAGGGAGCGGTAAATGAGGCGAAAAGAGCGGCAGCGGTCGGTCAGCGCCGCCAAAGTGCGAAACGCCGTCTCGCCTAAGCGGTCGCAGTTGACCGCCGCGCCGCGCACCATGGCGAAGGCCTCGTGCTTGGGCAGTTCAATGACCTGGGATTTGGCGTTGGGGTTATAGTTCGGATAGAGGATCAAGGACGCCGGCGCGGTTTCCGCCATGCGCTCCAGGGCGTCGCGAGGCGGCTTGAGGTAGCGGATGGTGCCTTTCGGCGTCTCGTGCAGAGGCCGGCTTAAGCGCTCGGGCATCACCCGTTCGGCCAGCACAGGGATCGATTCATTCTTCAAGGAGATGGGTCGGGGGTGGGGATGGAAAGCCAGGGTGTCGGGGTCAAGTAGCCCGAACTCGTCGGTAAAAAACCGCCAACCGGACAGCGACAGGCCGGCGGTCAGCGTGCTTTTGCCGATGCCCGAGGCGCCGGGCATGAGGATTGCCTTGCCGTCCCGCTCCACCAGCCCGGCATGAAACATCAAAAAACGGTCGCTGGAGGTGGCGACCAGCCAATTGAGGCCCATTTCCATAGCCAACATGCCCAAGTCCCCCGGCAGCGGCACGAAGGGCGTGTGGGCGAAGCCGGCGTCCGCCATCAGCTTGGGCCGGACCCAGCGGCGCAGCGGCGAGGTGGCGCGCACCTGAAGATGAAAAGTCGTCGCTTCCGCCTCGCTGGCCAGGGGAAAGCCTTCGTACGTTTCGAGGAAATCATGGCGAAGGCGGGAAAACGGCGTGCGCACGTGGGCGACAAACGGCCCAACGCGAAAGCGCAAGCCCTCACGTCTCAGCGCCCGGAAGTGCTCAGGCAATCGGGTGATGTCGCGAACGTCCCGCCCCATGCCTTGTCGGTACTCGGCTTAATGGATGGTGACAAGCGGGAAGATGAGGCCTAAGCGGTCAAATTCCGCCACGATGGCTTCGACCTTGGGCGCCACTTCTACCTCCGGAGCCTCCAGCAACTCAGCCAGCGCCGTGGTTAAGGCCGATGCCGTGCGCGGGCTTTCCACCAATAGCGACAGCGCCTCATGGGCCAGAGCGTCGACCACATGGGTATCGCCGGAGCGGGCGTTGAACACTACCGCCACTGCGCCAAGGTCATGCCATAAGAGCCGCTCGGGCGACGGCACCGTCCAAATGGAAAGCGGGCCGCCAGAGGGCCCGCTTTGCTGCCTATCGTCGGCCTTGGACACCGCCGTCACCCCGTGGGCAATCCGTTGATGGAAGCGAGACAGGTCTGGCCGATATTGTTGTTATAGACGAGCGCCCGCAGGCTATCGCTGTCAAGCTGGCCGTCGGCCACGTCGCCAGAACCTTTCGAGATGAAAATCGATTGGTAATTTTCATACCAAGGGTCGTTCTTTTTCGGTTTATCGACGCCGTCTTTGAGGATCGGCTCAAAATTCTCATCGACCTTGATGATCGCGCCGGGAATCGGCAGGTCGCCTTGCTGAATAAGGCAGCCGGCGGACACCGCCCAGGCCGAGGTCGAGCGAAACGTAAGGATCAGCGGCGCGCCAACGGCTCCAATCTTCAACAGACGGCGGCGCGTTTCACGCGCGTCGTTGGCCGCTTCGACCAGGTTATTTTCCATCGCTTTTTCCTGCTCTTTCAGGTTCATACGCTACTCCGACAAGCCTAATGCAACCTTATCACGCCCACGGTCAATGCGGCATTAATTCCGCCGCCGACCGTTTTATGCCAGAGACTTCATAAAACATTCTAGCAAGATTTAAGCCAGAAGTAATTTTATCATTAAAATCAATGTATTAATAAATTTGCGCTTCGGGCATTTGCTCGCCGGCGTAAAAAATTCCGACACTTGAAATCTGGATTGATGGCCAGAAAACGACGACAAAAAACCGTAACATATCACCGCCATTGCTTGTAAAACTAAGAAGCGCACAGCGAGACGGGCAGGCGGATGCGGCAGGAAGACCCCGATATCGACTATATCCGGATAGCGGCCACCGCTTTACCGGTGCTGCTGGCGATCCTGATTTTAAGCGCCTTGGCGCATGTTGACCGGACCGCCATGGTGGCGCTGTGGGCAACGGCGGCGATTTCCCTTCTATGGCTTCTGGCGCGCTATCGGGCCGACATCCTACGGGAACGCCGGCGCCTCCGCATCAGCGCCGGCGTGCGCGAGCGCGGCGGCGTGGCGCCGCGAGCGCTCACCCGCCTCGTCGAAGGGATGGCTGATCCGCTTCTCCTGTTGGATATGAAACAGCGGGTCATCCATGCCAATCGCGCCGCCCGCGCGCTGTTGGGTGAAACCGTCGTCGGCAAGGACATTTCCTTCTATATGCGCCACCCGGCCGCCCTCGACGCCCTTGACGCCGCCATCGCCACGGGAGAGGCGGCGGAGCGGGAGTTCACCCTCCTCGACCCGGTGGAGCGGACTTGCATGATGCGCGCCAGCATCATCGAGGCTGGCGAGGAGGATACGCTAGAGCGTTTTGTCCTGGCGTCGATCTTTGATCTGACGAAAATGAAACGGGCGGAAAAAATGCGTGCCGATTTCGTCGCCAACGCCAGCCACGAATTGCGCACGCCCTTAGCCGCCATCATCGGTTTTATCGAGACCCTGGCCGGGCCGGCGGCCAATGATGCCGAGGCCCGCCGGCGGTTCTTGGCCATCATGGGCGAAGAGGCGGCCCGCATGCTGCGCCTTATTGAAGATTTGCTATCCCTGTCGCGCATCGAAATGGATGAGCACCTGCCGCCCAGCGGCGCGGTTGATCTGGCGCCGCTTTTAGAGAACATCGTCGACACCATGGCGCCGCGCGGCAAAAAGGATGCGCCGGAAATCCGCCTGTCGCTTGCCGAGGCACTGCCGCCGGTGCGGGCTGACCGCGACCAATTGGTTCAGGTCTTTCAAAATCTGATCGACAACGCCATCAAATACAGCCGCGCCGGCACGCCGGTGGACATCACCGCGCAGCTGGTGGAGCGCCTCCCCGGACGCTCGGAGGGCGGCGTCGCCGTGACCGTCTTCAACCAGGGCGAGGCCATTCCCCCTGAGCACATCCCACGCCTGACTGAACGGTTCTACCGGGTGGACAGCGCCCGCTCGCGCAAGCTCGGCGGCACCGGCCTGGGGCTTGCCATCGTCAAGCACATCGTTTCCCGCCACCGGGGAACCCTAACCATTGATAGTGCGCCAGATCAGGGTACGACGGTGACGGTCCATCTGCCCTCCATTGCCGTCGCGTCTCTAGCGTAACAAAACTGTCACAAGACTGTCGTAATTGAGTCATTGCCCGCGCCTAGGGTCCGATCGTCGGCAGGAGGCCGCCATGGGCAGCGCTCAGGAGGTCTCCCTTGAGCCGCAGAATATGAAAGACGGAGAATTTAACGTGTTGAAACATTCTCTCATCGTGGCGTTCGGCGTAGGCGTCGCCGCCATGGCTTGGACGGGCGAAGCGGCGGCCCGCGACCAAATCCGCGTCGTCGGCTCGTCTACGGTATTTCCTTATAGCCAAGCGGTTGCCGAGGAATTCGGCAATGCAACCGGCAATGTCGCGCCTGTCGTCGAGTCGACGGGCACCGGCGGCGGCATGAAGATTTTCTGCCAGGGCATCGGCCCGGCCCATCCGGACGCCACCGGCGCTTCCCGCGCCATGAAGAAGTCGGAATGGGATGAGTGCGCTAAAAACGGCGTCACTAATATTTCCGAGGCCATGATCGGCTATGATGGCTTGTCCGTCGCCCACTCGCGCAAGGGCAAGGCCATGGATCTGACAAAGCGACAGCTTTATCTGGCGTTGGCGGCCGAAGTGCCGATCAAGGGCAAGCTGGTGGCCAACCCGTACAAGACCTGGAATCAAATCGACGCCAAGCTGCCCAACATGGCCATCCGCGTCTATGGCCCGCCGCCCACCTCAGGCACCCGCGACGCTTTCGTCGAACTGGTCATGGAAGAAGGCTGCAAGGGCTTTGCTGAAATCAAGGCCCTGGATAAGGACAAGGCCAAGGAAGTCTGCGCCCGCATGCGTCAGGATGGACTGTTCATCGAGGCCGGAGAGAATGACAATCTGATCGTGCAGCGACTGAACAGCGATCCGACGGCGCTTGGCATCTTCGGGTATTCGTTCCTTTATGAGAACCAGGACAGTCTGTCGGCAGTAACCATTGCCGGCGTAGCGCCGACCTTTGAGACCATCGCCGATGGCAGCTACGGCATTTCCCGCCCCATCTTCATGTACTTCAAGAACGCTCACCGCCAGGCGATCAAGGGCTTTAATGAATTCATCGCCGAGTATGTGAGCGATGCGGCGCTGGGAGCTGACGGCTATCTGCATGAGCGCGGCTTGGTGCCGCTGCCGGACGCCAAGCGCGCTGTGGTGCAAAAGGCGATGCTGCAAGCAAAGCCCATGGCGGCGCCGGTAAAGTAGTAGGGTTGATTTAACATCGACATGTATGCAAGGGCCGCCGCAAGCAAAGGTTAGTGTGGCGGCCCTAATTGATAGCAGGCACTACCAAAGAAGGTCGCAATAAGAAAGCCGCCAGATGTTCATGACCACCCTCCTTTGTCTGCTGGCGCTCTCCATGGCGAGCTTTTTCCTGTTCAATGCCCGCGCCCGCGCCATGGCTGCCAACACATCCGCGCGGCTCCATTCCCTGCCGTCCTATCATGGCGCTTACGTAGCGTTGCGGGTGGCGCTTCCCTCTGTCGCTTTCTTGCTGATCTGGAGCTTGTGTCAGCAGCCGATCATCGATCGGCTGGTGATGTCGGGCCTGCCCGCTGAAGCTACCACCGGCATGGGCAGAGGTGCGCTTGATCTGATCTTAAGCGAAATAAAGACTGTCGCCGACGGCCGCATTTTTGGCGAGCCTAGCCCAACCATTCTTGCAGCGGCGGAGCAATACAAAGAATGGCGACAACTTGGCCAGTATGCGCTCTTTGCCGGCGGACTAGGGATTGCGATTGTCGCCCTCTATCTGGCGCATCGCAAAATCGCCGTGGAGTTCCGCGCCCGCCAGCAGGTGGAGCGCATCGTCAATGGTCTGATGATTTTCTGCTCCCTGGTGGCCATTCTGACCACGCTCGGCATCGTTTTCTCGCTACTGTTTGAGGCCTACCGGTTTTTTGAACTTGTCCCCTGGCATGAATTCTTCTTCGGGCTCAACTGGGAGCCGCAAATCCCCCTGCGCGCTGATCAAGTGGCGGGGTTGGGCGCGTTCGGCGCTATTCCGGTATTTACCGGAACGTTATTGATCGCCATCGTCGCCATTCTGGTGGCCGGTCCGATCGGGCTTTTCAGCGCCATTTATCTGGTGGAATACGCCGCGCCGAAAACCCGCGCTGTCATCAAGCCGACCTTGGAGATCCTGTCCGGCATCCCCACGGTGGTCTACGGCTTTTTTGCGGTGCTGGTCGTGGCGCCGGCGATCACCGCTTTCGGTCAGCACCTCGGCATCGAGATGGCGCCCAACAGCGCCCTGGCGGCGGGGTTGGTGATGGGAATCATGATTGTACCCTTCATTTCCTCCCTGTCCGATGACGCCATTCGCGCCGTGCCGCAGGCGATGCGCGACGGCGCCTATGCCCTCGGCGCCACCAAGGCGGAAACCATCGTATCGGTGTTATTGCCGGCGGCGCTGCCGGGCATCGTCGGCGGTTTTCTCCTGGCCATCAGCCGCGCCATCGGCGAGACCATGATCGTGGTGATGGCGGCCGGACTCATCGCCAACCTCACCGCCAATCCGTTTGAGGCGGTGACCACGGTAACCGTACAAATCGTCACCCTCCTTATCGGCGACACCGAGTTTGACAGCCCCAAGACGCTGGCCGCCTTTGCGCTGGGTCTGGTGCTGTTTGCCGTAACCCTGTGCCTGAATATCATCGCCCTTAGGATCGTGCGGAAATATAGGGAAATGTATGAATAGTCCCGCCGCGCCATCCCAGAAGCCCATGTCCTTCTTTCTGACCACGGCGGCCATTAATAGGGTGTGTCGCCGCAAGGCGGCGGATCGGCGCCTGCGGCTTTATGGTCTGATTGCCATTGGACTGGCGGTGGCCATGCTGGCGACGCTCTTTGTTTCACTCATCATGACCGGTTATCCCTCCTTCGTGCAAACCCATGTCACGTTGGATGTCTATCTGAACCCCGCCGATATCAAGGCTGACAACCCCGAAACCGGCAATTACCGCGCCGTCATCAAGGAGAGCCTTGTTACGCTGTTTCCCGAGGTCAAGAATCCCCGGCAACAGCGCGCTTTGCAGGGCCTGATCAGCAACGGCGCGCAATATATGCTGCGCGACAAAGTGGCCGCCAACCCGTCGCTTATCGGCCAAATGGTTTCCCTTAAGGTTCCGGCCACTGATATGGTGGACCAGTTCCACAAGGGCGTTATTTCCCGCGAACTGCCGGAAGATCAGCGCAAGATCAGCGATCAGCAAATTGTCTGGTACGATGCGCTGGCAGCCGCCGGCCGCATCACAACGCCGTTCAACTGGGCCTTGTTTTTCAATTCCGACAGCCGCTTTCCTGAGCTTGCGGGCTTGAAGGGCGCCATCGCTGGTTCCTTCTATGCCTTGGCGGTTTGTTTTCTGATCAGCTTTCCCGTCGGCATCGCCGCCGCCATCTACCTTGAGGAATTCGCCGCAAGGAACAAGATGACCGACTTCATCGAAGTGAACATCAACAATCTGGCAGCTATTCCTTCAGTGGTGTTCGGGCTTTTGGGTCTGGCGCTGTTCCTGCAGTTCATGGGCTTGCCCCGCTCCGCGCCATTGGTCGGCGGCATCGTGCTGTCATTGATGACGTTGCCGACCATCATCATCGCCACCCGAGTGGCCCTGAAGGCGGTACCGCCCAGCATCCGCGAAGCGGCGCTGGGGCTGGGCGCCTCGCGCCAGCAGGTAGTGTTCCATCACGTTCTGCCGCTGTCCCTGCCCGGCGTCATGACCGGCGCCATTATCGGCTTGGCGCGGGCGTTGGGGGAAACCGCACCCTTGCTCCTTATTGGCATGAACGCCTTCATCACTTCAGACCCCGGCGGCCTGATGGATCCGGCGACCGCCCTGCCGACGCAAATATTTATCTGGGCTGATAGCCCGGAACGCGGTTTTGCTGCACGCACCTCCGCCGCCATCCTAGTGCTGATCGGCTTTCTCTTGCTCATGAACATCACCGCCATTTTCCTGCGTCAAAAGTTCGAGCGAAAATGGTGACGCTATTGCATTTAACCTAGAGGCGATTAGAGTCATGGATGTTGCCGAACTGCCATTAAGGACACCAGGTATGGCAAGCCTTATCCAGGATGCCCCCCTGCAGGACATCAAAATTCAAGCCCGCAATGTGTGCGTGCATTACGGCGACAAGCTTGCCTTGAACGACGTCAGCGTTGATATTCTGGACAAGACCGTAACCGCATTCATCGGTCCGTCCGGCTGCGGTAAGTCCACTTTCCTGCGCTGCTTTAATCGCATGAACGATGTCATCGAAGGCTGCCGCTTTAGTGGGCAGATCACTCTTGACGGCAGCGACATCTATGATCCCGCCGTCGATCCAGTCCATTTGCGTGCCCGGGTCGGCATGGTGTTTCAAAAACCCAATCCGTTCCCGAAATCTATCTATGACAATGTCGCCTATGGCCCGCGCATCCACGGCCAAGCCGCCAACAGCAGCGAACTTGATGAGATCGTCATCACCAGCCTGCAGAAATCCGGGCTTTGGGATGAGGTCAAGGATCGCATGGATGAGCCCGGCACCGCCTTATCGGGTGGGCAACAGCAACGCTTGTGCATCGCCCGCGCCATTGCTGTCGATCCCGAAGTCATTTTGATGGACGAACCCTGCTCCGCCTTGGACCCCATCGCCACCGCCCGGATCGAGGAACTGATCGATGACTTGCGCACTCGCTACGCCATCGTCATCGTCACCCATTCGATGCAGCAGGCGGCCCGGGTATCGCAGAAGACCGCCTTCTTCCACCTCGGGGTATTAATGGAATACGGCCCGACGGCGCAGATTTTCACCAATCCTAGGAACGAAAAAACCAAGGATTACATTACCGGCAGGTACGGCTGACGGAGATCGCCGCCATGGTTCATCGCCACACTGTAAGCTCCTATGATGAAGACTTAAACCACCTGCGCGGCCTGATTACGCGCATGGCCGGCCTGGCCGATATGCAGCTTTCGGATGGCGTCAGCGCGCTGATCAAGCGCAACGATGACATCGCGCGGCAAGTCATCGCCGCTGATAAGGCTCTCGATATCATGGAGAATGAGGCCGAGCAGGCAGCCATCGAGCTCATTGCGCTTCGCTCGCCCATGGCTGATGATCTGCGCGAAATCGTCTCCGCCCTGAAAATATCCTCGATTCTGGAGCGCATCGGCGACTATGGCAAGAATATCGCCAAGCGGTCTTTGGTGTTGAATCAAAGCGAGCCCATAAAAACCGCCGTCATCATTCCGCAGATGGCGGCTCATGCCAAAACCATGCTCAAGGATGCGCTGGACGCCTTCATTGATCGCGATAGCGACAAGGCGATGATGGTCTGGCAGAGCGACAAGGCGATCGATGGCTTAAACAGCAGCCTGTTTCGCGAGCTGCTGACTTATATGATGGAAAATCCCCGGCTGATCACGCCATGCACCCATTTGCTGTTCGTATCAAAGAACATCGAGCGCATCGGCGATCATGTCACCAACATCGCGGAGATCGTCTATTACCTCGTCACCGGCAATCGTCTGGATCAAGATCGACCAAAAAGCGACGAGTCGGCAACGATTTCGGTAACGCCGCCCATCGGCCGATAGGAAACACTTTTGCCATGACCGCGCGCCTCCTCCTCATCGAAGACGACCTGAGCTTGACCGAGCTCATTCGCTATAACCTCGAGCAGGAGGGCTTTGCGGTAACAGTCACCACCGACGGCGAGGACGGACTGGCCCAGGCGTTGGAAATGCCGCCCGATCTCATCATCCTCGATTGGATGCTGCCCAGCCTGTCGGGCATCGAAATCTGCCGCCGGTTGCGCCGCGCGCCGGCCACCGCCAACGTGCCGGTAATCATGCTGACCGCCCGCGCCGAGGAGGCTGATCGGGTGCGCGGTCTTGATACCGGGGCCGACGATTATCTGACCAAACCCTTCTCCCCCCGGGAACTGATTGCCCGAATTCATGCCATTTTACGGCGCATCCGCCCGGCCCTGGCGGGCCAGAGTCTGCATTTTGATAGCATTGTTCTTGATGCCACCTCGCACAAGGTGACAAGGGACGGCGCACCCGTCCATCTCGGCCCCACTGAATTCCGTCTCCTGCGCCATTTCATGGAGCACCCCGGCCGGGTGTTTTCCCGCGAACAGCTGCTGGACGCCGTGTGGGGACATGACGTCTATGTGGAATTACGGACGGTGGACGTCCATATCCGCCGGCTGCGCAAGGCGCTCAACCGCAGCGGCGGCAAGGATGTCATCCGCACCGTCCGCGCCGCCGGCTATGCCCTGGACGCCAATACCTAAGCCTTAGCTGTCGGCAAGTTTTACACTTGGTAATCTCGAATACATCCTAACTGCAAGAGAATCCCGCAGAATTCCCGGCTTTTGTCCGGGCGGCTTAGGTGTGGTCCGATTCTTGCTTTTAGTTTTTTCGTGGGTTTTGGGGCGACAGCGATCGCCTTAAAAAAAGAGATCGACCACAAACGGCCGGCGCCTCGGCGCCGACGTGGAGAAAAACAGGTGACGAGTCGAAGATATTGTGGTTTTATACCTGCCGGGTGCACGATCTTGTGCCATAAGGCCGGGGTTGGGGAATCGCGGCGGATCGTTGACGCACACCAGGCCATGTTCATCTTGGTCGGCAGGCGTAACGTCTCTTTGGCTGTCGGTTCGAGCTGAGGGGCCAATGCAAACGATGTCGGACGTATCCCAAGATAATGAAAAAGATCGCCTGTCCTGGCGCAATTCGGTTCTGGTGTGGGTGGTTGGCGCCGTTCTGGGCTGGGTGGTGGCGGTGGTTGCCGTCTATAGCGCCCTGCGATCCGAAGACAGCCCCATGATCGCGCAAGACCGGCCGGCGCTGCCGGAAGGGCACGAGCTGGCTGACGACGCGAAGGCCCGGGAACTCAATGAGGTGATGCCCGCCGCCGGTGATGACGTGCCGGAGGAAGTCGGCGGCCGCGAGCCGTAATTTATAATCCCGCTTTTTGCAGCAATTGGTAGATGTAAACCACGGGAATGGCGAAGGAAATTCCCGTCGGGTTGGTCAGCGCCCGCTCCTTCGTCTCCTTGACGAAGGTGCTGTTTAAAATCCCCACCACCCGGCCGCTGGTTATGTCATAGACCGGGCTGCCGCTGTTGCCGGGAAACGCCGTTAAATCAAGTTGATAGACGTCGAACGGATTGCGCAGGATCATCTTGGCGTCCAGGAGACGCGAATCCGGCTGCGGGATGCGGATCGGCGTGATGGCCGAGATGATGCCGGAATGGGTGACCGGGTAGACGCCCAGCACCGAGCCGATGGGATAGCCGGTGACGGCAATCGCCGTGCCGTCGGGCATGAGCCCGCCGGTACCCAGACGCGCCGGCGGCAACGCATTGCCGGTGATTTTCAGGATCGCCACGTCATGATCAGGATCGATGGCGATCACCTCGGCGTCACGATCGCTGTAATTGCGACCATTGCCAACGATGATGACCAGCCGTTCCATATTGGTCACGTTGATGCCGCCGGATACGACATGATAATTGGTGGCTACATACCGACCGTCATGCACGACAAATCCCGTGCCTTTCAAGTCGATAGGCGGCCGTCGCAATGCCTGAAAGGTGCCGATGCCGACGATGCTGCGACGCACTTCCTGGACGAGGTTGGGCAGACTGTCCGATATCGTCGGGTGCGCCAAGGCCGCGTTCGCGCCGCTTGCCGCGATGGCAAGCCATACCACACATAAGCGAATGTACGTCATCATGCGCGGATCCCCATGGAGCCATTAATCATGAAATTTTGGCGCGTTTAAGGCTCGATTCGAACATCAGCACCGCCCATAGGGCGGCGCTATGGTTGGAGCGCCCGGATTGATGCTCATCCACAAGCCGGGTTAAGAAGCTCATATCGAGAATGCCAGTGTCGCTAAGAAGCTCGCTTTGCGCAACCTTTCTGATCTTGTCTTTGAGCGCGCCGCGAAACCAGTTCTCCAGCGGCACGGCAAAACCCATCTTTTCCCGATAGAGCGTACGCTCTGACAATAACGGCTCCAGAGCGCGCTTGAACGACAGTTTGCCTTGCCGCCCCTCGATATGCTGCGCCGGCGGAATCTGCGCCGCCCATTCCATGAATTTGTGGTCGAGGATGGGCACCCGCACCTCCAGCGAATGGGCCATGCTGGCGCGATCAACCTTGGTCAGGATATCGCCGGCAAGATAGGTTTTGATGTCAGCGTACTGAATACGCGACAGCTCGTTGTCCACCGGCGCGTTATCCATGACGTTGCGCAACACGCTTAAGGCTTCATAACCGCCCAAGCTCTTGCGGAATGAGGAACGCAACAGACAACTACGCAACCGGGTGGGCAGAATCGACACGCTGTGGAAATAACCCTCCGCAGCGTCGAACGATAGAGCTTCGAAGGTGGACTTGGCGCGCAGAAATTTGGGCGCCCAGTCGAGCTTGGGGTACAAGCGGCCAAGAGCGCCAAAAATCGGCCGCCGCAGCATCAACGGCAGGCGATCGCGCAGGCGCTGCTCGTACATGTGCCAGCGGTGACGGCGGTAGCCGGCAAACAACTCATCGCCGCCATCGCCGGACAGCGCCACCGTGACATGCTCGCGCGCCAGTTCGCACACCCGATAGGTGGGCATTGCCGAGCTATCGGCGAAGGGCTCATCATAAAGATCGGCCAAGCGATCGACGAGCTCGAAATCATCGGGGTTGACCACCCGCGTGGTATGCGTGGTGTGATAGCGCCGCGCCACCTCTTGGGCGAAATCACGCTCGTCGTAGTCGGGCTGATCAAAGCCGATGGAATAGGTATTGACCGACCCCGTCGACAAGCCCGCCATCAACGCCACTACGGCGCTGGAATCGACGCCGCCGGAGAGAAACGCGCCCAACGGCACGTCGGCAATAAGGCGCAGCTTGACCGCCTCTTTCAGGCGCAGCACCAGTTCTTCCCGCACCGCTTCCGGAGTCAGTTTAGGATCAGTGCGAAATGCAATGTCCCAAAATGCCTTGGGTTCCGCGGCGTCAGCCCCACGGCGCTGTACCAGGATATGGCCAGGCGGCAATTTGCGGACGCTCTTTAAGATGGTTTTCGGCTCCGGGATATAGCCGTAGGCGAAATAGTCCTCCACCGCCTGCGGATCGATCGCGCGGGGTAAATCAGGAAGGGCGAAGATCGCCTTTAATTCCGAGGCGAAGGCCAGACGGCCATCGGCCAAGTGCGCATAATAAAGCGGCTTGATGCCCAGCCGATCGCGGGCCAGAAACAACGTCTTGACTCGGCGATCCCAGACGGCGATGGCGAACATGCCGCGAAAGCGCTCGACGCAGGCCGGACCCCAGGCATCCCAGCCATAAACGATGACCTCGGTATCGCAGTGGGAGCGAAACTGGTAGCCCATTTTCTCCAGCTCCGCCCGTACCTCCATGAAATTGTAAATTTCGCCATTGAAGACGACCTGAATGTCGCCCGTCTCGTTGCTCATCGGCTGATGGCCGGCTTCGGTGAGGTCGATAATGGCCAGCCGGCGATGCCCCAGCGCCACCCCCGGCTCCACATGCACGCCCCAGCCGTCCGGCCCACGGTGGGTCAGGGTGTCGTTCATGCGGATCAACAACTGCCGGTCGAACTGCCGTTCGCCGGTGCGGTCGAACACCCCTACTAGACCACACATCCACCCGTCCCCTTAACTTACTTATTTTGCGCCGATTGTTCGAAAGCCCGGCAGATCGGCCCGGACATGGGCCAGAAAATCCGCCAGCACGGCGGGAGCCTCCTCCGCACGATACCCTTCATGGGTGGAAAAAGCGACCACCGCGGCAGCGTCCGAGCCATGACTCAACCGCGCCCAAAGATGCCACGCCTTGGCCAAGTAGTCATTGCTGGTCAGATGGCCGCCGATCCAGTACCAATGCCAAACCCGGCGCGCCTCGCCAACGGCTGAGATTTCGCTTTCCCGGGCCTTAACGTCGGCGTTCGCCAGGGTGATTGCGCGGTCGCGGCTGGCGCTCCAGGACCAGCGTCCGGGGTCTATGCCATTGCCGAACTGAATGAGCTCGCCCGCATCGCCCTGGATGGCATAATAGCCATAGTATAGGGTAACTTCGGCGCCATCAGTGCGTTGGTAACGCGCCACCAGCTCATCGCTGACCCCGTCATAGCGCGGCGTCCAACTCGGCGCTGTCACCTCCGTCAACAGTCGCCACGGTCCTGCCGCTTCCGGCGCGGCCAGGGCGGCCAGGGGCGCTGGCGCAATGGTCATGGCGCGCGTCGCCAGCCACGGCCACGGCGCACTCAGCCCAGCAATCAGGAGAGTGATGACGCCAAGCTTCGCCGGCGGCGTAGCCGACGACGGTATTACCCAGGAAAAATCGATGGCTGGCGCGTCGATGGGCTTGTCGGAAAACGACATGCCGATGAAAATCAAGGCCAGCGTCACGATGCTGAAAAAGATCCAGCCGTAGACGATGTGATCGACGCCGGTAGCGTATTCGTTATCAGTAAGGTACGCGATGTAGACGATGCCAAAAGCGCGAATGCCGTTGGCGACAATAGGCACCGCAAAGGACAGCGCCACCACCGCTAGCCGCCGCCACCAGCTTTTAAACGCCATGTCGGCCAGGAGCACGCCCAAGGGGATCATGGCGATGAGGAAGCGCACCCCCGAACAGGCTTCGGCGACATGAAACTCCCCCGACGGCGTCGACAGAAAAACCCCGTCGCGAAATACCGGCACGCCGATGAGGCGCAAAAACCAGACCACGAAATCGGCGGTAAGGTTTTGCAGCGGCTGCACCAGGAAGTCGCCAAACGGCACCATGAACAGCAAAAAGCCGATGGGCAGAATGAGGGCGCGCGCCACGGTCCAGCCGACGATCGCCAAGGTCGCGCCTTGCAGGGCGAACACCAGGGCGAATTCCTCGACCATGAGCACGCCTACCAACCGACCGAGCAGCCACAGGAAGCCGGCGGCGGCGACCAGCAGCAGCCCCAAAAGTTGGGGGCGGGGCGCCGTGCGTTGAAAAATCTCCCGCCGCTCCCAGGTCAGATAAGCGGCGATCAAGGGGATCAAAAAGCAGTGGTTATAGGTGGCTGAATTATGCCAGGTATCCATCATGCTGGCGGCGGTGTCGGCAAACATCGCCACGATGGCAACGATGGCCGCCAGCCACAGCGCACCGGCAACATACCAGTGGCGCTCCTTGATTGCAGCCGTCTGTGCTTCCGCCGTCACCACGTCACCTTAGCCGTTGCCCCGCCACGGTATATCATGCCGTCACTTCCGACAGGTTAAGAAAGCGCTCCAGATGCGCCAGGCTCGCCGGCCAGCTATAGCGTTCGCGCACGCAGGCGCGCGCGTTCCGGCCCAGGCCGCCGAACTTGCCGTCAAGGACGTCAACCACCGCCGTGGCGAACGCCGTCGCGCCATCAGCGACCAAGAGATGCTCGCCCGGCGTTGCCTCGATGCCCTCGAAGGCTTCCCCGCTGGCTACCACCGGCTTGGCCATGGCCATGCCCTCCAGAACCTTGTTCTGGATGCCGCGGGCGATGCGCAAGGGACAGACCACCACCCCGGCATGGGCCAGGTAGGGCCGCACGTCCTCGACCCGCCCGGTCACCCGCACTCCCGACAATTTGGCCAGCGCCTGAACGGCGGCCGTCGGCCGGCCGCCGACGATGGAAAAGACGGCCCTGGGAATGGCGGCGCGCACCGCCGGCAACACCTCGCGGACGAACCATTGGACGGCGTCCACATTGGCCCAGTAGTCCATGGCGCCGGTAAAGACGATGGCGGACTCGCTCGCCGGATAGGGCGAGGCAAAACCATGCTCGGGCGAGAAGTAGTTAAAATCAACGCCATTATTCAAATGGTGCACGCGAGACGCCGATTCCGGTGCCAGAGCGCGAAACAGCGCCGCCTCCTTGGGCGAGACGAAGACGCTGACATCAACCGCCGCCGCAACCTGCCGCTCGAAGGCGAGGAGGCGGCGGTGCTCACGTTTATATACCCACGACATCGGCCAGGGCTTGGTGGCGGCGTACTGCCGCCATTTATCGGAATCCACATCGACGAAATCCATCACCACCCGGCCGGCGCTTTTCTTGCTGCCCAGCACATATTGCGCCATCGGTGATGAGAACAGCACCGTGCCGGCAAGGGGACGATGATGGAGCGTCCAGTCGACCCACGCCATCATGCGGCGATCGTGATAATAGCTTACCGACAGCGCCTCGCCGGTGATGAGTCCTTTCAGAGAGCGCACGCGCCCACGGCGCGGATGAAGGGGAAGCGCCATCACCGAACCGCACAGGTCTTCCAGGAAACGCAGGTGTTTCCAGTCGTCCGGGTCATCGACAAAGCAGCCCAGATGCACGGTATGGCGTTTCGCCAAATGCGCCAGCATGTGCCAGGAACGTATCTTATCGCCCTTGTCCGGCGGATAAGGGATGCGGTGGGCAAGAAACAGCACGTCGGCCATGGCGCGTCAGCCTAAATCGCGGGCGATCAGCGGCCCGAGCCGATTGGCAAGCCATAGCGGTAGCCGCTGCCAGGTAGCCACCATCAGACGATATTTAGGATTTAAGGGATTGACGTCGGGTACGGCGACGCCGGGCGCGAGCTTATATTCATATTCTAGCGGCGTCGGCTCAAAGCCCCAGTTTTTCTTGAACGAAAACGCGCCGGTACCGACCTTGGAGCGGCCGAAATCAAAGAGCCGCGCGCCGCGATCCTCGACCGCCCGGCGCATCACCTCCCAATACATGAAATCGTTGGCGGCAAGGGCGCGCGCCGCCGTCGTGCCGCCGCCGTAATAGGGCAGCACCTCATCGCGAAAATAGAAGTTCATCACCGCGCTGACCGCCTGACCGTCATGGCTGATGGTGACGATATCGCAGTCCTTGCCGAAGGCGCGGAGAAGGTTAGCAAAGTAGCGCTTGGCGAATACCGGCGTGCCGAGATTACGCACGCTTTCCGCATACATGGCGAAAAAGCGATCGACGGTGGCGTCGACCTCGGAAGACAGCCCGCGCTCGATGCCCTTGCGCACCATGGCGCGCTGCTTGCGCGGAATGGCCTTCATGTTGGCGTCGTGATCGGCGGCGATAGCCTTGCGAAAAGTTGCATAGACGTTGTCCTTGGCCGCCCAATCAGTATGGCGACGCGTGCGGCTGCGGTATTCAAGGACATCGATACCGCTTGTGCGAGCAATCCGCCAAGCCGCGTCATCCAGCGCTTGCGCCGCTTCAGCCGACGACGCCAACGGTCCACCATAGACGCAAAAGGCATTGGAAATAAGCGAGCGGCCGAACAGCCGGCTTCTGATCTCAGTCAGCGGCAGCACGCCCTGAACGTCATTACCCTCTAGCGCTAGAAGATAAGGCGTGCGGTGACCGAAGCTTTCCCTGATCACCCGCGCCCAGGCGGCGCGATGGAAGAAAGTGCCATCGGCATGGGCATCCACATAAGCATCCCAGCGGGCCTCATCGGCGTCGGCAAGCAAACGAACGTCCATCTCACGCCACCTTCAGGAATACGTCATCGACGCGGCCCCAAGAGAAATCTTGCAGCACGCGGCTCAGTTTCGCTTCCATATGACGCAGATTTGTATAGTGACGAAAACGCGATTTTAAGGGCGCTTGGGTTTGCCGGGGCTGGTCGGGATCGATCTCCCAGGGATGGAAATAAAACATGCAGGCGCCGCCTTCCGCATTGATACGGCGCATGGCGGCGCGCGACAGCGCATAGGGCAAAAGACGGAAGTAGCCGCCGCCGCCGCAGGGCAGGCGCTTGCCGAACAGCTCTACGGTGGTGACCGGAATTTCCGTGAACTGACTGCCGGGAAAGGGATGAAAAGCAAAGCGCGGCGCACTGGGCATGCCATAAAGATCATGCTTGATGGGATAAATGGAGGAGCTGTAGCGGTAGCCGATTTCCGCCAGCACCTCAAGCGCCCATAGATTTTGCTCACCAATAGAAAAACTCGCAGCGCGGTAGCCCTGCACCGGAACGCCGCCAATATCCTCCAGAAGCGCCTTGGTATCGCTGACGTCAGTGCGAAAGGTCATGCGGTCTTGATGATTGGCCCGCACATGATCCATGCCGTGGCTGGCCAGTTCATGGCCTTCGGCGATGATGCGGCGCACCAGCGCGGGAAAGCGCTCCGCCACCCATCCCAGCGTGAAAAACGTCGCCTTGATGTTTGCTTGCGCGAACAGATCGAGCACCCGGTTGGTGTTACCCTCGACCCGGCTTGGCAAATAGTTCCAAGCGTCGCGCGCGATCACGTCCTCGAACGCCTGGACCTGGAAATAATCCTCGACGTCGCAGGTCATGGCGTTGCGGATCGGCGCCTCTGCCTTACGACTCGCGACCATCGGCCTCCCCTTCCTGACCTTCCTGCGCCAGCCATTTAGCGGCGATCTCAAGGGCTTGCTTGATGGTCTGGTCATGGAGGCGGACATATTCTTCCAATACGGCGAGCCGCCGCTCGATCTCGCTTAACGAGGCAAGAGGATGTCCGCTGCCGTTGAGGGAAGCGGCCTTGGCCGATAGTTCATCATCAAGATGAGCCTTGAGCGCCGATACTTCCTCGCTGGTTTTTTGCGCCTCTTCGCGCGCTTTGGCAGCGGCGCGGTTGTCGCGTTCCAGATCGGCGATAACCTCCAGCACCACCTCGCCGGTGATCTTGCGCAGCTCTTCCAACGCGCCATAGAGAAGGATACGGCTACACAGCGTATTCAATTTGCGCGGCAGGCCGCCAGTATATTCAAAAATCGCCTGAAACGCATCGGGCGTAAATTCAGGATCGCCCTGCCAACCCACCAGCTCCATGCGGTGACGGATGTAATGTTCCGTCTCTTCGGCAGTCATGGTGGACAGGTGATGAGTGGCGATCACCCGTTGCCGGAGCTGCTCCAGATCGGGGTCGAGCGCCCACTTGTCGCGAAATTCCGGCTGGCCGAGGAGAAAACTTTGCAGGAGCGCCCGGCCGCTGTCCTGGAAGTTGGACAGCATGCGCAGCTCCTCGAGCGCGCCCTTGGGCAAATTCTGCGCCTCGTCGATGATGAGGAGCGCGCGCTTGCCCGAGCGCGCCTGGCCGCGCAAGAAGCTTTCGATCCGCTGCAACAGGGTCGCCTTGTCGGCCCCTTCGGTGGGCAAGCCGAAGCCGGAGGCCACCATGCGCAAGGTATCGTCAGCGTTGAGCTGCGTCGTCACCACCTTGGAGGCGACGTAGCGGTCCCGGTCGAGCTCATCGAAAAGATGGCCAACGAGAGTCGTCTTGCCGGCCCCGATCTCGCCGGTAACGATGATGAAGCCCTCCCCCTGGTTCAAGCCATAGGTCAGGTACGCCATCGCCTTGCGGTGGGTGCTGCTGTCGAAATAAAAGCGCGGGTCAGGCGTTAATTGGAACGGCCGTCCCGTCAGCTTGTAGAATTCCACGTACATTCAACATCTCTAGAAGGTTACCCGGTTTAGAAGGTTGCCCGGATGTTGATCTTCACCGCATTTTCCTTAAGGTCTCGTGAAGCCTCGTCGGATTCCCGGCTGGTGAAGTAGTAGGTCACCCCCCCTGAGATGTATTGCGAAAAGCTATAATTCAGCCCGGCATGCGCGCCATAGAAGTCGTCTTCCCGGGCCGCCAACCCCTTTATCTCGGTTTTTTCATAGTTCCCGCCGATATTGGCCGTCAAGCGCGGCGATAGCCGGCGGCTGATAACGCCGTGCCCGCCATAGCGATTTTCCGGCGGCGTGGTGGCGATGTCGAACCGCCGCTCCTCATAAAAGCCATCCAGCGAGAACGTGGTGCGGCCGCGGCTGCCGTTCACCCCGCCATAGACGCGGTTGCGCTTGAAGGCGCTATCAACCAGCGAAAAGCCGCCGGGATCAACCACCGGGCCGCCCGGCTCGCCGCCGCTGAGCTCATCCTGCAGGATGCGCAAGGTGGTCGTGATCTCCTCGGTATAGCCGGCCCGCACCCGGGTGCGGTTCGATATCTTGTAGTTGAGAACCGCCGACCAGTTCATTTCATTATAACGCTCGCCGCCCCGCACCGTCAGCACGGTGCGCGGGCCCGGCTTCAAGGTGAAGCCCGCATCCCAGGTAACGCCATCACGATCGTTGAGCAGCGAGGTGTCGGTGATATCCTCATAGCCGACGCTGCCCAGGAGCGTCAGCCATTGGCTGACGGTATAACGCAATTCCGCCCGCCCGATGGCGCGTTCGCTATCACGCCGGCCCTGGGTACGATCATCGCGGGTATAGCTGCCCGAAAGGCTCCACCCTAAGCGGGTGAAGCTGGGGCCGCTGTCAAGCTGGACAACACCCTGATGGCTGACGGTTTCCGACAGTACGTCAAGCAGCGGGTTGTTGGACGCCGGTCCGCTGACGTCGACATAGCTTAAGCGGTAGCGAGCGGTGGCCGTCGCCAGGGTTCCCAGCGGCCGGCGGATATAGGGCGAAATATTGTAGTTCTGCACCGTGCGACGGTTATCGGTGGCGTTGTCCTGATTGCCAGATATGGCGCCGCCGCGATCAAGAAACTGCTGGTTGACCGAACCGCCGAGGTCGAGGAAGAAGAAGTCCTCAATAAGCTCGCTGTGACCGCGGGCGTCAAGAAAATGACGCAAGTCCGTATCCTCATCGGACCGGGCGAAAATCAGGTAATTCAACCGATATGTCAGGTCGAGAGTAGTGCGGCCGCTCTTGCCGGTCACTTGGACGCCCGGCGAGATGCGGGTAATGAAATCGGTTTTGCGGCCGGTTCCGGTGGCATTGAGATCGACGTTATCGGTATAAGTTTCGGCCACCTCAAGCTCCGGCGTGGCGTGCCATTGCCCGGCCATCGCCGGAATGGACGCCAGCCAAGCGATGAGCGCCGTCGACAGACCGAAACGGCCATAATACGCGCGATGTGTCATCCGATTTGTTTCCCCCCTGGAGGTTATCCTCTCAGGTGCCGTACCCGTAATAGGTTCCAAACTTCTTTTCTCCGGCTGAGAAGCGAGATTTATTGAGCAGCAGATTGATGTGTTGACACGAACTTACCAGAGACAACGCTTCTTTCAACTGGGGTTCGCGCGTCCGCTCCGCTTCGACCACAAACAGGATCTGCCCGACGTGCAGCGCCAGCACCGACGCGACGCTGGAGGCAAGCGCCGGCGGCGAGTCGAAAATGACCACCCGGTCGGGATAGCGCTTGGCGATTTCCTCGACGATCACGCCCATGCGTTCGCTGGCCAGAAGCTCGGTGGTCAGGTTGTGCTGACGTCCCGCCGGCAACAGCACCAAGTTATCGATATTGGTCCGCAACAGACAGTCGCTTAAATCCAAATTTTGGTCGGCCACCACATCCACCAGCCCCCGGCCGCCTTCCACCCCGAGAGTTTTCAAGACCTCGGGCTTATGGGTATCGGCATCCACCAAGAGCACGGTGACATCCCGCTCCGTGGCGATGCTCATGGCCAAGTTGACCGCGCAGAAAGTCTTGCCCTCGCCGGGTTGGGTGCTGGTCACCAGGATGAGGTTGCCGTTGCGGATGGCCCCTTCGCCCTTGGCGAAGGCATTCAACAAGAGGCTGCGTTTAACCAGACGGAACTCTTCCGCCATGGTGGTCGGCTCGCTGTCGGGCGTTAAGTAGTTATCGGCCTTCATGGCCTCGAAATTGATGTTGACGCGGCGACCGCGGCGGTTCTCCCGCGCCTCCGGCGCGCTGACCGCCGCCTTGGTTTCCGGCGCCGAGGCGGGGGCGGGCTGGGACTGCGCCATTTTTTCCGCCGCCCGTTCGACCAGGGAGCCGCCGGCCTTCTTCATCTTCTGCGCTGCGCGTTCAATGAGATCCATAAAGCCTCCTAGGCCACCAGAAGATTACCGCGGAGGGCTTCAATCAGCAGCACCCCTCCGTAGGCCCGAACAAACCGATGATGCCAATGCCGAACGCCATCAGATTACGACGGTGCAGACGCTGCTCCTCTTCCGTCATAATCGCCGATATGCTGCCCAGCACCGGAAAGACGAAGTTTTCCCGCAGCCGCTGAACCGTAGCATAGGTGGTATGCAACTGGCTCATCAAAAACGCCACGCCAATGCCGGCGCCCAATCCGACAATCAGCACGCCGGATAAAAACAGCAGGCGGTTGGGGCTGCTTGGTAATTTCGGAACTTGCGGCGGATCGATGACGCGAATCTGTACGCCATCGGTCTTGCTTTCCAGCTCCTGCGCCAAGCGCGCCGATTCCCGGCGTTGCAACAGCTTTTCGTAGTTCGCCTTGATGGTTTCATAATCGCGGTTGAGGCGGGCCAGTTCGGCTTCAACCTCGGGCACCCGCTGGGCCATGCCCTCCAACTGCTCAACGGTCCGACGGTGTTGATCAACCCGCCCTTGCAAGCCGGCGATCAACGTCTCCATGTCGATGAGGCGGATTTTCAATTGCTCATAAATCGGGTTCGGCGCCACCGCGCTGCCGCCCGGGATCGGACCGCCTTCGCCTTTCTCCATCTGCTCGACGATCATCGTCTGCTCTTTGGCAAACTCTTTTTGCAGCTCCGCGATGGTCTCCTTCATGATGATGACGTCGGGGTGCTGCTCCTTATAACCGCGCTCGCGCAGTTCATCGAGCCGACGCTGCTTGGCGGCGATGCGCTGCGGCAGATCGGACACCGTGCCGCCGATGGGCGGACCGCCGGCGTTGCTGGCAGCGGTGATATAGGGCGGAACATTGGCCAGCTGCCGCTTCATCTCGTTGCGGCGGACTTTGGCATCCTCCAGATCAGCAGTCGCCACGACCAGCTGCTGCCGGGAATCCTGAAGCTTCTGGAAATAATTGCTGTCGCCAGGCAGCATCCCAAGATTCTTTTGCTGAAATTCCGCCTTGCGCCGCTCAGAAGCGGTAAGCTCCTGCTCATGCTTGCGCAGCTGCTCGTCAAGAAAGCGGCGGGTGCCGGTCAAATCTTTGCGGCTGGCGCCGATGTTCGCTTCCACGAACAAGGTAAGCAGGGACTGCACCACCTTTTTCGACAACTGCGGATCCGGATCCTCATACGACAGCTTGAAAAGATTGGCCCCGCTGACTGCCAGCCCGATGCGCTTTTGCACGTCGACGATGATCGCTTCCAGCTCGTTCTCGTTCTTGGCATTGAGGTCGAGGTCGGTCATGCGCACGACCTTTTCCATGTTCGGCCGGCTGATCAACGTCTGCCGGACCATGCTCAATTGCTGCATCATGTCGGTATTGACCGCAATGCCGCGCATCAGGTTGTTGAGCATGGTTTCGGTGTCGACGTAAATGCGCGCCGACGCCTCGTATTTGTTGGGAATCTGCGCCACCAGAAACCAGCCGATCGCCGACACCACCCAGGCGGTGATGAGCGCATAGGTCCGGCGCTGCCAAATGCCGTACCCGATGGCGACGATTTGTTGATAAATCTCGTTCATTGCACCTTACTTCCGCACCCTCGCAGACGGTTCTTCATCACCAGCGAACGAGCCGTCCTGGCTGTTACCGTCGGGGGCAAGCCCGCCCTTGCGCTGGCCTGACTTGCCAATACCCCGGTTCGACTTGGCCTTAGTATGAAACCGCCGAATTAACAGCCACTTAAAGCAAACTCAAGAAAGTTATGTGACTTAAGCGTCATTTCACCCCAAGGCCGCTCCGCCGCGCCGATTGACTCTTGGGCCGTGGCGGGAACCACCGAAGACTACAGTCGGCGCCCCATGTTCATAGCGGCGCCGACCGCGTTGTTTTTGCCCGACGAGACTCGGACGTGCCTTAACGGAGGCTTAGAAGAAGCTCTCCGGGATGATGATGACATCGCCCGGCATGATGCCGACGTTGGCGGTGGAATCGCCATCCTTCAGGAGGTCCGAAATTCTCAATCCATATTCCTTCTGGGCGCCACCTTCGCTGCGCACCAGGGCCGCACCATTACCGGACGCGAATTCGGTCAGCCCGCCCACCGCGATCATGACGTCCAGAAGCGTCATGTTGGCGCGATAGGGGATCGCCTGCGGCTTGGCCGCCGCACCCACCACCCGCACCTGCTGGGCGAAGGGACCGACAAAGCCGGTGACCATCACGGTGACGATCGGGCTTTGGATGTAGGAGCCAAGTTTCTCCTCGATCGCCCGCGCCAATTCGGTCGGCGTCTTGCCGGTGGCCACCATGTCATCGATCAGCGGCACCGAGAACCGGCCGTCGGGGCGCACCTGTACCGAGGTCGACAGCTCCGGGTTGCGCCAGACGAAGATCGACAGGTTATCGAGCGGACCAACTACATAGTTTGGCCCCGGACCTTCCTGTGGCGGCACGAAATTGGCCGACGGCAATTCACCACCGCCATGGGAGCAAGCCACTAAGAACAGGCCAAGAATGGCCGCCGACACTACCTTCATTGCAGAAATCCCCTGAAAGCTCTGGGTCATGGATGAGCGTGTCCTCTTCATGATCGCGTTCGCAATAAGTTGCGATCGATCTTGTGATAAAAAGCCTGCCGCTGACCTAGCCGATGGGGCTATCCCGTTGGCTTAATGATCACTCGACACGGCTTCCCGACGCTTATAAAAACCTGAACAGTTTAAGAAATATTGAAGCAGCGGGAGATTTTAGCCTTTTCGGACATGGGTGTCACCCGGCGACCGCTGCTATCCCCTAATTCTTTGGTGGCAAAATCCTTGACATTCCGCGACTTTGGCCGATTTGGTTGCAGTTAACGGCGCTATTTTAACGGTCACTGTGTCTTTCCAGCCACAACTCAAGGATAGCAATATCCCAGGCAAAGCCATCCACCGGGGTCGTCCGCGATTCGCGGATGGCTGCCTGGACTTGGCTGATGAACGCCGGATTGAAGTAGCCGCGCGGCCGCATCGCCGCCACCAAGTCCTCGATGGCGGATTTCAGCGGCGGGTCGGCCTTGATCCATTGGGCGAACGGCAGGCCGAAGCCATGCTTGGTCTTGGCCAGGATTTCCGGCGGCAGGAAGCCGACCATGGCATCCTTGTAGAAACGGCGCAGGTCGGTGCCGGGCAGCAGAAACCGTGATGGCACGCTGGCGGCAAAAGCCACCAGATCATCGTCCAGGAGTGGATATCTGACCTCGACCCCGGCTACGGCGCACATCCGGTTGACCTTCCTTAAGTCATTGTCCGCCAGGGCGGATTTCAGATCGAGGTGCATCATGCGCTGGAGCATGTCGGCGCTGGCGGGGCGATCATAGACTTCACGCAGGATGTCCATGGGTTCGGCCAGGTCGATGGTCCGAGCCAATTCGGCGGTAAGCACGGAAGCCGGATCGACATCGCCCAGGAAACCGTAGGAAAACATCCGCTCCGGCATCGGGATGGCATAGCGGCGCGCCCAGCGCCGGGCCTGCCCGAGGAGCGGCATGGTATCGACGGCTTGCGGCGCCAGGACAAGATTGAGAAGCGCCCGCAAAGGCCGCGGGATACGGCCGAAGTTCTCGATCCGCTGCATCTGGGCGTAGCGCTCATTGCCAGCGAAGATCTCGTCGCCGCCATCGCCGGCCAGCATCACCTTGACGCCCGCCTCTCTGGCCATGCGGGCACAGCAATAGGCGGGAATGGCCGAGGTATTGCCGTAGGGCTCGTCATAGGCCTCGGCGAGCTTGGGCATCAGGTCAAGCACGTCCTGCGGCGTCGGGATGTATTCTTGATGATCGGTGGCAAAATGCTTGGCGGCGATGCGGGCATAGCCGCTTTCATCGAACGCCGGCTCGTTGAAGGCGATGGTAAAGGTCCGCCCGCCGCCGTAATGCTGGGCCATCAGCCCGGCCACGGTGCTGGAGTCGAGCCCGCCCGACAAAAATGCCCCGATATCGCCCACCGGCAGTCCATCGACGGTGCGGGCAAAGGCATCCGCCAATTGCGCCTTCAGTTCGACGGCCAAATCCTCCGCCGAGGCGCCCTTGCGCTGGGTATAGGGCATGGTCCAGTAAAAGCGGCGGGTGGTCTCGCCATGCCGCCAGACGATCATCTCGCCGGGCAGCAGTTTCGACTGGCCCTCATAGATAGCGGTGGGCGCCGGTACGGTATAGGTGAAGAGAAAATTGAAGATTGCCTGCGCCGAGACGCGGGTCGGTGCGCCGGGATAGGCGCAAACGCCGTCGGTGGCGGCGGCAAAAACGCAAGCCCCGTCCTCGGCCCGGCCATGGACCAGGGTGGCGATGCCCATGCGGTCGATGGCGGCCAGCCCTGCCTCCTTAGCCGGTTCCGCGATGGCGACGGCGAACGCGCCTTTCAGGCGGCGCAAGAAGCGTTCCTCATAACGCCGGTAGGCGGCGATCAGGCTCTTGGCAAAGCCCACTTTTTGCGCCAGCGCGGCCAGCTCGGGATCATCCCACCACGGCCGACCGTGGATGACGGCGGCAATACCCCCCTCTTCAGCGGCATCGGCAAAGCTTAGTCCGACCCGCGCCGCCAGACCGTACCCGTTGCCGGCAAGCGGCAGGACCGGCGACGGCCCCTCGCCCCGTCCGATGGCATCCACCATACAGGCCAAGATGGCCGCGCCCTCTTGTGCGCCGATGCTGCCGCCAAACCAGCCTGCGATGCCGCTCATGACTTAGACCAAAATTTCGCGTGCCGGGGGATGGCCGAGGAAGGCCGCGGGACTGGCGGTCAGGCCATAGGCGCCGGACTGGAACACCGCCACCAGATCGCCGACCTCGGCGCGGGGCAGCGAAACCTTGTCACCCAGCCGATCCAAGGGCGTGCACAGGCAGCCGACCACGTTCGCCTCCTCGCTCGCCGGCGCGCCCATGCGATTGGCGATGGCCACCGGATAATTCTTGCGAATGACCTGGCCGAAGTTGCCCGACGCCGCCAGTTGATGATGGAGCCCGCCGTCGGTGATGAGGAACACTTGGCCGCGCGACTCCTTGCGATCGACGATGCGGGCAATGTAGACCCCCGCCTCGCCGACCAGAAAGCGGCCCAGCTCGATCACCGTCTCCGCCCCCGGCAGTTCTTGGCGCAGACGCGGCATCAGATTTTCCAAGCCATCGCCCAGCACCTTCAGATCGAGCCGCTGCTCGCCGGGAAAATAGGGAATGCCCAGACCGCCGCCAATATTGACAAGCTTTGGAGCCCGCGGCGCGTGGGACGCAAGTTCGAGGGCCAAGTTGATGGTCTTTTCCTGAGTTTCCAGGATCGACTCCTCGCGCAAGTTCTGCGAGCCGGAGAAGATATGAAAGCCATGAAAATCGAGAGGCAGCGCGCTGAGGCGCTTGAGCATCTGCGGCACCTGTTCGGCATCGACGCCGAACTGTTTCGCTCCGCCGCCCATTTTCATGCCCGAGGTTTTCAATTCAAAGTCGGGGTTGACCCGGATCGCCACCTTGGGCCGCAGCCCCAAGCGCGTGGCGGCGTCCGCCGCCACTTCCATTTCATGCGGACTTTCCAGGTTGATGACGATGCCGGCGGCCACCGCCTGGGAAATTTCCTGCGCCGTCTTGCCGGGACCGGCGAAGCTGATGGTCAAGGGATCAATGCCGGTATCAAGCGCCACCTGCATCTCACCCGCCGAGGCCACATCAAGCCCATCCGCCAGCCGCGCCAGGTGCTGCACCACGGCGGGCATGGGATTGGCCTTGATGGCGTAATGAAAGTGCACGTCCTTGGGGTAAGCGGCGCGCAGCTCGGCCACCCGGGCGCTCATCAGCGCGCGGTCGTAGGCGAAGAACGGCGTCGCGCCCACCTGCTCGGCAAGCCTGGTTACCGGCATGCCGCCCACGGCAAGACAGCCGTCGATGACGGAAAAGCCGATGATCTCGGCGTGTTGCGGCGTGTCTTTTTTCATACCCGTCCCTTATTTGCCCATTTCGGTGCGGATGCGGTCGCCGATATCCTTGCGGTCGAGCTTGCCGTTGGGATTGCGCGGCAGCTCCGGCCACGCGATCACATGGTGCGGCACCATGTAAGTCGGCAGCTCCTTGCGACAGTAGGCGATGAGCGCGTCCTTGTCCAAGGCGGCGCCGTCCTTGGGCGTCGCCACCACGGCGATGGACTGGCCGAGTTCGGCATCATCCAGCCCCAAAGCCACCACCTCGCCGATCAGGCCGCTGGCGTAGAGGATTTCTTCCAACTCGGTGGGGCTGACCCGATAGCCCGAGGTCTTGATCATCTCGTCATTGCGACCGACGAAGTAGAAATAGTTATCGGCGTCGCGCTTGACCTTGTCGCCCGACCAGACGGCGATTTCCGGGATCGGAATGCCGGCGGGCTGACCGGGAGCCGGCTTGAAGCGTTCCGCCGTGCGCTTGGGATCATTCCAGTAGCCCATGGCCACCAGCGCGCCGCGGTGCACCAGTTCACCGATCTCGCCCGGCGCGCAGGGCGTGCCGTCTTCCCGCACCACCATGATCTCGGCGTTGGGGATCGCCTTGCCCATGCAATCGAGGCGTTTGTCGATCTCCTCGAACGGCAGGTAGGTGGAGCGGAAAGCCTCGGTCAGGCCGTACATGATGATGACCTTGGACTTCGGCAAGCGCTCACGCAGTTTGGCGATCACCGGGCGCGGCATACGGCCGCCGGTGGAGGCGATGTAGCGCACGCTTTCCACCGCTTCCGCCGGCCAGTCGATGTCTTTCAGTTGAATCCACAACGGCGGCACACAGGTCAGCCCGGTGACGCGGTAATGCGCCACCGCCTTGACCACGTCGCGCGGCAGCAGATAGTTCATCAGCACCGCCCGCGCGCCTGAGGCAAAGGCAGTGGTCAGCTGGCTCAAGCCAGCATCGAACGACAACGGCAGCACGCTTAAGATCACGTCGTCGGGATTGTTTTCCAAATATTCAGCGACGCTTTTGGCGCCTGCCACCATGTTGCGGTGGGACAGCACCACGCCCTTCGGCATGCCGGTGGAGCCCGAGGTGTAAAGGATCGCCGTCATGTCGGCGTCGATCACCCGATGGGGCTTATGATCCCCTGCCCCGGCCATGAAATCCTTCCACGTCGCAAGCTTGACGCCGGGCAGAGCGACGGCGGCAACCTTGTCATTGGTCACCACCACCTGGGCGAGGTCCGGACAGTCCTTCAACTCCTCGGCCAGACCCACCAGGCGGTCGTTGGAGGTGATAAAAAGCCGCACGTTGCAGTCTTTGAGGATATAGGCCACCTGGCGGCCTTTGAGTGCCGGGTTGACCGGCACGAACACCGCCCCGGCGCGACTGGTGCCGAAAATCGCCGCCACGGTTTCGATTTGTTTGGGCAGGTAGATGGCCACCCGCTCGCCGCGGCCGAGGCCGGCGGCCAGCACGGCGCGGGCGGTCTTTTCCATCAAAGCTTCCAGCTCGGCGTAACTGAGCCGCTCGTCCTTATATTCCAGGGCGATGTGAGCGGGCAGCCGCCGGGCGCTGTCGCGGATGAGGTGGGGGATGAGGGTGCTCAAACAGTTACTCCTAGCTCTTCGGACGGCAAGATAGCGGAGCGAAGATTAGAAAAATATGAAAAAAGCGGGAAAATTCAGTGGCTATTGGTTGTCCAATTCCATGCATGGCAGGGCCAATCAACCGTTGTGAAGCCATGAATATACATGGGGGTCTCTTTTTGTTCTCTCCTCCACTCTCCCAGCCATGATATAGTCTAGTCGCCCGCAAGGGGGGCTTTAAGCAACATAACGGTTCAATCAACGCAACTTGTTGTCAGATGATGGGGGCTTTTACATGACACAGAATATTGACCGCTATTTTTTTCTCGTCGCCGTATTGTTCGCCGTGCTCGGCATGGGTTTCGGCATCAGTATGGGGATGGTTCAGGATTTCTCGCTGCAATCCATGCATTCCCACCTGCTGCTCATCGGCTGGGCGACGCTGGCCCTGTTCGGCATCGGCTACCGGCTCGATTTTGCCGCCAAGAACAAGCTGGCGGTGGCGCATTTTATCTTTGCCGTGGCGGGAGCGCTGGCGATGCCGCTGGGCATTTATTGCGCCGTACGGCAGAATCAGCACGCCGTCGCCATCCTCGGCTCGCTCCTGATCCTGGTCGCCACGCTGTTGTTTCTGGTCAACGTTTGGCGCCGCCGCTGACGGCGATCCGCGCCATAATGAGCTCACGCCAGGCATCGATCATGGCGGCGAACTCCGCCTCGGTCAGGCGATCCAGATAGGCCTGTCCGGCCGGACTGAGCGCGGTGTAGTCGTAGCCCACCGTCACCGCGGTCATGTCCGGCGCCAGGGCGCGGCAGACCACATCGACGAACCCGAACCGCGATTCCGGCGTCACCCGCGCATAGCGCATGTGGTGAGCCTCAGGCTCCCAGGCGACGCACGCCCAGAGCGTCGTTTCGCCGCCGTGGCCGGTGCGAAACACCATGCCATCCCGCGGTTCGCCATCCGGCGGGTAGAAGAACTCCGGCCGCCAATCATCGACCCAGGCGATTTCGCCCTTGGGCGTAAAGAGGGCAAACGCCGCCGCCGTATCCAGGGGCAAGGTAATGGTATGCCGCCGCTCGATATGAGTAGTGGTATTCATGGGCATATCCGCTGGAATTAATGTCGGGTGCTGCGCATACGGGGCTTGGGCCGTAGAGTACCCATCTGGAGTAGAATTTTAAAATATAAGATTTAAGTATTGACATGAGATTTTTGTCTCATTAAAGTACCAGTTTGCCGATTGATGCACAGAGAGAAGGAGCCTTAGACGTGGCGATCACCCGCAGCGACATGGATCGCAAAATGGATGAACACTTCGGTTACGAGGCGCGCGACGACGTGGCCGGCGTGCTGGCGACCCTGGCCCCGGATGTGGAGCACGATATCGTCGGCTGGCCGTTGGGGCCTACCCATGGCCGCGCCGCCGCCCGCCCCTTTTACGAGGCCTTGTTCGCCGATCTGGCCGACGGCGAGATCAAAACACTGAAGCGCTATTACGGTGACGACTTCATGGTTGATGAATCGCTGTGGCGCGGCACCGCGCCCGGCAAGCCGTTTGGCCTTGAAGGCAAGAACCGACCGCTCAAATTCCGGCTGCTGCACGTCATCGAATTTACCGACAATGGCGACATCAAACGTGAAAACGTGTGGGTGGACCTGGCGGATATCATCCGGCAACTGCCGCAAGATTAACGTAGGACGGCAGCGCGAGAGATGGGCCGACCCAACCAGAAAAGCCGCACCCGCAAGGATCTGCTGCAAGCCGCCGCGCGGCTGACGCGCCAAGGCCGCCAGCCCAGTCTGGAGGACATCGCCGAGGAAGCGCTGGTGTCCCGCGCCACCGCCTATCGCTATTTTCCAAATGTCGAAGCGCTGCTGGTCGAAGCCTCCCTGGATATCGCCTTTCCGGAGGCTGACGGGCTGTTCGACGATCTGCCGGCGGATGATCCTGTGGCGCGCCTCATTCGCGTCGATACGGCGCTTGATGAGATGATCCTGGCCAACGAACCGTCGCTGCGTATGATGCTGGCGCATGCGCTGACACGGGGATTAAGGAGCGGGGAAGATACCGACCTGCCGGCGCGCCAGAACCGCCGCACGCCGTTGATCGAGGCAGCGCTGAAACCGGCGCGCCAGCAATTCAAGCCGGCGGCGCTCGATGCCTTGATCAAAATCCTAGCGCTGATCATCGGCACCGAATCCCGGGTGGTATTCAAGGATGTTCTACAAACGGACGAGCGGGAAGCGCAGAAAGTTAAACGCTGGGCCATTCGCGCCCTGGTGGAAGCGGCGCGAAAACCGCGCCCGGAAGCAACGTAAGACGCGCATTTTTCCCCACCCTTCGACTTGCGACAGGCAGGCGGCTCAACCCGGCAGCCTTGCCTCCCTGACGGCAACCTACGTATACTGAAGGGATTGAGCTACCACCTGGCGGAGGAGGCGCAATGGCGGGTCAGCGATCCCCCCAGCCCCCACAGCAAAACCGTGCAACGCCGCAGCGGCACGGTAAGGCTCTGGCGTTGCCCGCCGCAGTGGCGTTGGCGGTTGCGGTTCTGCTCTTGGCATCGCCAGCGCCAGCCGGCGGCGAGGCGGATTTCAGCGGCTGTCGCGAGGAGAAAAATCCCACGCTTGTCTATGCCGCGTGCACGCGGGCGATTTCCACCCCGGGGATCGGCGTGCAAAAACTCAGCGCCGCCTATTTCAATCGCGCCATCGTGATGGCCGGTTACGGCAAAGTCCGCGAGGCGATCGCAGACCTGACGCGGGCGATCGAGCTTGATCCGGACCACCACAAAGCCTTGAACGAACGCGGCCGTCTTTATCGCGATCAAGGCGATCTTGAATTGGCCATGGATGACTTCAACCGCGCCATTGAGCTTGCGCCCGACACCTCCCGTTATTTCAGCAATCGCGGCCTTGCCGAAAAGCTGCAGGGCAATTTTCTTGCCGCCCTCACCGATTACAACGAAGCCTTGCACCTCGATCCCGACAATGAGGCGGCGCTCCATCGCCGCGGCGCGCTCCATCGCGAAATGAAAAATTTCGACGATGCTGTTGCGGATCTGCGGCGCGCGCTGGCGATCGAACCTGACAACGCCGCGATCATGCTGGAGATCGGCCTTGCTTATGCCGATCAAGGACGGCATGCGACAGCCATCGCCTATTTCAGCGACGCCATTGAACGCCGGCCGCGCTATGCCGAGGCGTGGCTGCGCCGCGGCTTATCCTACGCCGCGCTTGATAGCCATGATCTGGCGGTGCGCGATCTGCAAATGGCCGAAGAGCTGGGCGAAGCAGCGTCGGACCTTAAATCTATGCTTGCCGAGCAACGCCGTCTGGCTGGCAAAAAACGAAGCTGAGGCAAATTAATATAAAAGCCCGTATACAGACTCCGGCGCACACCTTTCGGCAGGGGCCGGCCATGCAAAACCGCCAATACACATCTCGATAGAGAACAAATAAAGAAGGAAAAATTCGAGAAGGCAATGTAATCTGTCCACAACAAAAAAATAAAAAAAATTGAGTGTCTGGGCAATTCCAGGAAAGCTACATGGATCGAACGTCACACATCCTGCCTTCCGTTTTGGATGCAATTGGACACACGCCGCTTGTCAGCCTTGACCGCCTGACCAAAGAGTGCGGCGGTAAAATATACGCCAAGCTGGAATACTTGAATCCAGGATTTTCCCGCAAGGACCGCGTCGCCCGGCAACTGATGCTGGATGCTTTGCAAGATGGTAGTCTGCGGCCCGGGCAGCCGGTGATCGAATTAACCAGCGGCAATACGGGAACTGGGCTGGCCATTGCCTGCGCCGTGTTGGGACATAAATTCATCGCCGTCATGTCCAAGGGCAATTCCCCGGAGCGGGCGCGCATGATGCGGGCGTTAGGCGCTGATGTCGTGCTCGTGGACCAAGCCCGCGGCAGCGCGGCAGGACATGTATCCGGCGAAGATTTGGCCCTGGTGGAACAAGAAACCCAACGCTTGACGAAGGAACTGAGCGCTTTCCGCGCCGATCAATTTATCTTACCTGGACATATCGATTGCCATTATCATGGCACCGCCCAGGAAATCCTGGCGCAAACCAACGGTGCGTTTGATGCATTTTGCGACTTTGTCGGCTCTGGCGGCACCTTTGGCGGCTGCGCCCGGGCCTTCAAGGAGGTCAATCCTCGCATTCAATGCCTGATTGTGGAGCCGGAAGGAGCTGCCGTTCTCGCCGGCCAGCCGACAACGCGACCCTCGCACCGCATTCAGGGCGGCGGATACGGCATGCGCGACCTTCGCGCCATTGATAAGCGCCATGTTGATGGATATCTGACAGTTAACGATCAGGACGCCGTTGAGGGCGCGCGCCTCCTTGCCCGAAAGGAAGGGATATTTGCCGGCTTCTCCGCCGGCGCCAATATCGCCGCAGCCCTGAACCTGCTGCGCCGGACAGGTTCCGGCCAACGTATTGTTATTGTCATTCCAGATAGCGGTTTGAAATATCTGAGCACGGATTTATGGCCAGCCTGACGCGTCCCTAGAGGAGGCCGCTCGGCAGACCGCCCGCCCCGGCGGCTTATTGAAATCACCTTCCCTTGATCCGCGTCAAAGGTGAATTCCTTACTCGTCTTTATACTTCAAGCGTAATCCTGGGATGGCGATCTGGATTCTGTCTTGTCATGGGCTTTGATATATTTTAGAATAATTATAATAAGCATCTGCAAACGCTTTGGAGAAGATTGATGGATAAAGACGCCGCCGCCAGCGCAGACAAATGCCCGGTTGCGCACGGGACCACGAAAGCCGGCATGAGATCGAGCCGGGATTGGTGGCCTAACCAATTGAATCTCAATATTCTTCATCAGCACTCCGCCCTGTCCAATCCCATGGGGTCGGCATTCAATTATGCGGCGGAGTTCAAGAAGCTGGATTTCAAGGCCCTTAAACAGGACCTTTACGCGTTGATGACGGATACCCAGGACTGGTGGCCCGCCGACTGGGGACATTATGGCGGCCTTTTCATCCGCATGGCCTGGCACAGCGTGGGCACGTACCGCATCAGCGATGGGCGCGGCGGCGGCGGCACCGGCAATCAGCGCTTCGCGCCGATCAATAGTTGGCCCGACAACGCCAATCTCGACAAGGCGCGCCGTCTTTTGTGGCCGATCAAAAGGAAGTACGGCAACAAGATCTCCTGGGCCGACCTGATCATCCTGGCCGGCAACTGCGCCTTGGAGTCGATGGGCTTTAAGACCTTCGGCTTTGGCGGCGGACGCGCGGACATCTGGGAGCCTGAAGAGGATATCTATTGGGGCTCGGAAGCCGAATGGCTGGGCGACAAGCGCTACAGCGGCGAGCGCCAACTGGAGAACCCCCTGGCCGCGGTGCAGATGGGCCTCATCTACGTCAATCCGGAAGGGCCGAACGGCCAGCCCAGCGTGCTCGCCTCGGGCCGCGATATCCGCGAGACCTTCGCGCGCATGGCGATGAACGACTACGAGACCGTCGCGCTGGTCGCCGGCGGCCACACCTTCGGCAAATGCCACGGCGCAGGGAGCGCAAGCAATGTCGGACCCGAGCCGGAAGCCGCGCCGCTGGAAGCCTTGGGGCTCGGCTGGATGTCGCGTTACGGCAGCGGCAAGGGCGGCGATACGATCACTTCCGGGATCGAAGGCTCCTGGACGGCGAACCCCACCAAGTGGGACATGGGCTATTTTGACGTGCTGTTTGGCTACGACTGGGACCTGGTGAAAAGCCCGGCCGGCGCGTGGCAGTGGGTACCGATCAATCCCGATCCCAAACACCTCGCCCCCGCCGCGCATGATCCATCGAAGCGCGTGACCACCATCATGACCACCGCCGACTTGGCGATGCGGATGGATCCGGCCTATGAAAAGATCTCGCACCATTTCCACAAGAACCCGGAAGAGTTCGCCGACGCCTTCGCCCGCGCGTGGTTCAAGCTGACGCACCGCGACATGGGTCCGAAGGCGCGTTATCTGGGTCCGGAAGTTCCCAAAGAGGACCTCAGTTGGCAGGACCCGGTTCCGGCGGTCGATCACCCGCTGATCGACGCCAAGGATGCGGCTGATCTTAAAGCCAAGATCCTGGCCTCGGGGCTGTCTGTCTCCGATCTGGTCTCGACCGCCTGGGCATCGGCATCGACGTTCCGCGGCTCCGATAAGCGCGGCGGCGCGAACGGCGCGCGCCTCCGTCTAGTCCCCCAAAAGGATTGGGAAGTCAACCAGCCGAAGCAGCTGGTGAACGTACTCGCGACGCTGGCGAAAATCCAGAAGGACTATAACGCCGCATCCGACAAAAAGAGGGTTTCACTCGCCGATCTGATCATACTCGGCGGTGGCGCGGCCATCGAGGCGGCGGCCAAGAAGGCTGGGCACAACATCGAGGTTCCCTTCGCACCGGGCCGCACCGACGCTTCGCAGAAGGAGACTGACGTCGAGTCATTCGCCGTACTGGAGCCGCGCTCGGACGGGTTTCGCAATTATCACCAGAAGGGTCTCGACGTTTCACCGGAGGAGATGCTGATCGACAAAGCGCAGCTCTTGACCCTGACGGCGCCGGAGATGACGGTTCTGGTAGGCGGCCTGCGTGTTTTGGGCGCAAACTACGGCCAATCGCCGCATGGCATCTTCACCGATCGCCCCGGGACGCTCAGCAACGACTTTTTCGTCAACTTGGTCGACATGGCCACTGAGTGGAAGCCAGTCACGGACGCCAAGGATGTCTTTGAAGGCCGCGACCGCGCCAGCGGCAAGGTGAAGTGGACCGCCAGCCGCGTCGATCTCGTCTTCGGGTCGAACTCCCGGTTGCGGGCGCTGGCCGAAGTCTACGCGCAAGACGACGCCGGAGAGAAGTTCGTGCGCGATTTTGCGGCGGCCTGGAGCAAGGTGATGAACGCCGATCGTTTCGATCTGGCCTGATGACGATGCCATAACGCCCGGACGCCGTTGATATTGAACAGCGTCCGGACGTCGCTGTGACGCCGGCGAATCTCAACGGTACCTAAAGCAACATGGGCAAAGCAACCGCTTATCCCCTTGCCAGGCGGGCGTCCTCGTGCACCCAACTAAAAAGATCCGCATTGCCGTGGGGCAGATATTTAAGCCCGCTATCCTGATCAACCCGCACTTGCACCAAGGCTGTCTTGCCGGACTTGAAGGCGCGCTCGATCGCCGGTTTGATCTTATCCGCGGTTTCCACATATTCGCCATGGCCGCCCAAAGATTCGATCAGCCGATCAAACCGCGTGTAGGCAAAGCGCGCTTCCGGCGTCGCGCCCATTTTTGCATCCAGCGCCGCCAGCTCGGCGGCGAAAGACTGATCGTCATTGACGATAATAACGATCGGCACCTGGTGGCGGGTGGCGGTTTCCAGCTCCATGATGTGAACGCCAAGCCCGCCATCCCCCGTCACCAAACAAACCGGCCGATCGCCCACCGCCAGCTTAGCGCCGATGGCATGCGGCAGGCCGGCGCCCAATATGCCAAAGGTCACGTTCCATAAATAATCGTTGCTGCGTTGTTCAAAGGCGTCATTCAAATAAACGCCGGTAAGGCCGCACTCTGTGACGATAACGGCATCGTCCGGCACGGCCTCGCGAGCGACCGCCATCAGTTCATAGGGATGCATGGGCTGTTTGCCGCGTGCCGCTTCAATGCGCTCGTGCCGCTCCTTAATGAAGGCTGCGCGCCATTCGGCAAGCTTTGGATGAACGGGACGAGGGCCCGCCTGCTGTAACGCCGCATTCAACAGCGGCAGAACATCAGGCAATCTGCCCAATACGGGTAGGTCAACCGGCCGGTTGATGCCGAACGCGGCGGGATCTGGGTTGATCATGATCCATTGGCGTGCCGCATCTTTATCTGCCCAGTGACGTTGGCGGCCGTAATTGATGTGTTCGGGAATGCGCGTGCCCACCGCCACAACCAAATCCGCGTCCGCGATCACTTCCTTGATAGTATCGCTGCTAAAGCCGATGAAGTGATCATCGGTTTCCTTGATCACGCCGCGCGCCATCATGGGCGTGGTCACCGGGCAGTTCATCAAGCGGGATAAGGCATGCAATTCCGCGAACGTGCGGGTGCTTTGCACTTCCTCTCCCGCCAGGATCATCGGCGCGCGCGCCGCCTTGATCATGCTCACGGCTTGGGCAATGGATGATTGGGATGGCTCCTGTTTTGTCAGGCGGTAGTGCTCCGGCGGCGTCATTTCCACATAGTCATGAACCAGTTGATGGCCCTCGTAATCCACTTCCAGGTATACCGGACCCGGCGTGCCGCTGGTGGCCTCGCGGAACGCTTGCTGCATCATTTCATCTACTTGACGCGGATGCAGGATTTTCCCCGCCCACTTGCATACTTGCGCAAAGGCCGGCAGCAATGTACCGCTGTGGAGAAAGCGGCCCGTTCTGACTCCAGTGGTGGACTCATGCTGGCGGCAAGCGCCGATGAGAATAATCGGGATGTGTTCTTCCCGGCAGTTCACCGCGCCCGGCAGCAAGTTGGCAACACCCGGTCCTTGCGCCCCCATGGCTACCTGCGGCACGCCCGTCATGCGATAATAAGCGGCGGCCATGAAGACGCCGGACGATTCATGACGCGGGCCAACCATTTTCAGCCCCTGCTTCAAGGCGTGCTTTTGAATGTCCATCAGGGACAATTCGCCCTGACTGAAAATGACCTTGACGCCTTCTTGCGCCAGATACTGGACAATGCGTTCGCCGGCAGTCATGCGGTTGCTGGTCATGATTGATCTTCCTGCATTCAGGCTACTTGTCGTCGGCGGACGCAAAGGCCGCCTTCAGGCCGTTAATGGCGTTCAACAAGTAAGTCTCCAGGCCGGCGGCATAGGGCGGGCGCTGCGCCGCCAGCGCTGCATCAGCATTACTTTGAAAAACCACCGGCCGCTGGTTGGAGAAGGTCTTGAAGCCTTCAAAGCCCCGGTAGCGGCCCATGCCGCTTGGCCCGACGCCGCCAAACGGCAATGTTTCATAGAATATTTGGCACAGCGCGTCATTGATCACCATGCTGCCGGTCCAGACCTTGGCTTGAACCTGTTTCAACTCATCGGCATCAGCGCCAAAATAGTAGGCCGCCAGCGGCCGATCCCGCCGGTTGATGAAGGCAATGGCGGCGGCGATGTGGTCGTATTCCAGGATCGGCAGAATGGGCCCGAAGATTTCTTCCTGCATGACGCCCATGTCTTCCGTTGCGCCCAGCACCACCGATAATGGCAAACGTCGATCATTGGCGGGAAGCGGCGACGACATTGCGGTCGATATAATCTCCGCCCCCTTCTGCCGGGCATCCTCCAGCAATCCCTGGAGCCGGGAGAAATGGCGATCATTGATGATCGCCGTGTAATCCTTATTGCCGGCAACGGTGGGATATTGCTGGCGCGCCGCGCCCAGAACGGCCTCTGCAACGCGCCGCGCCTGCCCCTTGGGCGCCAGAACGTAATCCGGCGTCACGCATACCTGGCCGCCAAAAATCAATTTGCTGTAGGAGAGCCGTGCCGCCATCACCGCTTCATCGGCGCTGCGGCCGATGATCACCGGGCACTTGCCGCCCAGTTCAAGCGTGACGGGCGTCAGGTTTTCCGCCGCCGCCTTCATCACCTCGCGGCCGACCCGGCTGGAGCCGGTAAACAGCAGGTGATCAAACGGCTGCCGGGCAAAAGCCTGGGACACGTTGGCGTCACCTTCCACCACCACCGCTTCCAATGGATTAAAGTAGCGCGTAAACAACCGTGACAACAGCGCGGCGGACGCCGGCGCCAATTCCGATGGCTTCAACATCAAGCGATTACCCGCCGCCAGAATATTGGCGGCGGCGATGGTAGCCAGCAGAAAAGGGCCATTCCACGGGGTGATCACGCCAACCACGCCCAGGGGCTGGTAGTGAACTTCGGCGCGCATGCCGGCGGCGACGGCGTCCGCCGGCAAGTCAACGGGCTGCGGCGCTATCCAGGAGGCCAGATGATCGCGGTTGAACATGACAACGCCCACCCCGCCCAGGATATCCGCGGCGCGGGTCAAGGTGGGCGCGCGGCCGCCAAAATCCTCCGATTCAGTGGCGACGATCTCCTCGTGATGATCCAACAGCAGCCGCGCCAAACGATTCAACCTGTCGACGCGGCTTGCAAGGTCAGGAACGCCATCGGCCAGAAATGCCTGGCGCTGCGCCTTAAGGAGCGCAGCAATTCGCTGGAATTCCCAATCACCGGAATGTTCAGAGGAGGACATCATGCGCCGTCCCTCGTGGGATCCGCCTCCAGCCAACTGACCAATTCCTCAATATAGGGCGGCATATAGGCGTAACTAGCGTCCTGATCCGTCGCCACGTGAACGATGGCGGGACGGCCGGAGGCGAACGCCTGCCGCACGGCGGGAACAATGTCTTCCAGCTTGTCGACATAGACGCCAAAGCCGCCCATGGCGATGGCGATATCGCTGTAGCGCACCGGGCCGAAGGCTACCTCGATTTGATGGCCGATATGCTCCATGTGCTGCGCCATCTCCGCGCCTAACGCCTGATCATCGTTCAAAATCACCACCAACGGCAGCTTGTGCCGCACCGCCGTTTCAAAATCCATGATGTGAAAACCCAGAGCGCCGTCGCCGCTCAACAAGCAAATGGGACGGCGGCCCTGGGTGGCGATGCCGGCGCCGATGGCAAGCCCGAGACCCGTACCGAGGTGCGAAAAATTCGCCGTGTAGAGAAAGTCGGTTGCTGTTTTTTGGAAGCATGAATGCTGATAGAGCATGGTCAAGCCGCCATCGACCACGATGATGGCGTCTTCCGGCACCGCCTTGCGCGCTTCCGCCATCAACCGCCCAGGGTAAATCCGGTTGGTTCTGGGCAAGCCGTCCAACAGGGCTTGCCGTTCCCGCAAGTAATCTTGCCGCCACGCCGGCAAGCGAGGATGCGGCGCAAATGCCGGGCCGCCGGCAAGGGCGGCAATCAATTGCTCCAGCACCAGGTCCACCGCCCCCACCAACGCGATATCCACCGGGCGGTTGACGCCCACAGCGGCGGCATCCGGCTCGATCACGATCACCTGGCGATGTTTATCATTGGCGCTGAAATGCCGCAGCCGGCCATAATTGGCCAGTTCCGGAAAACACGTGCCCGCCGCCAAGAGAACATCGGCATCCGCCAGCGCCTGTTGTCCGGCCCGGCTCATGTACATCAGCCATTGTTCATCGGTTTCGGGCAACGCGCCGGTGCCGCCATAGGTCGTCAGAACCGGACATTTCAACAAACGCGCCAATTGAGCAAACGCACCATGAGCGCGGCTGTGATGCACCCGCTCGCCCCCCAACAGCACGATGGACTTTGCCGCGCGCAACAAATCCACCGCCTGGGATATGGATGACTGGGGCGCGGGCTGCGGCAAGGCGCGATAGCGGGCCGGCGGCACGAGGGACGGGAAATCCGCACTTTCTTCATTCAGCTTGTAATCATACTCGATGTAAACCGGCCCCGGCGTACCCGATAGCGCTTGGCGGAAAGCTTCCCGCACCACTTCGTCCAGTACGTCCAAACTATCAACCTTGGCGGTGAACTTGCAAACGGCGTCGAACATCGGCATCAAGGGCGCGTAAAGCCAGCGGCCGCGACGAATGGACCGGTCAACGCGCCCATGACGGCGCGCCCCCATCAAAATAACCGGAATATGTTCCTGCGCGGCGGTGACCGCGGCGGGCAGCAGATTGGCCTGTCCAGGTCCAATGGCGCCCAACGCCACTTGCGGTTTTCCGGTCAGGACATAATGGCCCATGGCCATGAAAACGCCGGACGCTTCATGACGGGGGCCGATGATTTTCAGGCCCTCAAGCTCGGCGTGCTTTTGAATGTCCTTCATACTGAGATCGCCCTGTGAATAAAGAGCGGACACCCCCTCTTCCTTCAACAAAGCAATCAGCCGTTCACCAAAGCTCATTTTCATGACGCGTCGCGATCCAACACCTTTGTCATCCCCATACCGATTCATCATAGCCGAAATTATGGAGCATCCCAAGGCAGTTTCAGCTCTGCGCCATCCGCTGTCTTGACGCGAACAGGCGCCATGCCCAGCGCCGCAATTAATTGCATGTCGTCATCGGATGTATTGCCGATCTGATGCACCACATTGGGAGCGATCACCAACGTGGAATTAGCGGAAAAATAAAAATCCTCCTCTCCCGCCCGGCATGTCCCCGATCCACTGAGGATGACGATGACTTCTTCACAGTCGTGAAAGTGGATCGGGGTTTCGGCTCCGGGCGCGATGGTCTGCATCCAGACTTCCATGGTCTTTATCCCGTGTTCATGGCCGGCCACGGTTTGGTGTTGCAACCCTGGAAGTTTGTGCGCCTTGACCTGAGAATGATCGACAATGCGCACCGCCCCGGGCTTTAATATTTGACCTTCAGCGCCACCGACCATTCCGCACCCCGCGCATAGATGCCCTCCGCAAAACCGCCGTCATTTTGCTGCACGCCGGCCAGCAGATATATCTTGTCGGTAATATTTCTGCCCTTGACGGCGACAGAATAGCGCTCATCCGCCGAGAGCCAGGTGACGCCCACATTGAAGAGATGGTAGGCTTCTTGTTTCAACACAGCGGTATTGGGCGCGTCCTTTTCGATATCGCTCTTATAGGACCAGTCGACCCTGGGCGTGATGGTGCCATTGTTGCCAAGGCTGAAGATATAGGATACGGCGCCGCTCATGGTCCACTTTGGAACCATCGCAAATTTCTTGCTATCGGTGATGCCGACGGTAGAAGCGAGCGGGGTCAGCGATCCTTCAACCCAAGCCGCATCGGTGTAGCCGACGGAAAAGTCAACCATCCAGGCATCATCTGGCACCCAGTTGCCTTCCAGTTCAAAGCCTTTAATCTTGGCGTCGCCGCAATTGATGAAGGTCGGCGCGATACCGATCACCACGGAGCATTGCAGATCTTTATAGTCTGTATAGTAGACGGCGCCATTCAAGCGAAGCGTGTTGTTCGCCAGGGTCGATTTGAAGCCAACTTCATATGAATCCACGGTTTCGACATCAAATGTCCGCGCCACGTCCACCGGCAGCGCAATCCGCTGTTCAAAGCCGCCAGCCTTATAGCCACGCGAATAGGACGCATAAAGCATCAGGTTCTCGGTGGCTTGCCAGGAAACATCCGCGTGCGGCGTCCATTCCTCGAACTTGAGCGGCGTATCGTTATTCAACAGCGGAATCGGCGGATCCATGACGATTTTTGGATCGGCAGGGGTAGCGCCCGGTATCCCCAGAGCAATCGGCGCAAATTCGTAAATAAGCTGCGTCCGGCCGTTGATAAAGTCATCGCTCTCCGGTGAATAGTTTTTATCTTCCTTGGTGTAGCGGACGCCCAGCGAGGCTTCCACGGTATCGGTAACGTCATAGGATGCCTGGACGAAGCCGGCCCAGCTTTTGTTCTCGAAATATCCGCCGGAATGCAGAGTGACCGGAAAGAGGTTGACCGAATCAAGCTGGTAGCCGCTTTCTTTTAAATAATAAACACCGGCAATCCAGTCCAGACGATCATTCAACATTGTGCCGGAGAATTGAAATTCCTGGGTGAACTGTTTCTGCTCCAGATCGCTGTTGGCCTCCAGAACTTCATAAGGCGTATGATCGGGGTTGCGAGGATTGCGAGCCTCCAGATCCCGATAAGCTGTGACCGATTTTATCGCTACATTATCCAGATCCAAGACAAAGGTCTGGCTGATGCCGCGAACCTCGGTGAAATCCTTCGACTGAAATGGCTCCTTATTGAAATCATTGATGAACGTATTATCAATTTCGTAGCCGAAGGCTGTCTTGTGCGGGCCAAGGATAAAGAACTGATCGACGCAAGCGCCGCCGGCATTCCCCGCCGCGCCATTCGCACACCCCAACGCTAGATTACGCAGCGCCACGAACGTTGCACCGCCGCCGATGGGATTGGATTCAAACAAATCGATCAGCACATAGGGAGCAGCGCTGTTATTCTCCCGCATGTAATCGACATGGGTGGTGGCCAGCAGATTATCGGTTATCTGCACTTCCAACGTGCCGCGGCCCGACCAGCTGCTTTGCCGGCCAAAGTCCTCCCGATCATAAATATCTTCCACATAACCATCTTGCTTGCGGCGCTGAACGGAGAATTTGGTTCGCACCTTATCCGAAATCGGGAGATCAACGGAGCCGCTGACGATGATCAGATCATCCGTGCCGTATTCCACGCCAAGGCTTGCCTCCAATTTATCGGAGGGCCGCTTGGAGCGGACGATCATGGCGCCGCCAATGCTGTTGCGGCCAAACAGCGTGCCTTGCGGTCCACGCAAAACCTCAATGGCTTCGATATCGACCACATTGAGCACGTTGCCCATGATGCGCGCCAGATAGACATCATCCACATAGACGCCAACGCCCGGCTCGGTGCCCAGGGAAAACTCAGTGGTGCCGATGCCGCGAATGAAAATCGAGCCGTTGTTGGTGGAGCCGGTCAGCGGCGCTACCGGTTCAAACACCACGTTGGGCGCTACCTCGGCGATCTGGTTGGCCCGCGTGATATTGCGCGCCGCCAAGCCTTCGGCATTGATGGCGGTCACCGCCACGGGTGTTTCTTGTAAATTTTCCTGCTTGCGGCGCGACATAACGACGATTTCGCCCAGCGTACCGATGGTTTCCTCGGTCGCAGCCGCGCCTTCGGCAGCCGCAGCGGCGCCGGCAACGGATGTCAAGAGCAGCGCAAGCACGCTAACCGAAGCACAATAACGTCCTGAATTATATTTATTTTTTTCAGACTTCATTTCCTCACTCCTTTAATAGCATTCTTCTGTCGAATCAGTGTTGCCATGCCCTGCAAAGGCACCAATTGTTTATGCTCACAGAATCCACCATTTGATGCAGCCCGTCTTGTCTGACCCAGAACTGAAACATGACCCGTATTGAACCTGAGGCTTGGATGCATCGCCCTCGCCTCATTTCGCCAAGGCTTGTTCAATAAAGCGGCCGATCGTCCGGCTGGCCTCCAGCGCCTCATCCACATAGGCCGGGAACAAATGCCAGACATGCGACATGTGGGGCCACACTTCCAAGACAACGGGGACACCGGCCCGGCCGGCGTTCTGCGCCAACATTCCCGCATCGCCCAGCAGAACTTCATCGGACCCTACTTGAATCAACAAAGGCGGCAGACCGGTTAAATTGCCCAGTATTTTTTGCAAATCACCGACGCAAGCAGCGCCGTCGCATAAGTACTGATTGATATCCTCCAACAATCCATGGCGGGAAATGAAGGGGTCTGCGGCTGCTTTATCCTCATAGGTGGAGGAGCTACAGGTAAAATCATAAAGTGGGCTTATCATCACCGCCGCCTTGGGCATGACTTGGCCATCATCCCGGAGGCGACACAAGGCCAATAGCACAATGGTGGCGCCCGCTGAATCGCCCGCCAATACGAGCCTGGACGGATCACTGCCTTGATCGAGCAGCGCCTGGTAGACCGCGATCAGGTCATCAACCGCCGCCGGATGCGGATGTTCCGGCGCCAGACGGTAGGCGATCGACAACACTGGCACGCCGGCATACTGCGCAATATTCTCACAAAGCGCCTGATGGGAATGCGGAGACCCCGCCACAAAGGCCCCGCCATGGGCATATATCACCATACCCGTACCGGAGGCTTGCCGCGGCTGAAATTTCGCTGCCCGCACGCCGCCCAATGTCTGCCAGTTCAGCGGTTTTAATGATCCGCCGCTGCCAAAGGCGGCAATATTATCAACCCCTGCACGCCGTTCGGCCAGCGATACAAGCTGCCTGTTGCTCATCCTGTCGCGAATGGCCAGTTTGAGGCGATCTATGCCGAGAACCATCCCTTGGGAGAACCACTTATTAGAGTAAACGATGCCGCGCGCCGTCGCTCGATATCCGATCGACCGCTGGTAGGGAGTATAGGAATTGAGAGACGGCTAGGCTTGCTCGTAAGCGAACATCAATATGATCGCTGCCGAATTATAAACAATCAGGAACGACGATCTGGTGTCAGGGAATTACGGAAAGAGCGGGGAGAAACACCGAAATGCTGCTTGAACTTACGGCTAAAATGCGCCGAGTCGTTAAAACCCCAGGCATAACAAATCTCGGATATGGTGCGACCGGAATGTCCCGCATTGGAGAGATCCGCCTGACAGCGCTCCAGACGCCGCTGCCAAATCCAATTTACCACCGTTTGACCGGTAGACTTGAATAGATAGTGCAAGTAACGGTCGGTGATATTGAAGGCGGCGGCAATAAGCTTGGGCGACAGCGCCGGATTGGATAAGTTTCCCTCGATATAATTCTGGATCATGCCGAGCTGGTTGATTTGTCTGGAGCTTTGCTCCACCCCGGCGGATCGTTGGTCCGTGCTTTCAAAAGAGGCGATGAGGAAATCGGAAACGCGGCCAAACAGCATATTAAAGTGCTTTTTATTGATGGCGTGCCGCTCGCGCAGAAGCGTATCAATAAAGTTGACAAAGATGGCGTTGATTCCGAAATTGCCGTGAAACCGCAAGGCAACGGGGTTGCCGCAAAATTTCAGTCGCCGGTGCAGGGCGTCGTGCGGCATGCGCAGGATTACGCGTCGAACCGGCTCATCATATTTGATTTTATAGGGAAATCGGCTATCTACTATGGTATAGTCGCCAGGGCCAAGACTGGAATTGCGTCCCTGTTGAGATACAATGGAACGCCCTGCCAACTGCAATGTTACATAGTAGCTGGATGAGCCGCCATCCCGAATATCTGAGTAGGTGTGCGAAATTTCCAGCGGATCGCAAACCAGCTCCGTCAGTTGGAACTGGCCGAAGTCGAAATGCTCCAACTCCCATGAAAAAGCACCACGCGCCAACGGCTGCGCGGTGACGCGAAATTCCCGCCGGCAAAAGTCATCCTGAAAGTAACGGAATCCGCCGCCAGCTAATCTGCTCTTCCGGAAATTCTCCCCTAGCATCCGACCCTGCCTCATGTAGCAGCCTACGGCGCCTGCATTGTACCCCATATCATAACCGGCGCAAGGGACCCCCCAACCGGCGACCAAACGGCGGAGCATCCCCTGGGTAAGAAATCGATGCATCCGGTAGCATGGCCAACAGCTAGGGTGACCACAACTATAATTTAATAAAATCAATGGGTTATATTTATTCTTACCGAAATTTCTCGGTCACGTGGCTAATGTGGCAGGCGGCGGGCCGATAAGGCAAGCGCCATCGCCCATCGCGTGCTGCCAAGGATCATTAAGGTGCTGGCCCTAGAATAGCTCGAAGCGGCGCGATATTCACTGCGCGCTGATATTCGCGATGTATCCTCTTACTCGGAGACGGATGGACCCGCCGCGGGTTCGGCAAAACCGCGGCCGCTGATTTTGAGGGTCTCAGTCGCCAAATGGCCAGTCCTGCGATAAGGAGCGGAATGGCGAACAAAGCAAAATTGACGGCTTTGGAACTTTCAAGGCTAATCAGCAAGCCGCCCAGGAAGGGGCTGCAAATGGCGCCGGCGCGGCCGGCTCCCACCGCCCAACCGATGCCGGTGGTGCGCACTTGGGTGGGGTAAACTCTGGCGGTGACCACGTACAAGCCAATAAACCCCGCAAGCATAAAAAAGCCGATAAAAAGGCTAATGCTCAACAGCCATATGGCATTGGTTGGTGAAAATCCGAACACTATCATGCTCAGACTGCCGGCGATCAGAAAAATTGTAATCAGCCGGTGAAGGCCCGCAGTGGCCGACCAATAGCCTAATAATATAGCGCCCACGGCGCCGCCCATGTTCACGGCGACCCCGGCATAAATGCCGTAGCTCAGATCAAGGCCGGCATCCACCACCATTTTCGGCATCCAGCTTTGCACGAAGTACAACGAAACGAAGGTGGCAAAGAACGCCAGCCAGACCATCAGCGTGGACGACTTGAAATCCGGCGCCAGCAGCGCCCGCACCCCGGGCCTGAGCGTTTCCGCCATTTCCCGGGGCGGCAAGGCCGAACACGACGGCAGCCGCATGCGGTCCATGATGGCGTTGAATTTTTCGAGCCCGCGCGGCGGCGATCTTTCACTTAAGAACTGCAGCGACTCCGGCATAAAGAAGTAAATCACGGGTGCGAGCAGCATGGCCACAATCCCGCCGGCAAAAAATACTGCTTGCCAACCAAAGGCGGGAATAAGCCAGGCGGCGAAAAAGCCGCCCACGGTGGCGCCGATCAGGTAGCCTGAATGGAGAATGCCGATGGCCAGGTTTCGATGCCGGTTCGGCATGTATTCCGCCCCCATCGTCGTCAGACTCGCCAACATGGCGCCGATGCCGAGGCCATTGACGAGACGGATCAGGAAAAATTCCCAGAACGAACTGGCAAAGCCGGTCAGGGTCATGGTGACGCAGATGAATAAAAGGGAAGATAAAATAAGCGTGCGGCGGCCATAGAGATCGGCGTAGGGCGCGATAAACAGCGCGCCCAAGGTCGTGCCGATCACCCCGGCGCTGAAAACCGCCCCAAGAGAATTGGCGCTCAGCTTTAGGCTGCCGGATAAAGACGGCGCCACGTAGGCGATCGCCATGACATCCAAGCCATCCAGCATATTCAATAGAAAGCACAGGGCGATGACCATCACCTGCAGCCGCGTCACAGGCGCGCGGTCGATCAGCTCCCGCACTGTCATGCAATTTCCCTCCCCTGCGGGACCGTGGCAAGAAAGTCGATAATGGCGCGGTTGAACTTATCAGGATTTTCCAGGTTGCTCAAATGTCCCCCCGGCATTTCCACCAAACGGGCCTTGGGGATAAGAGCCGCCATATCGCGAATATCCTTGATCGGCGTTACCCGGTCATCGGTGGAGCCGATCAGCAGGGTGGGAACGGCAATGGTGGCGAGCACTTCGGTGCTATTGAATTGCACCACCGTTTCCACCGCTTTGAGAAACGACTCCTGTCGCAGCTTGCCGAGGCTTTCCATGAGGTCGTCGCGCACCGCGCTCGCCGTACTGTCGCACACCAGACTATCAACAATCGCTGGCGCGCAATCCATGATCGACAGGCCAGACATCAACGGCGTGCGACGCAGATCCACGAATTCCTGTTTCTGATGGGGCGTCCAATCGGCGGCGGGGCCGGCGTTGGTATTGGCCAGCACCAGCGATCTGACGCAATCGGGAAAATGGCGATAGAACTCCTGCGCGATCATGCCCCCCAGCGACAGTCCCACGATATGGGCCTTGGGAACGGCAAAGTGATCCAATACCCGCTTGACGTCATGGCAGACGTCTCTGATGGACATAGGGCCGTCATAATCGTCGCTGTCGCCGTAACCGCGCATGTCCCAGGCTGCGGCAAGATAAAACGGAGAAAGAGCCTCAATCTGGGCGTGCCAATTCGAGCGGTTGCCGCCGACGCCATGCAGAAACAGCACCAGGTCGCCACTGCCTGCATAGGCAATGGCAAGACGCGGCGAAGGCCCAATTTTTATGATGGAAGTCGGGGCTGTCATTAAAAAATGCCTTATGCACGATACTGACAAAAAAACTGCTTGAGAAAAGGCGTGCGCTGCCTTTTCTCAAGCATCAAGGACGTTAATTGAAGTTATACCTGACGCTTAGGCCCCACCAGCGAGGCTTTCCCCATGCTTGTTCGGAACATCCGCAAAGGGTGGAAAGATCGTATCCCGAGGTACGGTAGCGCTTGTCGGCGACGTTGGTTACGAACAATTGCACGTCCCACAGGTTATTTGCGCTCATCCAGGACAGACGAACATTGCCGATGAGATAGTCGGGGATCAGGTGGGTCTGGAAATTTCGGATATTGTCGTAAGCTTCGCCCACATAATTGCCATCGACTTGCAGGGCAACGGTACCGTTATAAAGAACATTGGGCCATTGATAACGCGCCAAGCCGGACAATTGCCATTTGGGCGTATAAAGCGGCCTGACATCGCGCAATACGCCGGTGGCCACGGCGACGTCCTTGATGGTGGCGTCAATATAGGCAACGCCCAGCATGACATCCAGATTGTCCACCGGATTGGCGGCCAGCTCCAACTCGAAACCTTTATATTCGGCATCCCGGTTGAAAATCGCGCCGGAAGACAGCTTGAACAAAAAGGCCTGGTAGTCATTGTAGTCATAGTAGTAGACGCTGCCGTTCAGCCGGGCCCGACGGTCAAACAGGCTTGCCTTAAAGCCGACTTCATAAGCGATTAGGACTTCTTCCTTGTAGCCAAAGTCTTCATCCGCCAGGCGCGGCGAACCATCGACCAGCGGCGCGTTGAAGCTTCCCGCCTTGACGCCTCGGTTGACACCGGCATAAAGCAGCAAGTCATCATTGGGGCGATATTCCAATTGAACCTTGCCGGACCACAGCCAGTCCGAGGTAGATTCGCTGTAGGGCGGCGATGCCTCGGCGATGAAAATATCGGTTTCCAGCAGGCGGTCATCGTTATTGACGTAGACGTTGTAGACGGAGTTGAACGACTTCTCCTCCAGGATCAGACGCATGCCGGCCACCAGCGTCCACTTATCCGCCAACGCAACATCAACCTGCCCGAACGCCGAATATGAGTTGGTTTTGACCCGCGCCAAGGTATTGGCCTCCAGCGGCGGCAAGCCGGCGATGCAGCCGACATCGGGATCAAAGGCGTTGCCCACCACCAGGCAAGGATAAAGCGTGGTGGTGAAAGGGCCGCCCGGAGAATTGGCGAGCCCCTGATTATGCTCAGCATCGATCCACAGGTAATAAAGGCCCGTGACCCACTTTACCCGTTCCGTTTCGCCGTTCAGGCGGAACTCCTGGCTGAAGGCATCGGTATCCTGATCCGCCATGGTGACCACTTGCGCCACCGGGCCGGAATCCACGTCCAAGGCGAAGCGCCGCTCGCTATGAATATAATGGCTGATGGCGGTCAAGGTTTTGCCATCCATGTCCCAGGTCAGCTTCGCCGTGCTGCCGTAGGAAACGTAGCGGTTAAAGTCCTTGACCGCAAAATCCATGGAGGTGTCGTAGTTTTTCAGATCAGAATCGAAATAGCCGAACAGATCGCCGCCCTGCACCGGCCTGACGCCATCCTCGGGCGCGGCAAAGCCGGGAAATCCGCCCGCCAATTCGCCGTCCACGCCGCCCAAGGCCACGCACCCGTCGGTGACCGCAGAGATCGCTTCACAGCCTTGCGGATCATCGGCGGCCGGGATGGAGTCGATGTGGTTGCCGTTGGCGTCCAGGATGGCGGTGGTGGCCCGCGCCTGGTAAAGGCTGCTGTTGACCTTTTGCTTGGCGGCAAAGCCGCTGATCTGCAGCTCCAGGTCGTCATTAAGCTTCCATAACGTCTGCAGCCGCGTCGCCCACTGGTTGTCATTGCCGAGATCGGCGAAATTATCCGCCTGCCCCGCCGGCGATGCGGACCATGGCGGCCCCGCCGGGTCGGGATTGGCGGGCGCCCCAGCCGGATAGGTGTTTTTGGCAATGGGATCGTGGCGATTATAAAGCACGGAAAGCCGCGCCAGCACATGTTGGCTCAATGGTCCGCCGACCGCTCCTTCAAATCTGACCTTATCGTAGGAGCCATAGGAAATATCGGCAAAACCATCAAATTCCTCGGTGGGTTTGCGGCTGATATAGTGCACCAACCCCCCGGTCGCGTTGCGCCCGAACAATGTTCCTTGCGGGCCTTTTAGGACCTCGACCCGCTCCAGATCGAAAGAGGCGAAGACCTGAGTTTGCTGCGCCGGCATATAGCCTTCGTCGATATAGACCGCATTCGGCGGCTCAGCATGATCGCCAAAATCATTTTGCCCGACGCCACGGATGGTGAACTGCCGGGCTTGGCCGCCATTCTGCTCGGCCAGATGAACGCCCGGAACCTGCGCGGCGATATCGGTGCTTTCGCCAATGCCCAAGGTTTCCAGCAAATCGCCGGAAAATGCCGTGATGGCGATGCCGACATCCTGCAGGTTTTGCTCCCGCTTTTGAGCGGTGACGGTAATTTCTTCCAAGACTTGCGCATGGGCGGCCCCGTACAGCGCCGCAACGCACACGGACGTTGCCAGGTGATTTATAAGCTTGCGACAACCAATACCTTTTATCTGATGTTTCATCTTTCTCTCCCCTGGGACTTGTGATCTTGCCCATTCCAAAAATGACCGCGGCGAGGATTGCCGAATCGAAGCGCATTAAAAAAGTATTATATTTTTTATTGAATGTCATTCTTTTTTTAATTAAGAATAAAACCCAATGAAATCCGCGCACTGTCGCAACGGCGTCCGCCGTCCAGAGCGAACAAATTTTACTCATCGAGCGGTAAAAAAATATAAGGAATACAATTCTCTTTTATGCTAACCAGATACCAAGAGGAGAAAAATGGCGATGGCCAAGATTGCGGTGAAGGGCGGCGTGGCCCTGGTGACGGGGGCGGCGGGAGGGATCGGCTCAGCGCTAGTCCAGGAACTGCTGGACCGTCAGGCCCGACGAATTTATTGCGCCGACTTGGCGCCGTTCTCTCCCCGCTGGCTGGGGAGCAGCCGCGATGAACGTCTTATTCCCTTATCTCTTGATATCACCGATGAGCGCAGCATCGCAGAGGCGGCAAAAATCTGCACCGATATTTCCTTGCTTTTCAATGTGGCGGGGCAGTGCGCCTGGCAAGGCTTCGTCGATCCCTTCGACATCAACAAGGCGCAACGGGAAATGGCAATAAATTTTTGGGGTCCGGTTAGCCTGACGCATCACTTAATCCCTACACTGCGAAGAAATCACCCGTCAGCCATTGTCAACATGGCCTCGTTCGCCGCCTTCGTCAGCCTGCCGATGGTAGGAAGTTACAGCGCAACGAAAAGCGCCTTAAAAAGCTATACGGAATGCTTGCATGCCGAACTTCAAGGGCAAGACGTCCATGTCATGGGCGTCTATCCTGGACCGGTGGACACCGCCATGAACCGTTATCGCAAGGACGGCGAACCAGCCTCGCCGCAATCGGTTGCGCGCTCGATTCTGGATGGCCTTGAGAGGCAAGAAGAGTATTGTTTCCCGGACGCTTGGTCGGCTGAGTGGGCCGACCGCTATTGGAGTGGACCGAAGGAAACACTATCAATATTGCGAGGAAATACCGCCACATCCGACTGAGAGGGAAACGATGCCGCAAATAAAAAAACCAGCCGTTCGTGATAGAATCTTAAAAAGTGCGGACCGGCTTTTTGAAAAGAAATCCTATGTCGGCACAACCTTGGCCGCCATCGCCAAGGATTCCAAAACGTCGATCGGCAGCATCTATATTTATTTTTCCTCAAAGATCGAAATTTTTTATACTTTATATACGCCGTGGTTTAGGACCCAGATTGAGAATCTGGAAAAAAGCGCTGCAAAAATTTCTTCTCCGGAGGAACGTCTACGACATATCCTGCACGTGTTCTGGTATGAAATACCCACGGCCCGCAAAGGCTTTTCCAATAACCTCATTCAGGCCATTTCCGGCGCCGAACCAGGACAGAGAAGTTTTGATCTGCTGTGGTGGGCATCAGATAGATTGATGAATCTCATCCGCGCCTGCCTGCCTGCAGAGCGGCACGGCATCTTATCCGGCCGCGTCTTGGCGGATATTCTGTTCATGGCCTATGGCGGTTATAGCATCAACTATAAATTCGGCTTTCCCCATGAGCGCATTGCCGAGGCGGTGGACCTCATGACCGCCCTCCTGTTGGGAAAGCCGGTGGCGGCGCGCAAGCTGGACCCCATGTTCGGCTATCGTATCGACGGCCCCGCTGACAAATGAGGAGGCCTGAAGAGAGCCGACTGTGCTATCACGACAACAGCCTAACGCCTTAACAGACAGCAAAAAATAGCCCAAGAATACGCTGCCCCAATGAAATTTTACGCTTTGTCTTGACGCGTGTTCAATAAAGAATATAATTCAATAAAAAACGATATACTTTTTTAGCAACATTGCCGGGCGCTGATGAAAATCGTTGATCGAGCGCCCCCATCCGCCGCCAATTTCCAGGGGAGAATTCTGATGCGGTCATCGTTTTCGCCAGTCGCGTTAAGTTGCGGCATCATGCTGCTTACGGCGGCCTCGACATGGGCGGGCGCTTCCCGACCCGCCATCCCCACCTCCGATCTGGCGGGCATCGTCCGCGCGGAAAATGGTCAGCCGGTCTCAGAAGCGCTGGTCACGGCGCGCAATGACCAAAAGAAGGTTTCGGTATCCGTCTATACGTCGGCGGCAGGCCGGTTTGAGTTCAGCAATCTTTGGGATGGGAATTACCGCGTAACTGCCCGCAAGACGGGTTTGCAATCCTCTCCCCTTGAAACGCGGGTTGCCCGTGGCAAGGCGGTGTCGGATCTGCGCCTAGCTTTGCCGTCCAGCGCGCAACCCTTGGTCAAGACCGACCCGGAATTCCTGCGAGACTTGCCCGACGGCGAAGGCAAATCCCTGGTGCGGTCGGTCTGCATACAGTGCCACGGATTGACGGAACAAATCGCATTCCAGAAAAAGACGCCGCAGGAATGGGCGCTCAGCGTCGATAGCATGCTGGCTAAGATCGCGCCGCTGCCAGCGGGCCAGCGCGAGATCATCCTCGACTTCCTTAACGCTCATTTTGGCCCCACCAGCAGTCGTGAAAAAAATACCGACGTCCTTGAGATGGCCGGAGACTACGCCGCCAACGTGGTGATCACCGAATATGACATGCCGCCCCACAAAGGCGAAACTTATGAGAAAACCGCCGGCGCAAAGGTGACAGCCCACGATGTCCGCGTGGATAAAAATGGCAATGTCTGGATTTCCGAAATGGGACGGGATGCGCTGGTCATGCTCAACCCCAAGGACGCCACGTATAAGGAGTATGACATCGCCTACCCCGGCTCGGCCCCGCATGGCATCATCATTGACAAAAAGGGCGACATTTGGGTCACGCTGATCTGGGCGGACCGGATTTTGAAGTTTGACCCTGTGCTGGAAAAATTCACGGTTGATTTCAAAATTCCGGCTCCCCAATCATGGCCGCACACCAATGTGGTCGACAGTAAAGGACGCATCTGGGTTACGGAAATGTACGGCAACGCCATCGGTCGTTATGATCCGTCCGATAATTCTTTCAAGAGATACCCCGTGCCGACGCCCCGGGCCACGCCTTATGGCCTGACGGTGGATCAGCAGGATAACGTGTGGTTTACCGGTATCACTTATCACAAATTCGGCAAGATCAACGCCGCGGACGACAAGATCACCGAATACCCGACGCCGACGCCCTTATCGGCGACGCGAAAGATGGCGGTAGACAAGCAGGGCATCGTGTGGTGCACGGAATTCGGCGTCGGCAAGCTGGCGAAGATGGATCCCGCCACCGGCAACATTACGGAATATAATCTGCCGTCAAAATATTCGTCGCCCTATGACGTGACCGTGGCGCCCGACGGCAAAATCTGGTTCCCGGATTTCACCGGCAACAATATCATCTCATTTGATCCAATCACCGAGAAGTTCCTGCAATACCGCATCCCAACGGACTTCTCGCGCCCGAGGATTGTCGATATCGGCAAAGACGGCGTTGTTTGGTTCTCCGAGTCTGAAGCCGGCCGCGTCGCGCGGTTGGAGATAAGGTAAGCGCCAACACCCGATAGTGTCCGGAATGTTTTGCACCTTGAGCAGGCGACGGCTCAATGGGTTGCTCTATGGTCGACATAGGACGGCGCCATGTTCATCATACTTACGGGGCGGCCACTGGCAGCTAGGACCGTCTGCAAAAACTCCGACCATACGCGTTCAGCGCGCGATCTCCTCGCCGCCAGCGTAGCAGGCAAGGCGCACTAAGCCCAAGCTTACCGGTACCGACGCCATCACCCCAAAGTCCCGCGGCATTCCGTAGGCTTGCGGCAGGCGCTAAAAATAATTTAACTTATTAATATATAAGAGAAAAATAGCTGTCGGAGGGGGTGGGATTGTGAAAAACGCTTACGTGTTTCGCGTTTTTCATCCTCGGGGGATTAAAATCCCCTCGGACCGCCTCGCTGAACGCTCGGCGTCGTTCGCCCGCTTACGCCGGCTTCACCGAACCCTGTGGGCTCTCGGTCATCCACCCTTTCCGGCCATTATAAAAGCCCCTCGTGGGGGCTGTTATAATGGCGGAGAGGGTGGGATTCGAACCCACGGTACCCTTGCGGGTACAACGGTTTTCGAGACCGCCCCGTTCGACCACTCCGGCACCTCTCCGCATCGGTCTTGGGCTCGTGGCTAAAGAGCCCGGCGGTAAACGGCGCGCACCATAGCGGATGCCCTCGCCCCTCGCAAGGTCGTATTGCTGGTTGTCGATCCCCTCCCCTATGGATAGGATAAACCGCGACAAGGCCAACACTCAGTGGAGTTTTCCGATACGAAGGGCGACTTTGCTGAAAAAAGCAGCGGGTACAGCGTGATGAATGCCACGGATCAACCTTTGCCCCCGAATGGCCCGCCACCCTGGTCAATCCTGGTCGAAGCCATCGAAAGCTTATCTGCCGCCCGCACTCTGGAGCGGATCATAGAGATCGTTCGCCTGGCGGCGCGCGACATTTCCGGAGCCGACGGTGTCACCTTCGTGCTGCGCGACGGCGATCTTTGCCATTACGTGGATGAAAACGCCATCAGCCCGTTATGGAAGGGGCAGAAGTTTCCCATGTCCGCCTGCATTTCCGGCTGGGCGATGCTCAACAAGCGCACGGCCGTAATCCCTGATATCTATGTCGACCCGCGCATTCCCCATGACGCCTATCGGCCGACATTCGTCAAAAGCCTGATCATGGTGCCGGTCAGGGTGGAAGATCCGCTGGCCGCCATCGGCGCCTACTGGGCTAACCATCATCTTCCCAACGCCCATGAAACCGCCTTACTGGAAAGTCTGGCGCGGGCCACCGCCATTTCGCTGGCCAATGTCTCGCTGGAAAGTTCGCTCCGCGCGGCGACGGCGCAGGCCGTCACTCAGGCGGAGGAAATCCGCGCCGCCTACGCCGAGGTCAAGCGCGAGGCGATGCAACGCCAGCAAACGGAAGAGCAACTGCGCCAGTCGCAAAAGATGGAAGCCATTGGCCAGCTCACCGGCGGCATGGCGCACGATTTCAACAATCTCTTGAGCGTCATCATCGGGAATCTTGATCTGCTGCTGTCGGAAAAGGAAAATGACCCGACGACCCAAGAGCTTGCCGGCCATGCGCTGGAGGCGGCGTTGAGGGGTGCCGATCTGATCCGCCGCCTCTTGGCCTTCGCCCGCCGTCAACCGCTGCAACCGCGTCGCGTCGATGTCAATGAACTGGTCCGCAAGCTGGCGATGCTGATGCAAAGAATGTTGGGGGAACACATCAAGGTCGAGCTGGATCTATCGGGCGACGTCTGGCCCGTCATTGTTGATCCGGCGCAACTCGAGACCAGCCTCGCCAATCTCGCCACCAACGCCCGCGACGCCATGCCCCAGGGCGGTCGGCTGCGCATCGCCACGGCCAATCGCTATCTGGACGAAGATTATGCCGCCCGGTACGCTGAAGTTATCGTCGGCGATTACGCCATGATCGAGGTCACCGATTCCGGCATGGGCATTCCCAGCCATCTGATAGGCCGTATTTTCGAACCGTTTTTTACCACCAAAGCGCAGGGCAAAGGCACCGGCCTGGGCCTCGCCATGGTTTTTGGCTTCATCAAGCAATCTGGCGGCCATATCAATGTCTATAGCGAGGAAGGAATGGGAACCACCTTCCGTCTATACGTTCCGCGCGCCCTTGATGAGGCGCAGGAGCCGGATGCCGTACCGGAAAAAACCGCCGCCATCGGAAAAGGGGAAGCGGTGCTTATCGCCGAGGACAATGCGGAAGTGCGGCGCGTCGCGGCGATGCAGCTGACCAGTCTCGGCTATCGCGTCCTGGAAGCAAGCGATGTCAGCGCCGCGCTGAAGGCGTTGGAGAGCAACCAGGTTGATCTCCTGCTGACCGACATCATCATGCCCGGCGGACGCAGCGGCTATGATCTTGCCCATGCCGCACTGGCGCGCTGGCCCGCCTTGCGCATCGTTCTGACCTCAGGCTTTCCGGATGCCATGGGCAAGGACGAACCGGCGATGGCCAAGCTGCCCATGCTCAATAAACCTTACCGCAAGGACGACCTGGCCCGCGCCTTGCGCCTGGCGCTGGAGGGTCCGCCGCCCGATCAAGCGTCATAGGGCTTTAAAATCCCGCCTACTTTGCCGCCAGGCTGTCGGCCAGCGCGCGCAGCAATGACGCGCCATCGCCGCGCCAGGCGCTGCCGTGCATGCAGGCCAGCGTGCCGGGCCGCAACGCCGCCAGGCGTTCCAACTGGGCGCGGGTATTCGGCCCATGGGCGTAGTAATCCATGGGGGCGCGAAAGGCCTCGCTCGGTCCCAGGATGTCGCGCTCCGTCAACGCCGGGTTATTCGCGCCGCCTTGGGTAAAAAGATCGCCGCACAGCAGCGTGGCGGTGCTCGCCTCCATCATAAAGCCGCAATCCCAACCGTGGGGGACTTGGGGAGTATCGAGCCATTGCACGGTCTTTTGCCCCAGGCTTACTTTTTCGCCGTCGGCCAGGGGGCGGGGCGGCCGGTCGGCGAAATCGCCGATCGAGGTCATGGCGCCGATGCCGCCGCACAACACCTCCGCCTGAGGCGCCAGCGCCAGGAACTGGTTCAGCGCCCCGCACTCGTCGGCTTCGAAATGGGAAAAGCCGATATAGCGCAGCCGTGAGAGCGGCAGCACCCGCTCGATGGCGGCGCGCACCGACGGGAACAACTGGCGCTGGCCGGTGTGAAACAACAGCGGCGCGTCATCGACGATCAGGTATTGATTAAAGGAGAAGCCATTGCCGTCGGGGGTGCCGGCAGGGGTGGACAGGCGGTAGATCTGGGGGGCGATTTCATCGATCCGGGTGGTATGGTTTGGGGTTGTCATGGGGCTGCTCTTTCATCTGGTGGGCTTTAACCTTACACCGGCCTTCAGGGCGGGTCACCACCGGCGGCGCGTGCCCCGCCCTTAAGCTTGACTTTGGCCCTTCAATGGCTATAGTCCGCCCACTTCGGCCACGCCATGGCGGCGAGGGCCGGTTTTGTGTGTGCTAATAAAATCCGGTCTTTGGGCCGGCAAGAACCACAAATTATATTGGAACAACAGGCCATTACGGCGTCGCTCGGCTTCTGGCAAAGCTTCGCTCGGACGTGGCGAAAAAAGAATGGATTTTGACGATGTTTGCAGTCGTAAAGACGGGCGGCAAGCAATATCGCGTTGCCCTCGACGACGTTATCACGGTCGAGAAGCTCAATGGCGATGCCGGCGCCGAGATCGCCTTGAGCGAGGTGCTGATGGTCGGCGATGATCAGGGGGTCAAGGTCGGCTCTCCCTTTATCGCCGGGGTTTCGGTGGCGGCCGAGATCGTCGAGCAGACCCGCGGCGACAAGGTGCTGATCTTCAAGAAGCGCCGCCGCCACCACTACCGCAAGCATGGCGGCCACCGCCAGGATTTGACGATGCTGCGCATCACCGGCATCGGCGACGTCAAGTCGACCAAGCCGAAGGCGGAAAAGAAGGCCAAGGCCGCGCCGGCTGAAACCAAGGCGGAAAAGCAGCCGGCCGCCAAGAAGGCAGCGCCGAAAAAGGCCGCGGCCGAGAAGAAACCGGCGGCTAAGAAGCCAGCCGCCAAGAAGCCCGCGAAAAAGGCTTAAGGAGAAGTCGAGATGGCACATAAGAAAGCAGGCGGCAGTTCCAGAAACGGCCGCGATTCCGCCGGGCGTCGCCTGGGCGTGAAGAAATTCGGCGGCGAACAGGTGGTTCCCGGCAACATCATCGTGCGTCAGCGCGGCACCAAGGTGCACCCCGGCGAGAACGTCGGCATGGGCAAGGATCATACCCTGTTCGCGCTGGAAAACGGCACCGTGCACTTCCATGTCGGCCAGGGCGACCGGGCTTTCGTGTCGGTGAAGCCGTCGGCCTAGGGCCGTCTGCTCGACATAGGGCGCGGCCCAGAACGTTTAAGGGGAATGGATGTCATTCCCCTTTTTGTTTGCTAAAACTAGCCATATCGTGACGCCATGAAGTTTCTCGACCAATGCAAGATCTATCTGCGCTCGGGCGCCGGGGGCGATGGCTGCTGCAGCTTCCGGCGCGAGAAGTTCATCGAATACGGCGGGCCTGACGGCGGCGACGGCGGCCGCGGCGGCAGCATTGTGTTCGAGGCGGTGGCCGGCCTTAATACCCTGATCGACTTTCGCTACCGCCAACATTTCAAGGCCGAGCGCGGCCATCACGGCATGGGCCGCAACCGCACCGGCGCGGCGGGAGTCGATCTCATTATCCCGGTTCCCGTCGGCACCGAAATCCTCGATGAAGCGCGCGAAACGGTGATCGCCGACCTCGCCCACGCCGGCGAGCGCGTGGTGCTATTGGAAGGCGGCCAGGGCGGACTCGGTAACGACCATTTCAAAAGCTCCACCAACCGTGCGCCGCGCAAGACCACCAAGGGCGGCGAGGCGCAGGAAATGTGGGTATGGCTGCGCTTGAAACTGTTGGCCGACGCCGGGCTCGTCGGCCTGCCCAATGCCGGCAAGTCGACGTTCTTATCCGCTGTCAGCCGGGCGCGGCCCAAGATCGGCGATTATCCGTTCACCACGCTAAAACCTCAGCTTGGGGTGGTGCATGTGGATGACAAGGAATTCGTGCTCGCCGATATTCCGGGGCTGATCGAAGGCGCGCATGAAGGCGCGGGGCTTGGCGACCGCTTTTTGGGACATATCGAGCGCTGCGGCGTGCTCCTCCATCTGGTGGATGGGACAGAGGACGCCGTGACCAAGGCTTACCGCACGGTGCGGCGAGAGCTGAAAGCCTATGGCCATGACCTTGAGGACAAGGACGAGATCATCGCCCTGTCCAAGGTCGACGCCCTCGATCCCGCCACCCGCAAGGCGCGGTTGGCGAAATTAAAGCGCGCGGCGAAAAAGCCGGTTTATGCACTCTCCGCCGCCACCGGCGAAGGGGTGCGGGACATCCTGCGCGCCATCGCTGAGCGGGTGGGACGGGCAACCGTGCCGGAAACGGCGGCGGAACAAACGGCGGATGCGGCGAGCGACTGGTCGCCGCTGGACGGCTGAAGGGGGAGATAACCGGTCATGCATCCCTTGATCGGCAAGGCTAAACGGGTAGTGGTCAAGATCGGCTCGGCGCTCCTGGTGGAGCCCGAGAGCGGCCGCCTGCGCGAGACCTGGTTTACCTCGCTGATTGCGGACGTGGCCGAGCTGCGGGCGGCGGGCAAGGAAGTGATCGTCGTCTCCTCCGGCGCGGTGGCGCTGGGCCGGCGTGATTTGGGATTGAAGGGCCGGCCGAAAAGCCTGGAGGAAAGCCAAGCGGCGGCGGCGGTCGGCCAGATCCGCCTGGCGCACGCCTATGAGGCGGCGCTCGGCCGCCACGGCATCGTCGCGGCGCAGGTGCTGGTCACCCCCAGCGATACCGAGGAGCGGCGGCGCTATTTAAATGCCCGCTCGACCCTGGACACCCTGTTGCGGCTGGGCGCCGTGCCAGTGATCAATGAGAATGACACCGTGGCCACCGCCGAAATTCGCTATGGCGATAACGACCGCTTGGCGGCCCGGGTGGCGGTGATGGCGAGCGCCGATTGCCTGGTGCTCTTGTCCGACATCGACGGGCTTTATACCGCCGACCCCTCGGCCGAGCCCAACGCCGCCTTCATCGCCGACGTGCCGGAGATCACCCTTGAAATCGAGGCCATGGCGGGCGGCGCAAAGACGACGGGCGTCGGTTCCGGCGGCATGGCGACTAAGATCGCGGCGGCTAAGATCGCGGTCGCCGGCGGCTGCCACATGTTGATCGCCAGCGGCCGGGTGGCGCACCCCATCTCAAGCCTGCAAACCGGCGCGCGGGCGACCTGGTTTCACGCCACCGCCACCCCCAAAGCGGCGCGCAAGCGCTGGATCGCCGGCATGTTGAAACCCGCCGGATCGCTCACCCTCGATGATGGTGCGGTCAATGCCCTGCGCCAGGGCAAAAGCCTGCTGCCGGCCGGCGTGCGCGCCGTCGAGGGCGCGTTCGAGCGCGGCGATGCGGTACGGGTGCTCGACGCGCAAGGACGCGAGATCGGCCGCGGGCTGGTCGCCTATTCCGCCGCCGACGCCCGCGCCATCATGGGGCGAAAGTCGGCCGAGATTGCCGAGATTCTCGGCGCGATCCACCGCGATGTTATGATACACAGGGATGACCTGGTGCTGGATTGACGAAGGCTAGACCCATGACCACGACCGTTGCCGCCAAACCCAAGACCGAAGACCTGACCGCCGTGATGGCGAAGATCGGCGCTGCCGCCAAGGCCGCAGCCGTAGCGCTGGCCAAAACCTCGACCGAGGCCAAGAACAAAGCCCTGCTCGCCGCCGCCGCCGCCATCCGCGCCCGCACCGGCGATATCCTGGCCGCCAACGCCCAGGACATGGCGACCGCCAAGGCGCAGGGGGTAAGCGGCGCCATGCTCGACCGGCTCCTCCTCAACCCGGAGCGGATCGAAGGCATCGCCAAAGGCCTGGAAGCGGTGGCCGCCCTGCCCGATCCGGTGGGCAAGGTGACGGAAACCTGGACCCGGCCCAACGGCCTTGTTATCTCCCGGGTGCGGGTACCCTTGGGCGTCATCGGCATTATTTACGAATCCCGGCCCAACGTCACGGCGGACGCCGGCGCGCTCTGTCTGAAATCGGGCAACGCCGCGATTTTGCGCGGCGGCAGCGAAAGCGCACTTTCCAGCCGCGCCATTCATGCTTGCCTGGAAGACGGCCTGCGCGCCGCCGGCATTCCGGCAACGGCTATTCAGCTCATCCCCACCCAGGACCGCCAGGCGGTCGGTATGCTTCTTGGCATGAGCGACAGCGTGGACATCATCGTGCCGCGCGGCGGCAAGAGCCTCATTGAACGGGTGCAGAAGGATAGCCGGGTGCCGGTGATGGCCCACCTCGACGGCATCTGCCATGTCTATGTCGACAAAGCGGCCGATCTGGAGAAGGCGGTCAAGGTGACGCTCAACGCCAAGATGCGGCGCACCGGCATCTGCGGCGCGGCGGAGACGCTGTTGGTCGATAAGGCGGTGTTGAACACGCACTTAAAGCCGGTGTTGGACGCGCTCGCCGCAAAGGGCTGCGAAATTCGCGCTGATGATTCAGTGCGGCGGCTTTATCCCGCCGCCACGGCGGCGACGGAGGAAGACTGGCGCACTGAATATCTCGACGCCATCATCTCGGTTCGCGCCGTCGACGGCGTGGACGGGGCGATCGACCACATCAGCCGCTATGGCTCACACCACACCGACTCCATCATCACCGAGGACAAGGCGGCGGCGGAGAAGTTCCTTGGCGGCATCGACAGCGCCATCGTGCTCCACAATGCCTCGACCCAATTCGCCGACGGCGGCGAGTTCGGCTTCGGCGCCGAGATCGGCATCTCCACCGGCAAGCTGCATGCCCGCGGGCCGGTCGGGCTGGAGCAATTGACCAGCTATAAATACGTGGTGCGCGGCGACGGCCAGACCCGGCCGTGACCAGCCGCCAACCGTCCATCCTGGCCGCGCCAACGGGCCTTAGCCCTGGACGGCGGCGGATCGGGCTGCTTGGCGGCTCGTTCAATCCGGCGCACGCGGGCCATCTCCACATCAGCCGGCAAGCCTTAAACCGGCTGCGCCTTGATGAAGTGTGGTGGCTGGTGTCGCCGCAAAACCCGTTAAAACCCGCTGCCGGGATGGCGAGCCTGGAGAAACGCTTGGCCCACGCCCATGCCGTGGCCCGCGACCGGCGCATTCGGGTGCTTGACCTCGAAACCCGCCTTGATACCCGCTATACCATCGACACCCTGGAGAGCCTGCAATTCCTCTATCCCAAGGCGCGCTTCGTGTGGCTGATGGGGGCCGACAACCTGGCCACCTTCGCCCGCTGGCGGCGCTGGGCGGATATCCTCAAAGCCGTCCCAGTTGCGATTTTTGACCGCCCCCGGTATTCTGTTAGCGGCGCCATGGCCAAGGTGACGCAAAGATTCCGCCACGCCCGGATCGCCGAACATCAGGCATCCCGGCTGGCTGATCTGCCGCCCCCGGCCTGGACCTTCGTGCACTGCCCCCGCCACCCCCTGTCGGCAACGGAGATCAGGACAAGGGATGCGGGTTGGATCAACCCAGGATGACCGCCGGCTCGTTGCCGGGCGCTTATCCGCTTAATGGAGTAGTCGTTGCAACGTAAGAAAAAGTCTCCCGCCGCCTCCCCCGCGGCGGATTCCAGTCGCCCCCTCCTTGACCTCATCGTCAATTCGCTCGACCAGGACAAAGCCGAAGACATCGTCACCATCGACCTTGCCGGCAAATCGTCGTTTGCCGATTACATGGTGATCGCCACCGGACGCTCGACCCGGCAAGTAGCAGCCATGGCCGAGCATTTAAAAGAGCGCATCAAGGCCACCGGCAATAAGCAAGTCCATGCCGAAGGACTGCCCCAGGCCGATTGGGTGCTGATCGACGCCGGCGACGTGGTGGCGCACCTGTTCCGCCCGGAAGTCCGCGCCTTCTATAATCTGGAAAAGATGTGGGCGGCGGATATCCGCGACCAAGCCACCGCCTAGGCGCTGGACTATCAGGCCGTGAGCATCGCCATTGTGGCTGTCGGCCGCTTGAAATCGGGGTCTGAGCGGACCCTCATCGACACCTATATCAAACGCACCCCCTGGCCGATCGCCGAAATCGAGGTTGAGGAGCGTCGTCCCTTGAGCGGGCCAGAGCGCATGGTGCGGGAAGGCGAGCTGTTGTTGAAAGCCCTGCCTGACGGCGCGATGGTGATCGCGTTGGACAGCGCCGGGCGGACGCTTTCGAGCGACGCTTTCGCCAAAAAGCTTGGAGCATGGCGAGAGAGCGGACGCGTCCTCGCCTTTGTCATCGGCGGCGCGGAGGGATTATCGCCGCCGGTGCTGGCGCGGGCCGACGAAACCCTGTCTTTAAGCGCCATGACCTGGCCCCATGCCCTGGCTCGGGTGCTGTTGGCCGAGCAGCTCTATCGGGCGCACGCCATTCTGTCCGGCCATCCCTACCACAAATAGGCTAAAAGCCTTGTTGTCGCCACTTTCGCCCCCATATGGTCGAAAAATGATGCTATAACGGCCGCGTTTACCGAGATTTTTACGCCCTAGGAATACCGTGCCCAACATGACGTCCCCACAACAAAGACCCCGCCCTGTCGTCCTCTGCATCCTGGACGGCTGGGGCTATCGCGCCGAGACCAAGGACAACGCCATCGCGCTGGCCCGCACCCCGGTGTGGGACGATCTGATGGCGCACGCCCCAGTGGCTTGGCTCAAAACTTCGGGGCTGGCGGTGGGCTTGCCGGAGGGCCAGATGGGTAATTCCGAGGTCGGGCACATGAACCTCGGCGGCGGCCGGGTGGTGATGCAGGATCTGCCGCGCATCGACGAGGCGGTGGCCTCGGGCGTGCTGCGGCAAAATCCTGTTCTTTTGGATTTCATCACCAAACTCAAGGCTTCAGGTGGAACGGCGCATGTCCTGGGGCTCCTCTCCCCCGGCGGCGTACACAGCCATCAAGACCATATGGTCGCGCTCGCCCGCGCCCTCGATCAGGCCGGCGTGCCGGTGCGTTTCCACGCCTTTCTCGATGGCCGCGACACGCCGCCCAAAAGCGCCCGCGATTACATCGCCCGCTTCGAGGAAGACATCGCCAGCATGATCAACGCCCACATCGCCACGGTCAGCGGCCGCTATTATGCCATGGACCGCGACAAGCGCTGGGAGCGGGTGGAAAAAGCCTATGCCTGTCTGATGGATGCCGCCGGCGAGCGCGCCGACAGCGCCGACGCCGCCATCCTGGCCAGCTATCAACGGGAGGCCAGCGATGAATTCGTCGCTCCCACCGCCATCGGTGATTATGCCGGCATGAAGAATGGCGACGGCGTGCTGATGGCCAACTTCCGCGCCGACCGGGCGCGGGAAATCCTGAGCGCCCTTCTCGATCCCGCATTTGCCGGCTTCGCGCGCCAGCGGACAGTGCGCTTTGCCGCCGCCGCCGGCATGGTGGAATATTCCCAGGCGCTGAATGCTTTTCTGACGACCCTGTTCCCACCCCTGGATCTGCAGGATACCCTGGGCGAGATCATCGCCGCGCGGGGCTTGAAGCAACTGCGCATCGCCGAAACCGAGAAATACGCCCACGTCACCTTCTTCTTCAACGGCGGCGTCGAGGAGGTATTTCCCGGCGAGGACCGCATCCTCATCCCCTCACCCAAGGTGGCGACCTATGACCTGCAGCCGGAAATGTCGGCGCACGAGGTGACGGATAGGCTGGTGGAGGCCATCGGCTCGGGCAAGTATGACCTCATTGTCGCTAACTACGCCAATCCCGATATGGTGGGGCATACCGGCGTGCTGGCCGCCGCCATCAAGGCCGCCGAGACCATCGATCATTGCCTGGGCCGGCTGAAAGCGGCGGTGGAAAAGGCCGGCGGCGCGATGCTGATCACCGCCGATCACGGCAATCTGGAAATGATGAAGGACGAGGAGACGGGCCAGCCCCACACCGCCCATACCACCGGCGTCGTGCCTATCGTGTTGGTCGATGGCGGGGCGGAGCTTAAGGACGGACGCTTGGCGGACGTCGCCCCCACCATCCTGGCCTTGATGAAGCTGCCGCAACCGGCGGCGATGACCGGCCACTCCCTTCTTTCTCCGCAACAGGGTCGGACGGCGGGTGCGGCGCGCGGCTGACATACTGATCATGGCCCTGGGGCTGATTTTGTGCGGTCCGCTGACTCTGGCGCAGACGCTGCCCAGCGAGCATAGCGACAAACAGCGCCGGCTGGAGAAGCTGAAAGGCGAGATGGAAGAAACCCGTACCCGGGCCAGCGCGCTGGAGAAACAGCAGAGCAAGATCGGCGCCGAACTTTCCGACTTGCGCGCCCGCCTGGTGCGCACCGCCAACCAGATCCAGGAAACCGAGGAGCGCACCACCGCGCTTGAGGACAAAGTGGTCGAGCTCGACGGCAAAGTGGTGCAGCAGGAGGCGGCTTTGGCGGCGCGGCGGGATGACATCGCGCTGACCTTGGCGGCATTGCAGCGCCTGTCGCGCCAGCCGCCGGCCCTGGTGCTGGTGCGTCCCAACGAGGCGGTTACCACGGCGCGCAGCGCCCGCCTGTTATCGACCGTGGTGCCGGCGCTGAAAACCGACGCCGACGCCCTGAAACAGGATCTGCGCCTGTTGCAGCAACTGAAAAGCGAGCTCGCCAGCGAGCAGGCGGCGCTGCAGAAAAGCCTGGAGGAGTTGGAGCGTGAGCGATCCAACATGGGCCAGCTTTTGGCTGCCCGAGAGGAGGAGCGCCGGCAACTCGATAAGGAAACCGCCGAGGAACGCTCCCGGCTGGCGCGCTATGCGGCGGAGGCGGAGAGCCTGGAAGCCTTCATCCGTGGGGTTGAGGCCGAACTGGAGCGGCGGCGGGCGGCGGCCGAGGATGCGGCGCGGCGGCTGGCCAAGCGGCCTGATGTCGCCCGTCCGCCGGCAAAGACCAAGCCGCAGCCGAAGCAGGACTTCGCCGCCCTGGAGGGCACCATGCCGATGCCGGTGCGCGGCCGCTATATCCGCGGCTTTGGCGATCCGGACGAGGCCGGCAACGCCGCCAAGGGACTGACCATTGAGGCCCGGCCGCAAGCCCAAGTGGTGGCCCCCTTCGACGGCCGCATCGCCTTTGCCGGGCCTTTCAGGAACTACGGGCAAATCTTGATCATCGCCCATGGCGAAGGGTATCATACGCTGTTGGCTGGTATGGGTCGGGTTTTTGCCGTGGTCGGTCAATGGGTTGTCGCCGGCGAGCCGGTCGGTCAAATGGGCGGTGGATCGGACGTCGGCGCTTCATCTCCACGCACAGAGCTTTATGTGGAACTCAGGAGCGACGGCAAACCTGTGAACCCGTCACGCTGGCTGGCGGCAAGAAAAGGAAAGGTAAGCGGTTAGATGCGTAAGTACCTAGGTGCTGTTTCGATCGTGATGGTGGCGGCGGGCTTGGTGGCCGGCCTGGCCTTGGGCGTCGCCTTGAGCCCAGCGGACAGTGGCGCGCAGGCCGCCAATTCCGATACCTATCGCAAGCTCAACCTGTTCGGCGACGTGTTCGAGCGCATCCGCTCCGACTATGTGGAGGAGGTCAAGGACTCCGACATGATCGAGGCGGCGATCCGCGGCATGCTTTCCTCGCTTGATCCCCACTCCAGCTACCTGTCGGCCGAGGACTTCAAGAACATGCAGGTGCAGACCAAGGGCGAGTTCGGCGGGCTCGGTCTGGAAGTGACCATGGAAAACGGCGTGGTGCGCGTGGTCTCCCCCATCGACGACACGCCGGCGGCGCGGGCCGGCATCCGCGCCGGCGACTACATCACCCATCTCGACGGCGAGCAGGTCTTGGGCATGACCTTGAGCGACGCCGTGGAAAAGATGCGCGGGCCGGTCAATACCAAGATCAAGCTGACCATCGTGCGTGAAGGCAAGGATGCCCCCTTCGATCTCGACGTGACGCGCGACGTCATCAAGATCAAATCCGTGCGCTCGAACTTGGAAGACGATATCGGCTATATCCGCATTACCTCCTTCAACGAGCAGACCGATGTCGGCCTGAAGAAAGCCATCACCGACTTAAAGAAAGCCGGCGGCAAGAACTTGAAGGGCTATGTGCTCGATCTGCGCAACAATCCGGGCGGCCTTCTCGATCAGGCGATCGCGGTATCGGACGCTTTCCTCGATCAGGGCGAGATCGTACAGACCCGCGGCCGCGACAATCGCGATATTCAGCGCTACAACTCCACCCGCGGCGATCTGGCCGATGGCAAGACCATGGTGGTGCTGATCAACGGCGGCTCGGCCTCGGCCTCCGAGATCGTCGCCGGCGCGCTGCAGGATCATGAGCGCGCGGTGGTGGTCGGCACGCAATCCTTCGGCAAGGGCTCGGTGCAGACCATCATCCCCTTGGGCGAGGATGGCGCATTGCGACTCACCACCGCGCGCTATTACACGCCGTCCGGCCGCTCCATCCAGGCCAAGGGCATCGCCCCGGACATCACCGTGGAGCAGCTCAATCTCAACGGCGCCGAGAAAGCCAAGAACGGCCCGAAGAATAACGAGGCGAGCCTGAAGGGGCATCTTGAGAATCCTGATGGCGCGCCGGCAACGCCGCCAGCAGGCGTCAGCGACAAAGGCGCCGCCAACGACAACGGCGCCGTGCCGGAGGCGAAAGTCACCGGTCCGACCGACGATTATCAATTGTCCTATGCGCTCAATCTGGTGCGCGGCATCGCCATCGCCGGTCAGCGCGCGCGGCGATAACTCGCGCCGATCATAAGGGGGTAGAACGATCCGGTGTCGGCGTTCGAGGAAGCGAGCGAAGCGGAACGCAAGCGGCAATGGCTGCCGCCGAGCCCATTGCAGATCGCTTGGCTGGTGGTGCTGCTGGTCTTCGCCGGGATCGCGCTGTGGCTGGCGTTGAGCCCACCGCCGCCGCTGCCTGAAAAACCGCAGCTGGCGTCAGCTGTATCACCTGCAAAGCCAACGCTACCGGCGCGCAGCGCCGCCGCTGCCGTCGACGCCCCGCAAGCGCCATCCGCGCCGCCGCCGGCGCCAGCTCCGGTGGTCGCGACGCCGTTGTCGCCGGCGCCGGCGGAAGGACTGGTGGAGAAAAGCCCGTTCGGCCCCTTGCCGAAAATTGACGGCGCGCGCGAGCCATGGCAAGTCTACGCCCATCCCTTCGAGCAGACGGCGGCGCGGCCGCGCATTGCACTGTTGATCTCGGGCCTCGGCATGTCGAAGCGCGCCACCGATGCGGCAATCTCCACCCTGCCGCCGCAAATCTCGCTGGCGTTTTCGCCCTATGGCCACAATCTGCAAGCCCGCGTCGACGCTGCGCGCAAGGCCGGGCACGAAGTGCTGCTGCTGGTGCCCATGGAACCGGAAAATTATCCCAAGAACGACCCCGGTCCGCAAACATTGCTGACCACGCTGCCGATGGCCGACAACCTCGACCGCCTGCATTGGGTGATGAGCCGCTTTGCCGGTTATGTCGGTTTGGTCAACGACATGGGCTCGCGCTACACCGCTTCCGAAGAAGCCATGACACCGGTGCTGGAAGACCTCAAGGCGCGCGGGCTGTTGTTCATGGACGCCCGCTCGTCGCAATACAGCGTCGCCGCCAAGCTGGCCCGCGACTTGCGGGTGCCGCGGGTGCTCAACAACCGCTTTCTCGACAGCGAACACACCGAGGAAAACATCCGCAAGCAACTTAAGGATTTGGAGAGCGTCGCCAAGACCTATGGCGCGGCGGCCGGTATCGGCAGTCCCTATCCGCTGACCATACGCCTGGTGGCCGAATGGGCGGCGACGCTGAGTGAGCGCGGCTTTGATCTGGCGCCAATCACCGCGGTGGCCAGCCGACAGCCGGTTCGCTAACCCATGAACGACGCCGAAATCGACTTGTTGCCTTATCGCCCGTGCGTCGGCGTGGCGCTGTTTAACCCCTTGGGCCAAGTGTTCGTCGGTCAACGCATCGACACCACGCAGGAAGCTTGGCAGATGCCACAGGGCGGCATCGATCCCGGCGAGGATCCCGTCGCCGCCGCCTTTCGCGAATTGCAAGAGGAAATCGGTACGGCCGCCGCCGAGGTGATCGAGGATATTCCCGAATGGCTGACCTACGATCTGCCGCCGGAACTTTTGGGCAAGGTGTGGCGGGGGCGCTACCGTGGACAGACGCAGAAATGGTACGCCATGCGTTTTCTGGGCGAGGATGCCGACATCAACCTGGAAACCCACCACCCGGAATTTCATAGCTGGCGGTGGATGCGGCTATCCGAACTGCCGGCGCAGATCGTGCCCTTCAAGCGCGGCATCTACGAAGAGGTGGCGCGACGCTTCGCCCACCTCGCCACATAGGATCACCAATATGACCGATGAGCGGTTGTCTTTGCAAAATCTGGTGCGCGGCGCGGTTGTCCGTGTTCAGGACGCCTT
>JACFMS010000018.1 GCA_019455285.1 Sphingomonadales bacterium
GGTGCTGGGTGATGAGCGCGGCGGTGCGTCCCGGCTCCTCCATCGGCTCGCGGATGGCCAGCGCGATGGCGCCGGCGACCTCGCGCGGACTTGCCGCCTCGACGAGATGAAGGCCGGACAGCGCCGGCGCAAGATCGATTTTATGATCGCGCCAGGCATCGGTGGCAGCCGGCGGGAGAAGCGCCAGCGAGATGAGCCGGCGGCGCGCCTGCCGCGCCGGGCTCGGCGGCTCCGCGAGCCACGGCCGCACCTCCTCGCGCGCGGCCTGGATATCCTCAAGAAGGCGCTTCATGGTCGCCTGCGGGTGGGTCGGGCCGAGCGCCGCCCAACTCGTCTGGTCTAGCTCAAGATCAAGACCGGGCAGCACCACCGCCCCCTGGGGCAGACGGGCGACGACCTTAAGAAGCGCCGCGGTCGATGGAATGCTGCCGGTGGAGCCGGCGGCGATGACCGGACCTTGCGGCGGCTGTTGCCGCCACAGCGTCGTCAACTGACGCAGCAGCCGATCGCGCCGCGCCGCGGCGGCCATGAAGCCGGCGCTTTTTAGAATCTTCGGCCAGTGCTCGGAGATGATGCGCAGGAAGTCGAGTGTGCGTTGCCAGTGCTCGGCGTAATCTTCCGGCGCCAGATGTTGCAGTTTTTTTAAATCAAGACCCTCGGTCTCCACCTGATCGAGGAAGCGCGCCAGCTCGGCCGCCAGCGCCGCTGCTTGCGCCGGCGACGGCGGCGCGCCGCACAATCGTCGCTCCCAGGCAATCACCAGTTCACTTAACTGCGCCTGCCGCCACAACGGCGGCGCCGCCGGCGGCAGGTCGAGATCAAGCCCCGCCGCCGCGCCGAGAATCAACAACGCTTCCTCGTCCACATCGCCGATCGGATGCATCGCCGGCAACAGCGTCGCCCGTCCGCCGGCGCGGCGCAAAAACGCCTCGCCGAGCGTCTTGGCGGCGCGGCGCGTCGGCACCAGCACGGTGACGCGGGCCAATGCCGCCGCCGTGTCATCGCCGTAGCGAGCCAGCAGCCCGTCCGCCAGCACGTCGACGAAGGGCAGGCCCGCGGCAATGGAGTAGACGGCGGGCGCGACGCGGCGGATCATTGCTTACCTGCCGGCGATGGCGGCCGCCGCCGCGGCGATGGCGTCGGGCGTGCCGACATGGGCCCACACGCCGTCATGAACGAGGCCGTAAAGACGGCCATGCGCCAGCGCCTGGTCAAAGATGCGATTTAAGGAAAACGGTTCGACGCGGCAGTCGTCGAACAGCTTCGGATGAAGAATTTGTATCCCGGTGAAAACATAAGGCGCGGTCTTTTGCCCGCCGCGCCGCGTCAAACGGCCATCGCTTTCCAGGAAAAAATCGCCGGCGCCCTCATAGCCGATGGCGTCCGCCGTCGGCATCACCAGCAACAGCGCGTCCATGCGCGCCGGATCGAAGGCGGAACTGAGGCGCACCAGCGTCGACGCGCCGCCGTCGCACCACACCATGTCGCCGTTCAAGACAAAAAACGGCAATGCACCGAGATAGGGTAGAGCATTGGCCACGCCACCGCCGGAATCAAGGAGTTGCGCCGTTTCATCGCAAATCACGATCTCGGGCAAGCGATCGCAGCGGCGCGCCAGATGGCGGCGTGTCATGTCGGCCAGATGGTGCACGTTGACCACCGCGCCATCAACGCCGGCAGCAGCCAAATGATCGAGCGCGCGATCAAGCATGGTCTCGCCGGCCACTTCAATGAGCGGCTTTGGGCAATGCTCGGTCAGCGGCCGCATGCGTAAGCCCAGGCCCGCCGCCAGGACCATGGCGCGCTTCGGCAGCCGGCGAATGTCATCCGCTTTGGGCGCAGCGCGACGCATGGCCGGCGGCGCTTTGTCGTCAATCCATTTTTGCAGCGCGCGCAATGCCGGATGCTCAAGATCGCGCTCCAATAAGCCCCAGACACGGGGGATGAGATCAAGATAGATGGCCTTGCCGTCGCGGGCGTAAAGTCTGGTGAAGATGCCGATGATCTTGGCGTTGCGCTGCGCGCCGAGCACCGCATAAGCGCGACGGAAGGACGCTTCCTCAACGCCGCTGGCGGCGATATAGCGCTTCATCATCGCTTCAGCGAGCTGCGGCGACACATCGCGCCGCGCGTCTTCCAGGAGCGACACCAGATCATAGGCGAGGTGGCCGATCACCGCGTCCTGATAATCGAGAAGGCCGACCCGCGCCACGCCGGCGCGCGCGGGCAACCACATCAGATTGTCGGCGTGATAATCGCGTAACGTCAGCACCGGCTCGGCGGCATAGAGCGGCGCTAACGCCGCGCGCCACAAATCGGCGAAAGCGCGCCGCTCGGAAGCCGGCAGCGGACCGCCGAAGAGCGTCGGCAGATACCAGTCGGTAAAGAGAAACGCTTCACGCAAATAAAGCTCTTCGTCATAGGCGGGCAGCGCATAGGACACTCCCGGCGCGACGTCAAGGCGCGGCGATAGGGACCAGCGATGAAGCGCGACCAGCGCATCCACCGCCGCCTCATAAAGCGGCGTCTCCAGCGCCGGATCGGCGGCCGCCACCCGGCCGTAGCGGTCATCGCCCAAGTCTTCCAGCAGCAAAAAGCCGTGATCCAAATCGGCGGCGAGAAGACGCGGCGCGGAAAATCCGGCGTCGGTGAGCGCCCGGGTGATCGCCACGAAGGGCCGCACGTCTTCGCGCGGCGGCGCGGCGTCCATCAGCACGGCGCGGCGCGCGCCGTCCGCCAGCCGCTTATACTTGCGGAACGAGGCGTCGCCGGCGAGCAGGACGCGCGACGCCTGGCCCCAGCCATGGGCGGTAACAAACGCCTCTTCCAACGCGGCGCGGGGAGTCATGTGGATATCCGACTTCATGTCCATAGTTCGGTCTTGGCGAGCGGCGCCAAGCGGTCGGCCCAATCGCCCGCGGCGGCAATGGCGACGCGGCGGCCCGGCTCGGCGTGACTGAAGGTAAGGCGTAACGCCCGCGCCGGCAACAGGCCGCGCAAGCGTTCCGGCCACTCGATCAGGCTGAGCCCTTCGGCAAAGGCGTCCTCCAGCCCCAGCTCCAACGCTTCTTCCGGCTCCTCCAGGCGATAAAGATCGAAATGCCAGATGGTGGGCGCGGTCTCGTCCTCAGGCTCATAGGTCAGCACCAGATTGAAGGTCGGGCTTGGCGCTTCGGTGGGACCCAATCGCGCATTGATGAAGGCGCGGGCGAAGGCCGTCTTGCCGCTGCCCAGATCGCCCATCAGCGCAATGACATCCCGCGCCCGGGCCAGCGGCGCCAACGCCCTTGCCAAGCGAACGGTAGCAGCGAGGTCAGGAAGCACCACGGTCCAGATCATCATTCCTCGCTAAAACCTAGAAACCTGCGGCGGGACGGCTTTCTGCCGCAGCCGCAGCGCCGCTTCGCGCCTGCCGGCGCGGCAACGTGACCTCGACCCGGGGGCCCTTGTCCGGCTCGGAGGCGAGCGACACCGTGCCGCCATGCAGATCGACGAAGCTTCTGACCAGCGACAGGCCGAGACCCGCGCCCTTGCCTTGTGGGGCGGCGCGGCCGCGCTGGAAGCGGTCGAAGACCAGCGCCTGTTCGTCCTTGTCAATGCCGATGCCGGTATCGGCGACAAAGATGCGCACCGCGTCATCATCGCCGGCGGCGCCGAAGCTGATGCGGCCGGTGGTCGGCGTGAACTTCATGGCGTTCGACAACAGATTATAGAGCACCTGACGGATGCGCTTTTCATCGGCCTCGATGATGCCGATGCCGTCCGGCACGGCAATTTCCAGCCGCAAGCCGCGATTGCGGATCTCCCCGCGGACCATGGCGGCGACATTGGCGATGGCGCGCGCCACATCGACGCTGCCCAGCTCCAGCTGCATGCCGCCGGCCTCGATCACCGCCAGATCGAGAATATCGTTGATCAGCACCATCAACTGGTTGGATGATTCGATGATGTTGTGGGTGTAGGTGTGCTGCTGCGCGTTCAAGGGGCCGTAATATTCCTTGTCGAGGAGTTCGGCAAAGCCGATGACGTTGTTCAACGGCGTGCGCAGTTCATAGGACATGTGGGCGACAAATTCAGTCTTCAGACGGTCGGCGGTCTCCAACGCCTCGTTGCGCTCGCGCAGCGCCCGCTCGATGCGCAAGCTGTCAGTGACATCGAGGAACGTGACCAGCGTCGCGCCATCGGGAAGCGGCACCGCCGAGCCGTCGATGACGGTGCCGTCGGCGCGCGCCAGGCGTTCGCTTCTGACCACCCGCTCCACTTCATCGGCAAACACCAGGGTGCGGAATTTCTCGTACTCCTCCGGCCGGCCGAACAGCGATTGAGCGCGGCCGACGATATCAGACAAGTGCATGACCTGATCGAGCGCCGCCCCATCCAGACGCCAGATGTCGGCGAACGCCGGGTTCGACAATTTCAGGCCGCCGTCGCTGCCGAACACCGCCACCCCTTCATGCAGATTGTTCAGCGTCGCGCGCTGCACGGCGATGAGGGTGTTGTAGGAACGCTCCAGCGCCAGGCGATCGGTGACGTCCTCGTAGAAAATCAGCAGCCCGCCCAACGGGTGCGGCTGGGTCACTACGCGCAAGGTGGAGGCGTTGGGCAGATGCCACATCTCCTCCACCGGCTCGATGAGATCGGTGTAGCGGGCCAACTGCAAGCGCTTCCAGGCGGGAAAATCCGCCTGCTCGGGCAAGCGCCGGTGCTCGCGCATGGCTTCCAGAAGTTCGCCATGGTGGGGATGAGAGGAAAGCCATTCTTCCGGCAACTGCCACAACCGGACGAAGGCGTCATTGTAGAATTCCAGGGTTTTATCGGCGGCGAAGATCGCCACCGCCGTCGACAGCTTGTTCAAGGTCTCCGAATGGGACTCGGTATGACGGGCGATGTCGGCGGCCAGCTCCTCTTGCGTGGTGACATCCCGCGCATAGCCGATCACGATGGCGCCGTCGATGTCGGCGCGCGGTATATCCGTCACCCGCAAGGCGCGGCGTTGTCCGTCAATCACCACATAATGATGGGTCTCAACCGGCTTGCCGTCAGCCAGGGCGCGCGCCGCATCCTCGCGCCCGGTGCCGGTCAGCGCGTTGGCGATGAGCTCGGCGCCGCTCGCGACGGCGTCGTTGCCGCTGGCCGCCTCCACCGCCCGGGCATAGGCATCGTTGACCCAGCGTAGACGCAGTTCGCGATCGCGCATCCATACCGGCATGTCAAGGGCGTTCAGCGTTTCCTCAAAGACGGCGGCGCGAGCTTTTAGGCCGCCGATGTCGCGGTCGCGGGCGGCGATTGCTTGATGCTGATCGGTGATGTCTTGAAACCACAGCACGCCAAGCGTGGCGCGGCCGCTGGAAAAACGGCTCGCCGAGACCAGAAAACGGCATCGCGCCGCGCCGATCTCGGCGGTGGGCGGCAGCGTCTCGACGCCGCGCACCGCCGCCGCCATTTCCTCCAGCCTGGCGTACGCCGCCGGGGGAAATCCGGCGGCGCCGGCGGCATCGAAAAAATCGGCGAAGGTTGCGGCCGGCCGGGGCAGCCCCAGGCGTTCGATGAGCCAGGGGCTGACCAACATAGCGCCGTCCTTCAGCCAAGCGATGTAGCCCAGCGGCGCCTGGCGCAACAGCGAGCGCGCCTCCTCGATTGCGCGGCGCGATGAGCGCCGACGCCGCCACAGGACACGGCCGGCGACATAGGCCCACAGGAGCGCCGCCAAGGCGGCGACGAGGAGCGCACCGCCAACGGCGAAGGCGGCGGGATGCGCCGCCGTCTGCGGCGCCGCCAGGGCGTCCTTGGCGACGCCAACGGCAGCCCCTAGCGCCGCCCACGATGCCCTGCTGCCGACCATCTCTCTCCCCAAATGGAGACCAAGAGTAATGCGGCGCTCCATCCCCTGACAAGCGTCAAGAAATGTGATTTAGGATCAGTACCGATAGTGATCGGACTTGAAGGGACCGTTGCGGCTCAACCCCAGGTACTCGGCCTGCTTATCCGAAAGCTTGGTCAGCTTGGCGCCCAGCCGCACCAGATGCAGCGACGCCACTTTCTCGTCCAGGTGCTTGGGCAGCACGTAGACCTTTTTGTCATAGTTGGCGTAGTTGTGCCACAGTTCGATCTGCGCCAGCACCTGATTGCTGAACGAGGCGCTCATCACAAAGCTAGGATGACCGGTGGCGCAGCCCAAATTGACCAGCCGCCCCTTAGCGAGCACGATCAGGCGCTTGCCGTCGGGAAACACCACCTCGTCGACCTGCGGCTTGACCTCTTCCCAAGTATAGTTCTTCAAGGTCGCGATCTGAATTTCGGAATCAAAGTGGCCGATGTTGCAGACGATGGCGCGGTCCTTCATCTGCCGCATGTGGTCCAAGGTGATGACATCGACGTTGCCGGTGGCGGTGACGAAGATATCGCCTTCCGCCGCAGCGTCGTCCATGGTGGTCACTTCATAGCCTTCCATCGCCGCCTGCAGGGCGCAGATGGGGTCGATCTCGGTGATCTTGACCCGCGCCCCCTGGTTGCGCAGCGACGCCGCCGAGCCCTTGCCGACGTCGCCATAGCCGCACACCACCGCCACCTTGCCGGCCAGCATGACGTCGGTGGCGCGCTTGATGCCGTCGACCAGGCTTTCCCGGCAGCCATAAAGATTATCGAATTTCGACTTGGTGACCGAGTCGTTGACGTTGATCGCCGGCACCTTGAGCGTGCCGTTCTTCTGCATCTGGTAAAGCCGCAGCACGCCGGTGGTGGTTTCCTCCGACAGACCGCGCACGCCGTCCATCAGCTCAGGATAGTCCTTGTGCATCATGATGGTCAGATCGCCGCCGTCATCGAGGATCATGTTGGGAACCCAGCCGTTGGGGCCCTTGATGGTCTGATGGATGCACCAGTCGAATTCCTCCTCCGTCTCGCCCTTCCAGGCGAAAACCGGCACGCCGCGGGCGGCGACGGCGGCGGCCGCGTGATCCTGGGTGGAGAAGATGTTGCATGACGACCAGCGCACCTCGGCCCCCAACGCCAGGAGCGTCTCGATCAGCACCGCGGTCTGAATGGTCATATGCAGGCAGCCGGCGATGCGCGCCCCCTTCAAGGGCTGCTTGCCGGCAAACTCCGCCCTGAGCGCCATCAGCCCCGGCATTTCGGTCTCGGCGATGGCAATCTCCTTGCGCCCCCACTCGGCGAGCTTGATGTCGGCAACCTTATAATCGGTGGTCAAGGGCGGTCTCCTTCGAAAAAAAATGCAGCCATGCCGCAGGGCAGCGGCTCTGCGGCGGTTATATCGCAGCGGATCATAGGGAGACAAGTATAAAGAAATCTTTATATGTGTATATGTTGCGTCCGGGACCGTCGCTTGTCCTGGCCGGCGGCGAAAATCCGCTGGCCGACCGCGTCGTTGAAGGTCTCCACCAGGCGGGCGATGCGGCTGCGGTCGACGGTGGTCATGACGGCCTCGGCCAGGGCGCGCGCCGCCGCCGCCTCCAGGTTGCGCAAGCGCCGCTTGACCCGCGGCAGGGCTAAGGGCGACATCGACATTTCGCGCAAGCCCAGCCCGACAAGGAGGCCGGTAAAGCGCTCGTCGCCGGCCATCTCGCCGCAGATATTGACCGGAATGCCGGCCCGGCGCGCCGCCTCGGTGGTGAATTGCACCAGCCGCAGCACCGCCGGGTTCATCGGGTCGTAGAGGTGCGCCACCTGCTCATTGCCGCGGTCGATGGCCAGGGTATACATGGTCAGGTCATTGGTGCCGATGGAGAAGAAATCGGCGACCCTGGCCAGGCTATCGGCGGCCAGCGCCGCCGCCGGCACCTCGATCATCACGCCCACCGGCGGCAGCACCTCGGGCAGGTCGGCGCCGCGCCGCCGCAGGCGCGGCGCCAGATCGGCCATCACGGCGCGCACTTCGCTCACCTCATCGACGGTGCTGATCATCGGCAACAGGATGCGCAACGGACCGTGCGCGGCGGCGCGCAGCATGGCCGCAAGCTGCGCCTCCAGCACTTGGCGATTCTTCAAGGCATAGCGGATGGCGCGCAATCCCAGCGCCGGATTGCCGCCGTCGCCGGAGGACGCGTTCAAGGCGTCGGCCAGCTTGTCGCCGCCGACATCGAGCGTGCGCACGGTGAGCGGCCGGCCGGCCATGCCGGCGACCAGGGTGCGCAGGATTTCGTACTGCTCCTCCTCATCCGGCAGGTCGGGCCGGTTCATGAACATGAACTCGCTGCGCAACAACCCGACGCCGCTGGCCCCGACGCGGGCCGCCGCCGCCAGCTCCTGGGGCAGCTCCATGTTGATGTGTAGACGAATCTCCTCGCCGTCGAGGGTGGTGGCCGGCAGATGGGTGAGCGCCGCCAGCTTCGCCCGATCCGCCGCCGCCGCGGCGCGGCGCGCCTCATAGACGCGCAGCGTGGCGGCGCTGGGATTGACGATGACCACGCCCTCGCCGCCATCCACCACCAGACGCGCCCCGGCGTGGATCTCGTTGGCGATGCCGGCGAGCCCCAGCACTGCGGGCAGCCCGAGGCTGCGCGCCATGATGGCGGTATGACCCTCGGCGCCGCCCGTCGCGGTGACAAAGCCTTCGATCCGGCCCTTGTCCATCAGCGCGGTATCGGCGGGCGTGATTTCGTCGGCGACGATGATGGAGCCTTCGGGCACATGTTCAAAGCCTGCCACCGGCCGGCTCATCAAGGTGCGCAAGAGGCGCATGCCGACCTCGCGCACATCCTGCAGGCGCGCCGCCATGTAGGGATCGTCGAGGGCGCGAAAATCACCCTCGATCTGCTCGACGCTGCGCGCCACCGCCGCTTCGCAGTTCACCAGTTCCTTGGCGATGATGGCGTTGACGCTGCGCACCAGCCGCGATCCCGCCAGCATGTGGAGGTGCGCGTCTAGAAGATAGCCGAACTCCTCGGCGGCGGCGCCGCGTAAAGAACTGGCCTTGGCCTGCAACGCCTGCAACTGCTCGCGCGCGGCGGCAACGGCGGCGGTAAAGCGCGCTTCCTCCGCTGCAACTTCGCTTTTGTCGATGCGATACTCCGGCGCGCGCAATGCGCCGCGATCAGCGACATAAGCCGTGCCGACGGCGATGCCGGGCGAAACGCCGACGCCCTTGAACCGCCGTTCCTTCGCGCGCATCGCGATCCTCAATCCTCGCCGAACTTATCGGCGACCAACTCTTCCAGCGCCTGCATCGCCGCGGCGGCTTGCGCGCCATCGGCGCGCACCACGATGACGTCGCCCGGCGCCGCCGCCAGCATCATCAGGCCCATGATCGAGGTGCCGCATACCTCCATGCCATCCTTGGCGACCTTGATGTCCGCCTGAAAACGATTAGCCGTGGTGACGAATTTGGCCGAGGCGCGGGCGTGCAGGCCGCGCTTGTTCTTGATGGTCAGCGCCCGTTCCACGGGCAGCTTACTCGCATCCATCACCATCGTCACTTCTTGCTTCCCGTCAGTACCTGAGAAGCGACATTGATGTATTTGACGCCGGCATCCTGCGCCGCCAGCACCGCGTCATGCAGTTTCATGGCGCCGCGTACGCTGGCGAGCTTGACCAGCATCGGCAGATTGATGCCGGCGATGACTTCGATTTTATCTTTTTCCATCACCGAGATCGCCAGATTGGATGGCGTGCCGCCGAACATGTCGGTGAGCAAGATGACGCCTTTGCCCTGATTGACCGCCTTGACCGCTTCCAGAATATCCTTGCGGCGCTTCTCCATATCATCGTCGGGTCCGATGCAAATGGCGCGCACCGCCTTTTGCGGTCCCACCACATGCTCGATCGCCGACACGAACTCTTCAGCCAGCCGGCCGTGCGTAACCAATACCATACCGATCATAGCCGTACCGATCATAAATTATCTCCCGGTGCGACGCGTCCAGGCTCGCGCAATCTGTCGAGTTCGCGATGCAGGACATTGACCCGCATTCCCTGGGCGCGCAACAATTCTCCTATCCGCTCGGCCACCATTACCGAGCGATGCCGTCCCCCGGTGCAACCGAAGGCGATTGTCAGATAAGCTTTACCCTCCCGCTGATAGAGGGGCAACAACGAGGTAAGAAGATCTTCCAACTTCTGGAGGAAGAGATGATAGGCGGGATCGGCCTCGATATAGAGGGCAACCTCGGCGTTCTTGCCGGTCAGCGGGCTCAAATGCGCAACATAATGCGGATTTTTGAGAAACCGCACATCGAACACCAGATCCGCATCGCGCGGCAAGCCTTGCGGAAAGGCGAAGGAGGAAACGGAGACCGTCATACGGCCGTCCTCGGGGGCAGCGAAGGTGCGCGCTACGATGCGTTTCAAATCACGGGCGGTCAGATCGGTGGAATCGAAGACATAATCGGCATGCGCCCGCACCGTTTCCATGGCGGTGCGCTCGCGGGCGATGCCGTCGATCACCGGCCGATCCACCGCCAGCGGATGGCGGCGGCGGGTTTCGGTGAAGCGGCGCGCCAGCACGTCGCTGGAACAGTCGAGAAAAACCAGGGTCAGGTTAAGATCGCGCCGCTTGCGCAAGCGCGCCAATTCGGCGTCGAAGCGATCGGGGCGAAAGGCTCTCGTGCGGGTGTCGATGCCCACCGCGACGGCGTGCGCCGGCACATGTTCGGGGTTATCGTCGGCAATTCCCACCAGATTGGGCAGCAGCGCCAGCGGCAGGTTGTCCACCGCCTCATAACCCATGTCCTCGAAGGCGCGCAGCACCGTCGACTTGCCGGCCCCAGAGAGCCCGGTGACCAGCACCACGTGGGTTCTAACAGGCGCCGCGGGAGGAGGACCACCCCGCGGTTTTTTCTGTGATTTTCGTGCTGCGTCCATACCGTCCATCACTGTCAAGTGCGACCCGGATTGTCGCAGAGCGCCAGCGCCGCCGCAACTTTGGCGGCAGCCGAGGGCTCAAAGGGATAGAGGGTGAAGACCGGCAAGGCAACCCCCGCCAACTCAAGCCGCGCCGGCTCGGGCAGGCGCTCCACCGCATCTCGTGCGGGCGCCAGGGAAATCAGGCAGCGCACCTCGGCCCGCTCGACGCTGGGCGCATCGATGATCCCCACGCCGCGCACCTCGATCTTGCCGCGAATCGCCGCCGGCGCGCTGGCCATCAGACGGCCTCCAACCAACTCCAGGTGCACGTAATCATCCCCCACCAGCCGCCCGCCCTCATGAATGAGCCGCAACGCGAGATCGGATTTGCCGGCCCCCGAAGGTCCGGCCAAGAGCACGGCGCCGCCTTCAAGCTGCACGCAACTGGCATGGTAAAGCATTGTCATGACAGCACCTTTCAGGCCAGCGGCAGGCGCACCACGAAACGGGCGCCGACCACGTTGCCCGCCCCATCGTGGCGGTTTTCGGCAAAGATCTCGCCATCATGCGCCTCGATGATGCGCTTGGAAATATGCAGGCCGAGGCCGGAATGCTGGCCGAACGCCTCGCCCGCCGGGCGTTCGGAGTAGAAGCGTTTGAAGATCTCCTCCAGCTTGTCGGGCGGCACCCCCGGCCCGTCGTCTTCCACCGCCAGTTCGACGGCGCTGTCGAGCCGGCGCAGGCGGAGGGTGACCGGCTTGCCGGGCGGCGTGAAGGAAATGGCGTTATCGATCAGATTGCGCAACACCTGTCCCAAGGGACCGTGGAGGCCGTTGACCAGCAAGGGCTGCCGGTCGGCGAAGGCCGGCAGGTCGATCTTGATCTCCGGCGCGCCGCGCTTGGCGGTGGCGGCGTAGGCCTCGGCAAGGTTGGCCGCCAGCTTGCCTAAATCCACCGCCACCATCTGCGCCCGTGACATCTGCGCTTCCAGGCGGCTGGCTGCTGAGATTTCGGTGACCAGACGATTGAGCCGCGCCACGTCCGCTTCGACGATGGCGATGAGCTGGCGCTGCTTGGCCGGATCAGTGGTCCGGCTTAAGGTTTCGATGGCGCTCCGGATGGACGTGATGGGGTTTTTCAATTCGTGACTGACGTCGGCGGCAAATGATTCCACAGCGTCGATCTGATCAAACAGCGCCTGCGTCATCTCCTTTAGTGAGCGTGATAAGTCGCCGATCTCATCCTTGCGCCGGCGAAATTCGGGAATCCGCACCTGCCGGCCCAGTCCGGGACGCACCCGGTCGGCGGCCTCGGCAAGAAGCGTGATCGGCCGCGCCACGGTGCGGGCAAGAAACAAAGATAAGAGCAGCGTCACGCTCAAAGCGACGCCGAAAATCTTCAAGATCGACACCCGCTCGCGGCGCACCAGGCGGTCAATATCGGCCGTATCCTTGGACAAGAGGAGAACGCCCAACACCCGGTGCAGGCGCTGCACCGGCACCGCCACGGTGACCATGGCGCTGGCGTTCTCGGTGGCCCTGAGCAAGGTCGTCGTCTCGCCCTCCAGCGCCGCCAGAACTTCCGGATAGTCGGCGGAGGTCTGATCGAGATCCTCGGTATAGGGTTGCAATTTTTCTTTTGACGCCAGCGCATCGACGGCATCATGAAACGTGGCGGCGGCGGCTTTGAGAAAGGTTTCCAGGCTGCCGGCGGGCGTGATCTTCTTGACTACGATGAGATTGCCCACCGCTAGATCGCGGCTATCGACAAGCAGGTCGCCGTCAAGATCAAACAATCGGGCGCGGATCTCCGCCGGCACCACCAAGCGGGCAAGTATCTGCTTGGCCGGATCGACTTCCACCTGCACCGCTTCCGGTCCGATGCTGGCCGCCTCGGCCAAGGCGCCAGCGATGATTTCGCCCTCTACCGTCAATTCCGCCACCCGGGATTCGATCAACCCTTTGCGGAACTGGTCGAGGTAGAGAACGCCGCCCACCAGGATGGCCAGGGCAATGACGTTGATCGCCAGAATGCGGCGCGTCAGCTTGGAGAAGCGCCGGTGACGCCGGCGTTTTCTCCTGAGCAGCAGGAAACGGTTGCGGCCGACTGGCATCAGTTCTCGCGAAAGCGGTAGCCGACGCCATAAAGGGTTTCGATGCCGTTGAAATCGTCGTCGACGACGCGAAACTTCTTGCGCAGGCGCTTGATGTGGCTGTCGATGGTGCGATCGTCCACATAAACGTCGTCCGAGTAGGCCATGTCCATCAACTGCTCGCGGCTTTTAACGTGCCCGGGGCGCTGCGCCAGCGCCTGCAGGATGAGAAACTCGGTCACCGTCAGGTTGATCGGCTTGCCGTCCCATTCGCATAAATGACGCACCGAGTCGAGCCGCAGCCGGCCGCGAGTCATTACCTCGCTCGCGTTGGCTGTGCCGGGGGGCTGCCGGTTGGCGTCGGCGCGGCGCAGCACCGCCCGCACCCGTTCGATGAGGAGGCGCTGGGAGAACGGCTTGGTGATGTAGTCGTCGGCCCCCATCTTAAGACCCAAGACCTCGTCGATCTCGTCATCCTTGGAGGTCAGGAAGATCACCGGGAACCCCTGATCCTGGCGCAAGCGGCGCAGCAGCTCCATGCCGTCCATGCGCGGCATCTTGATATCGAACACCCCAAGATCGACGGGTTTTTTCGACAAGGCGGCAAGGGCGCTGGCGCCGTCGGTGTATTTTTCCACCGTGAACCCCTCGCTCTCCAGCGCCATGGTCACCGAGGTCAAAATGTTCTGGTCGTCATCCACAAGGGCAATGGTGGGCATGGGGTTACGCCTTTTCTCCTGTCAGAACCCGTGGCGATTACTATAGGCGCGGATCGGCCAGGCGCAAATCCCTCCGGGAGGTCGACTCGGGGGGAACTTGCCCCCTCCTTTCCGGGGCGGCTAGCCTTGGCGGCTTAACAGTGCGGGCGGGGGATGGGCAAGAAACCAGGTTATACGCGGCGTCCAGTGGTTAATTATTGCTCTTGGATCAACAGGCGGCCGCAAAGCCAGTAGACAAATTGCCCTCGAAATTTTAGTGATACCCCGGCCAGACAAACAATAAGAACGGCCATCGCCACCCTGTGGCGGGCGATTAACGTATCAAATCAAGAACACAAGGATCAGTGCAGTGCAACATATCGGCCCCTATATCAGCAGCGTCGGGATTGACAAACAGGGCCTGAAAAACGTCGCGGCGGCTTATTGGAACCTGGGGGCTGAGGCCCTTTATGAAGCCGCCATCCGGCGCGGCGACGGCCTGATGGCCGACGGCGGGGCGCTGGTGGTGCGCACCGGTCAGCATACCGGGCGCTCGGCCAACGACAAGTTCATCGTCAAGGAGCCATCGAGCGCGGATGACATCTGGTGGGGCCAGGTCAACCGGCCCATGAGCGAGGCCCATTTCGACGGCCTCCATGCCAAGATATTGGCCTATTTCCAGGGCCGTGAGGTCTATGTCCAGGATCTGTGGGGCGGCGCCGAGCCGACCTACCGCCTGCCGGTCCGGGTGATCACCGAAAGCCCCTGGCACAGCCTGTTCATCCGCAACCTCCTGATCCGTCCTGACGGGCAGTATCTGAAGGATTTTGACCCCGAATACACCATCCTCCACGCCCCCAACTTTTGCGCCGATCCGGCGCTGGACGGCACCCGCTCGGAGACCGTGATCGCGGTCAACTTCGGGCAAAAGATCGTGCTCATCGCCGGCACCTCGTACGCCGGCGAGATCAAGAAGTCGGTCTTCACCATGCTCAATTACATCCTGCCGGCCAAGGGCGTCATGCCCATGCATTGCTCGGCCAACATCGGGCCCGCTGGCGACACGGCGGTGTTCTTCGGCCTCTCCGGCACCGGCAAGACCACGCTCTCCGCCGATTCCAGCCGCACCCTCATCGGCGACGACGAGCACGGCTGGAGCGATGACGCGGTGTTTAACTTCGAAGGCGGCTGCTACGCCAAGATGATCCGCCTGTCGGCTGAGGCCGAGCCGGAGATTTACGCCACCACCCGGCGATTCGGCACCGTGCTGGAAAACGTGGTGATTGATGAGGCGAGCCGCGCCCTCGATCTCGATGACGGCCGCTATACCGAAAATACCCGCGGCGCCTACCCCATCCATTTCATCCCCAACACTTCGGACAGCGGCATCGGCGCGCCGCCCAAGAACATCATCATGCTGACGGCGGACGCCTTCGGCGTGCTGCCGCCCATCGCCAAGCTCAGCCCCGAACAGGCGATGTACCACTTCCTGTCCGGCTACACCGCCAAGGTGGCGGGCACCGAAAAGGGCTTAGGAAAAGAACCGCAGGCGACCTTCTCCACCTGCTTTGGCGCGCCCTTCATGCCGCGCCACCCTTCCGTCTACGGCCGCCTGCTGCGCGACAAGATCGCCGCCCACAACGTCAACTGCTGGCTGGTCAACACCGGCTGGACGGGCGGCGTCTACGGCATCGGCCATCGCATGCCCATCGCCCACACCCGGGCGCTTCTCAATGCCGCGCTGTCGGGAGACTTGAACAAGGTCGAGATGCGCACTGATCCCCATTTCGGCTTTTCAGTGCCCACCATTTGTCCCGGCGTGCCGGCCAAGGTGTTGAACCCGCGGGATACCTGGGTCGACGCCGCGGCTTACGACAAGAAGGCGTGCGAACTGGTCAAGCTCTTCATCGACAATTTCGCCCAGTTCGAGACCCACGTCGACGCCGCAGTGCTCAAGGCCGCGCCCAAGGTCGCTTAACCATCATTTTATAGACGACAAAAGTCCCGGCCACGTCCGGGGCTTTTTTCATGGCGCATTCACCGCGCCGGTACCATATTATAGGCGGCTTGTGGTTCTGTTTTTTTAGTGCACGTCACGTCATGCCGAAGTCGAGAAGCTGGGGATTTCCGCGTTGGGGCGGCTATGGGTCGGAGACGCGGCCCAAGACGCAGCGCCTATGCGACCGTGAGGGCTGCACTGCGCCCGGCATCCATCCCGCGCCCAAGGCGCGCCAATCGGACGACAAATGGTGGTTCTGCCGCGAGCATGCCGCAGAATACAACCGCTCCTGGGATTATTTCGCCGGCATGTCGTATGAGGATATGCGCCGCGAGGCGGAGGAAGCGGCGGCGGACTACGCCGCCACCAGCGCCTATGCCTACGCCGCGCCGACGTTAAGCCGGGAAGAGCGCCGCGCCTACGCCATCCTCGATCTGGAAACCACCGCCACCGTGGCGGAAATCAAGTCGCGCTACCGTCAGTTGGCCAAGCGTTATCACCCCGACGCCAACCGCGGCGACGCGACGGCGGCGGATAAATTCCATGAATTGCAGCACGCCTATGAAGTGCTGACGCAGAAGATGGACGCCGCTCGCCGTGCGTAGGCTGGTGTGGGCGGCGCTGTTGTTCCTGGCCGGCTGCACATCGTCACCGCCGCCCCCGTCAGCCGCCTCGTCCCATCCCCTGACCGAGCGCATCTGGCTTGTCGCGGAGCAACGCTTCGTCACGCCGGATGAGCTCGCCCGCCGCATGGCCAAGGCCCGCTTCGTGCTTTTGGGCGAAGCCCACGACAACCCGCGCCACCATGAGATCGAGGCCTGGGCGGTCACGGCGCTGGCCACGACCAACCGCCGGCCGGCGCTGGTTGCCGAAATGATCGCCGCCGACCAGGCCCCCGGCCTGGAGCTGTTTTTCAAAGAACCGCGGCGCAGCGCCGATGGTTTGGACTTGTTCTTGAAATGGAACGAATCCGGCTGGCCCGCGTGGTCGCTTTATCAGCCGGTTTTTGAGGCGGCAGCGCGATTCGGCTGGCCGATCCGGGCCGGCAATCTCGACCGCACGCGGCTGCCGGCCATGCACCGCGATGGCTGGGCGGCGCTGCCCTCTGAAGAACGCCAGCGGTTGGCCCTGCCCGAGGCCCTGGACGATGCCGATATGCAGCGCCTCGCCCCCGCCATCATCGCCGGCCATTGCGGCCATCTGCCCGAGCGCTTGCTCTCTCCGTTCGTGGAAATTCAGTATGCCCGCGACGCCGCGCTGGCTCGCGCCCTGGCGGATGGCGCGGCGGACGCCGATGGTGCGGTGCTGATCGCCGGCAGCGAACATGTCCGCTTAACGTCGGCGGCGCCGGCGCAACTGACGCGACTAGGCATCCCTGGCGCCGTGTTCTCGCTGGCGATGGCGGAAGTCAAGCCGGGACAGGACGACCCGCAGGCTTACGCCGCCGACTTTGACAGCCCAACCCTGCCCTTTACCGCCGTGTGGTTCACCGCCGGCGCGCCGCGCGGCGATCCGTGCGCCGCACTGAAGGGTAAATTTAAGTAATCCCCACCTTGACACCTCGCCTGCGATCTGCGACCAATCGCCCCGTTCCACTGGGGTGTCCCGCCTTTTGTTGCCGGCGGGACTGAGATTACACCCACTGAACCTGATCTGGTTAGCACCAGCGAAGGGAGGCGGACGCGATGACACGATCGACATCCCATCCAACTTCAATTCTTCCGGTGCCAATGCGGGTAAGACGCGTGGTCGATCATAAATACCGGAGTCTATAACAATGACTGACAAGGAAACGTCCCTTTTCGCCGTCGCTCTCCTCTCGATGCTGCCAAGCGCCAGCCTTGCCGTCGAGCTTTCGGAAGAAATTCTGGTCACCGCGCGCGGCCGGGCCGAGGACGTACGCCTCGTACCCGACACCATCACCACCTTCGCCGCGCAAAGTTTACGCGAGCGCGAGGCGCGCACCATTGACGATCTGATCGCGCTCACCCCCGGCGTTTATATGATCAACGACCAGGACCCCGGCACCAACCTCATTTCCGTGCGCGGCGTCTCCACCGACCGCCTGCAAGCTCCCTCGGTCGCCTACGTAATCGACGGCGTGCCGCTGGCCGATACCGAATTTTTCACCGCCCGCTACTTCGATCTGGAGCGGGTGGAAGTGCTGAAAGGGCCGCAAGGCGCACTTTATGGCAAGAACGCCATCGGCGGCGTGTTCAACGTCATCACAAGGCGACCGAGCGACAGCTTGACCGGCAACATCGACGTCGGCTACGGCAACGGCGACAGCGTTCTCGTCGAAGGCGGCGTCGGCGGACCCCTGGGCAGTGATAAATTGTTGTTCCGCGCCGCCGGTTCCTACGCCACCACCGATGGCTTCATCGACAACACCTATTTAAACAAGCGCGTTGATTACTACACCAGTCGCAATCTGCGCTTAACCCTTCTTGGCAAGCTGAGCGAGGACGTGACGGCGGAGCTGCGCGTCGGCTACATGAACGAGGAAGGCGGCGCGGCTTACGTCTCCTCCAACGATGTTACCGGCTTGAACAACGGCAAATTATCGGGTGCGGTGTTGACCAATCCCTTCGGCGATTTTGAAGGTCAGGCCGATCGACAGTGGACCAACGTTGCCGCGAAAATCAACTGGACGCCAACATTCGGCGGCGTGGCGCAACTGATCGGCGCTTATGACGATTACTCCAAAGATTTCGTCGAGGAACTGGATTTCAGGCACGACAAGCCGATCACCTTTTTGGGAGACCCTTATTTTCCCGACGGCATTCAGCCGATCTATCAACCGAAGGATTTCAAGGTCTGGACCGGCGAGGCGCGCTACACCTCGCCTGATGACACCCGCGTGCGCTGGATCGTTGGCGCCTTCATTCAGGACGTGACCAACATCCGCGTCGATGATTTCGGACCGCTCTTGTTCGGCGCGGAAGCCGCGCGCTTCCGCACGCTGTCGACGCAAACCGCTGTTTTCGGTCAGATCAGCGTTGATCTTAGCGACGCCCTGGAGCTGACCGGCGCCTTGCGTTACGATCGCGACAACCGCCGGGTGACGGTGCGCGGCGTCGATACCGGCGCTCTGGTGGAGGCGCGGGAGAAAGTGTTCGACAAGGTGACGCCGAAGATATCGCTGGCCTATCGGATAACGGCTGACCATCTGCTCTACGCCACCTATGGGCAAGGCTTCAAGACCGGCGGCTTTAATCCGCCGCCCGGCCCCGGCGACATTCACCAGTCGGTGTTCCGGCCAGAAAAAACCAAGGCGCTGGAAGCCGGCGTCAAGACCGGCTGGTTGGATGGCCGCCTCCTTTTCGACCTTGCCGCCTTCAAGACCAACTACCAGGACTATCAGTATTTCGCCTTCATCAACGGCCTTGATCTCGCCTTCAACATCGACAAAGTCAACGTCTGGGGGCTGGAGGCCGCCGCGACGGCGACGTTGAGCGGGGCGCTTTCCATCGATATCGGTTACGCTTACACCCACGCCGAGATCGACGCCTTCACCGCGCCCAATCCGGTAACCCTGATTGCCACCGACTACGCCGGCAACCGCACGCCCAATACGCCGCGCTCCACGCTCAACATCGGCGGAACGTTTCGTCAGCCGCTGGCGAACGAGGCAATGCTGGTGGCGCGCGTCGACTATGCACGGGTGGGACGCATCAATTATGAGATCGACAACGTGCTCTACTCACCGGGCCGCGACAGCGTGGATGCCCGCGTCGCCTATGAAACCGATCATTGGTCGCTGGCGCTGTGGGGCAAGAATTTGACCGACAACCGCTGGGCGATTTCCGCCTTCGGCCAGCGTCAGGTCGGTCTTCTCGCCTTTCTCGGCCCCAACGGCCCCTTTGACAGCTTTTCCATCAACAAAGGCCGGCAATACGGCGCTACGCTCTCGGCGCGATTCTGAAAGGTTAGGATATGACGTCATTTACTGATACCCTGTGGCAGGACATCGCCGAGTTGAACAAAAAGAACTTGGCGCTGCCGTTTATTCGCGAATTGACGGCAGGCACCCTGGATCATGAGCGCTTCAAGTTCTACGTCATGCAGGATTCGCTCTACTTGAACAGCTATTCCCGGGCGCTATCGCTCACCGCCGCCAAGGCGCCCCATGCCGACGCCATGCTGCGCTTCGCCAAAAGCGCTCAGGAAGCGATCACCGTGGAGCGGGCGCTGCACGCCGGTTTCTTGCGCCAGTTCGGGGTTTCCGACGCCGAGTTGAAAAAGGCGGAAAAATCGCCCACCTGCGCCGCCTACACCAATTTCTTGCTCGCCACCGCCGCCGTCGACTCTTACGAAGAATTGGCGGCCGCCATTCTGCCGTGCTTCTGGATTTACTGGCACGTCGGCCATGAGATCGCCAAGGTGGCCAAGCCTGATAATCCCTACATCAACTGGATCAACACCTATACCGATCCCGGATTTGAAGCGGCGGTCAAGGCGGTGATCGCGCTGGTTGACGAAGCAGCGCAAAACGCCACCCTGGAGACTCGCGCCGCGATGCGCAAAACGTTCGTGCTGTCCAGCGTTTATGAATGGATGTTCTGGGACAGCGCCTATCGGCAAGAAGCTTGGCCGGTGGGTGTGTAATGGTTCGTGGGTCCGCTACGCTTGACCCACGCTACGTATTTGTCTGTAGCGTGGGTTAGCGTCAGCAAACCCACGTCATTCCTAATCCTTAAAACCGATAGGTCGCGCTTAAGCGCACATCACGGCCGGGTAGCGGCGCATAATCCTTGAGAAACGAGGTATGAGCGCGCGCTTCCGCGTTGGTCAGATTTCGCGCCCGCAGGCTGAGCGTCACATCGTTGCGCGCGAAGGGGTGCACATTGACATTCATGTTGAGAAGCGCGTAACCATTGGTGGGCAATTCGTAAGCCGTAACGCGGCTCTGCTTATCCGCCATCTCCACTTCGATGCGCGCGTCATACCATGCCCCTTGCGCGGCGATGCCCACGGTCAGGCTTTTGGGCGGGATGCGCGGCAGCGGCCCGCCATTGTTGGTAAGCGAGGCGCGCACCACATCGGCCGCCACGTCGAAAGTAAGCGTGAATGATCCTTTTTCATAAGCGAGATAATTCAACTCCGCCTCACCGCCCTGAAACGTCGCATCAGCTTGGCTGAAGGCGAACACCGGCAAACCGTCTACTTCCGTGCCGGTCGCCGCTTCGTACACAAAATCGCTAAAACGAGTGTAGTAAAGCGACAGCGCGCCGGTCAATCGACCGTTTTTCTTGCGCAAGCTAAGTTCGATGTGTTGCGCCGTCTCTTTTTTCAGATCGGGATTGCCGACCTCGAACGTGCCGGTGGCTTCGTGAGGACCATTGTAATAAAGTTCCTCGGCGCTGGGGGCGCGCTCGGCGCGGGTCGCGGTGAGGCCGATCTGATAGCGCGCGCCAAGGTTTCGCGACACGCCGGCGGAGATGCTGAAGGTATTAAACGCGCGATCGGGGGCAAGAGGCTCGACCTTGGTGCTCTGACGCTCCAAACGCACGCCGCCCTCTATCGTCCAATCGCCGGCCGTCACCTGCTCCACCGCGAACACGCCCCAGGAATTGGTAATGCTCGGCGGCAGCACCGATTCCTCGCCGACGGCGGAAAAATCTCGGCGCGCCAATTGCACGCCGATGGCGCCTTTGGTGCGCTCGCCGGATTGTTGCACCAGTTCCAGCCGGCCTTCCCACGACTTGTTGAAAAAGGTCATGGCGGCGACGCCGTCTTCCCGTTCGCTGTGGTCATAGTCGCCATAACCGAAGCGAATCTTTGCTTTCTCGAAAACCAGGAAATCTTTTTGCAACTCCCCCATAAGGTCGAAGCGATCCTGATTAAGGTCGATGTCGACCCCGTCCTCGCCCGGCACGCCGTAGGTCATGTCGTTGCGGCTATAGGAGACGCCAAGGTAGCCGTCATCGGCGATGTAGGATAAGCCGAGCGCGCCGCTTGAACTTTTCGCGGCGCTGTTGCGCAAGCGGCCGCGCGTTGCCGAATCAGGAATGATCTCTTCCTCCTCTTGCAGGCGTTTGGACTCGGCAAAGCCCGGAATATTCAGGTCGTCGGTGTTGCGGTAACTGCCGTCGATATGGAACACCCACCGTCCGGCGCCCAGCGTCGCGCCGCCATCCGCCGCGCGCTCGTCGGCTGCCGTACCGTAAGCGGCGCGAACCGCGCCTTCCGCCCCATTGTCGGGCAGGCGGGTCGGGATGCGGCCGTCAAACACATTGATGACGCCGCCCACCGCCGCCCCGCCATAAAGCAGCGTGCCCGGGCCGCGCACGATCTCGATGCGCTCCGCCGTCAACGGGTCCAACGCCACGGCATGGTCGGGGCTGACGGATGCGGCGTCGAAGCTGCCGATGCCGCCACTGAGCACCCGCACCCGATCGCCGCTAAGCCCTCGAATCACCGGCCGGCTGGCCGCCGGGCCGAAATAGCTGGAACTGACCCCCGGCAGGCCGTTCAAGGTTTCCCCCAACGTGCCTTCCAAGCGCCGCGCCAGCTCTTCGCCCGATACCACGCTGCCGGCCTGCAACGCCCGATCGGCATCCTGTTCATAGGGGCGCGAGGTGACGAGAACCTCCTCCACCGCGCCGTGGCGGTCCTGCTCCGCTGCCATCACCGCCAAGGGAAACAGCGCCGTTGTGGAGAGGAGAAGGCATAAGCAGACACGCATAGGCACATGGCCCCTTTTACTGATATTTATTTTGGTGCGTGCGTTATGTTATATTATAACAAATCTGTCAAGCGTTGGCGGCGATGGCGCGGATGCGCTCGACCATGGAATAAAGGCCATTGGTGCGCATGGGCGACAGGTGGGCCTCCAGTCCCAGCTTGGCCAAGGCCGTCTTGGCGTCGACTTTAAGAATTTCCGCCGCCGTCTTGCCGGAATAAAGGCTGAACAGGATGGCGATCAGGCCCTTGACGATATGGGCGTCGCTGTCGCCCTGAAACTCGATCACCGGCGGCTCGCCCGTCACCCGGCTGATAAACCACACCTTGGAGGTGCAGCCCCGGACCCGATTGGCCTCGGTGCGCTCAGTCTCGGGAAACGGCGGCAGCTTGCGGCCCAAGTCGATGACGAAGCGGTAGCGCTCTTCCCAATCATCGAGGAGGCTGAAGGTCTCCTCGATGTCGGCCATGCTTAAGAGATTGGCGGTTGCGTCCATGGCCCTGATATAAGATCGCTTGCCCTTGCTGTCGACCCTAATCCGCGCCTTTGGCCGAGGCCGCCGGCCGGCCTTCGCCCCGCCGGATGCGGAACACCAGGGTCTCGCCGTCGCGCTTTACGGAGAGTAAATGGTGCCCCGCCTCGGCGCAGAAATGTGCCATGTCGATCTCCGCCATGGGATCGCTGGCGATGACGGTAAGCTCCGCGCCTTTCGCCATGCCGCGCAACGCCTTAGCCGTCTTCAAGACGGGCAGCGGGCACTTCAAGCCCGACAGATCAAGTGTCGTCATCGTCGCCTTTTCGCTCCTAAGTCCTTAGTATAGACTGCCGCCGCCGTTAACCCATCAACGGTCATTGGTGTAGGGGAGTATCTGTGCGTTGAAAATAGGAAAAGAAAATGCCAAAAAACCCCGCATTCGCCCCCGCGGCCGCGCCGTCAGCAATGAAGCCCGCGCCGCCGTCGACGCCGCGCTTCGGGGCGAACGCCCCCGCCGCGACCGGCTGATCGAATATCTGCATCGCTTGCAAGACCATCATGGGCATCTGGCCGCCGCCCACCTCGCCGCCCTGGCCGAGCGCCTGCGGCTGGCGGAAACCGAAGTTTATGAGGTCGCCACCTTCTACGCCCATTTCGATGTGGTCAAGGAAGATGATGTTCCGCCTGCCGCCGTCACCGTGCGGGTGTGCGAGAACTTGTCCTGCGCCCTGGCCGGCGCGCAAAAGCTGTTGCACGATCTGGAAGCCACCCCACTAAAAAATGTGCGCGTCAAGCGCGCGCCGTGCATGGGCCGTTGCGCCGACGCCCCCGCCGCCATGGTCGGCAAGCGGGCAGCGGACCGCGCCACGTCGGCAAGGGTGAAACAGATCATCGCCGGCGGCGATTTTACGCCGGAGATTCCCGCCTACCACGATTTAGCCCGCTACCGCGCCGAGGGCGGCTATGGTCTTTTGCATGATCTGCGCGCCGGCAAGGTCAAGGCCGATGCCGTCATCACAGCGCTGGAGGAGTCAGGGTTGCGGGGCATGGGCGGCGCAGGGTTCCCCACGGGGCGCAAGTGGCGCTTGGTGGCGGCGCAAGCCGCGCCAAAATACCTGGTGGTCAACGGCGACGAAGGCGAGCCCGGCACGTTCAAGGATCGTTATTACTTGGAATCCGATCCTCACCGTATGCTGGAAGGCCTGCTGATCGCCGCCCATGTCATCCAGGCCGAGCGCGCCTATATATACTTGCGCGACGAATATCCGGCGGCGCACGAAATTCTAACCTGTGAAATCGCCGCGCTGGAGCAAGCGGACTTAAGCGCGCCCGGTTTTATTGAACTGAGGCGCGGCGCTGGCGCTTACATCTGCGGCGAGGAATCGGCGATGCTGGAAAGCATCGAGGGCAAGCGCGGACTGCCCCGCCACAAGCCGCCCTACGCCGCCGAGGTAGGTCTGTTCGGCCACCCGACGCTGATCAACAACATCGAAACGCTCCACTGGGTGCGCGACATCGTGGAGCGCGGCGCGGCGTGGTTTGCCGACCAAGGCCGGCGCGACCGCAAAGGCTTGCGCAGTTTTTCAGTGTCAGGTCGCGTGAAGGAGCCCGGCGTCAAGCTCGCTCCCGCCGGCATCACGTTGCGCGAGCTCGTGGGCGAATATTGCGGCGGCATGGCCGACGGCCATATCTTGAAAGGCTATCTGCCGGGCGGCGCGTCGGGCGGCATTTTGCCAGCCTCGCTGGCCGACGAGCCCTTGGATTTCGGCACCCTGGAAAAACATGGCTCGTTCATCGGTTCGGCCGCCGTGGTGGTGCTGTCGGAGCAGGACGACATCGCCGACGCCGCCTTGAACCTCTTACGCTTTTTCGAGGACGAAAGCTGCGGCCAGTGCACGCCGTGCCGGGTCGGCACCGAAAAAGCGGTGGCGTGCTTAAGTGCGGCGCGCTGGGATGAGACGCTCCTGAAAGACTTGGCGCAGGTGATGACCGATGCCTCGATCTGCGGTTTGGGCCAAGCGGCGGCCAACCCGTATTTAAGCGCGCTGCGCTATTTTCGCGATGACCTGAAGCTGGCGGAGACAGCGCGATGACCGGCCCCGTTCGTTTTCTTCTCGATGACAGGGAAGTCGAAGCCCGCGCCGGCGAGAGCATCTGGCAGGTAGCCAAGCGCCTGGGAAATCATCTGCCGCATTTGTGTCATGCCGACAAGCTCGACTATCGCACCGACGGCAACTGCCGCGCCTGCATGGTGGAGATCGAGGGCGAGCGCACGCTAGCGGCGTCCTGCATCCGCAAGCCATCGCCGGGCATGAAGGTGCAGACCAAGAGCGCGCGGGCGGAAGAAACGCGGCGATCAGTCATTGAATTATTGCTCACCGACCAGCCGGCGCGCGCGGTGGCGCACGACCCTGATAGCAAGCTTTGGCAATGGGCCGATAAGGTGGGGGTGAGCGCCAGCCGCTTCCCGCGCGGCCATAAGCCCTTGAGTGATCTGAGCCATCCGGCGATGGCCGTCAACCTGGATGCCTGCATCAACTGCACGCTGTGCGTGCGCGCCTGCCGCGAGGTGCAAGTCAACGACGTGATCGGCATGGCTTATCGCGGGTCTGACGCCAAGATCGTGTTTGATTTCGACGACGCCATGGGGGCGAGCACCTGCGTCGCCTGCGGCGAGTGCGTCGAGGCCTGCCCCACCGGCGCGCTGATGCCGGCAAGCATCGTCGATGAGAAGGGCCGCGGCTCCAAGCGCGCCGATAATGTGGTGCGCACGGTGTGTCCGTTCTGCGGCGTCGGTTGCCAGCTCAACATGCACGTGCGCGACAACCGCATCGCTTTTGTCGAAGGCGCCGACGGCCCCGCCAATCGCAACCGCCTGTGCGTCAAGGGCCGCTTCGGCTTTGACTACGTGCATCACCCACATCGTCTGACCATGCCGCTCATTCGCCGCGCCGGCGTAGCGAAAGACCCGCGCCTGCCGCTCGATCCCGGCAATCCGTTGGCGGCGTTTCGCGAAGCGAGCTGGGAAGAAGCGCTGGAGGCGGCGGCCGCAGGTTTAAGACAGATCCGCGATGCCCATGGCGGTAAGGGTTTGGCCGGCTTCGGTTCCGCCAAATGCTCCAACGAGGAAGCTTATCTCTTCCAAAAACTGGCGCGCACCGGCTTTGGCAGCAACAACGTCGATCATTGCACGCGGCTGTGTCATGCCTCCTCGGTGGCGGCGCTCTTAGAAGGCGTCGGCTCGGGCGCGGTGACCGCTTCCTTCAATCAGGCGGAGAACGCCGACGTCATCATCGTCATTGGCGCCAACCCGACCGAAAACCATCCCGTCGCCGCCACCTTCTTCAAGGCGGCGGCCAAGCGCGGCGCCCAGCTCATCGTCATGGACCCGCGCGGGCAGGCGCTCAAGCGTCACGCCGCGCACATGCTGCAATTTTCGCCGGGCGGCGACGTGGCGCTTCTCAATTCCATCATGCACGTCATCGTCGAGGAAAACCTGTTCAAGCCCGACTACATCGCCGAACACACCGAGGGCTTTGCGGCGATGCGCGATCACTTGCGCCAATTCACGCCCGAGGCGATGGCCGCCGTCACCGGCATCGCGCCCGACGTGGTGCGTGCCGTGGCGCGCGCCTACGCCACCGCCGATGCCGCCATGATCTTCTGGGGCATGGGCGTCAGCCAGCACGTGCACGGCACCGATAACGCGCGCTGCTTGATTTCGCTCGCCTTGATGTGCGGCCAGGTGGGAAGGCCAGGCACTGGCCTCCATCCGCTGCGCGGCCAGAACAACGTGCAAGGCGCGTCGGACGCCGGGCTCATTCCGATGATGTTTCCCGATTATCACCGCACCGGCGACGACGCTTACCGCGCCCTGCTGTCCGAGCTGTGGCAAACGCCGCTGGCCGCCGAGCCGGGGCTCACCGTGGTTGAAATCATGGACGCCATCCACGCCGATGTCATCCGCGGCATGTACATCCTGGGTGAAAATCCGGCAATGTCGGACCCTGACGCGGGCCATGCGCGAGAAGCGCTTGCCAAGCTTGAGCATCTGGTGGTGCAAGATATTTTCTTAACCGAGACCGCTTTTTATGCCGACGTGGTGTTGCCCGCCGCCGCCTGGCCGGAAAAAACCGGCACCGTGACCAACACCAACCGCCAGGTGCAGATGGGCCGCGCCGCGCTGCGCCCGCCGGGCGGTGCGCGACCAGATTGGGAGATCGTGCAGGAAATCGCCCGCCGCCTCGGCCTGCCGTGGTCTTACGCGCATATTCGCGACGTTTACGCCGAGATGCAGCAGGCGATGCCGTCCTTGAACAACATCTCCTGGAAGCGGCTGGAGCGCGAGCATGCCGTGACCTACCCTTGCGACACGCCCGATCAAGCCGGTCATGACGTGGTATTCGGCGAGCGCTTCCCCACCGCGACGGGCCGCGCCCGCTTCGTGACCGCCGATCTGGTGCCGCCCGATGAGCGGCCGGACACCCATTATCCCTTGGTGCTGATCACCGGCCGGCAGTTGGAGCATTGGCATACCGGCGCGATGACGCGCCGCGCCACCGTGCTCGATGCCCTGGAGCCCGCGCCCACCGTGGCGATCGCGCCCGAGGAATGCGCGCGGCTCGGCGTTAACGCCGGCGATCGCGTGCGCGTCGAAAGCCGACGCGGCGCGGTGGAGCTCCTGGTGCGCGCCGATCCGGCGGTGCCGAAGGGCGCCGTGTTCATTCCCTTCGCCTATCACGAGGCGGCGGCGAACTTGCTGACCAACCCGGCGCTCGATCCGTTCGGCAAGATCCCTGAGTTTAAATATTGCGCGGTGCGCATCGGCGCCATTGAGGCGGCATCATGAGCGACTATCTGGCAAAGCCCGATCCCGACGATCCGAAGTTGACGCGCACGGTGGCGGGCATCGACCACGCCGGCGCCGCCGTCAGCGTGCCGGTGGTGGAGGAGCGCACGCTGACGCTGTTCTTGAATGCCCAGGAAATCGTCACCCTGATGACCATCGGCGATCATCCGGCGGAATTGGCAGTGGGCTATTTGCTCAACCAGAACATGATCGCGTCCGCCGCCGAGGTATCAGCCGTCGACGTCGATGTGGATTTGGGCGTGGTGGTGGTGCGCACCGCCCACGAGACTGATTTTGAAGCCAAGACCAGAAAAAAAATCCGCACCTCGGGCTGCGCCATGGGCACCATGTTCGGCGACGTCATGGAGCGTTTCGAGGAAATCCGCCTGCCCAATGCGGAAGTGCGCACCTCCTGGCTTTACGCGCTGACCAAGACCATCAACACCACGCCGAGCCTTTATCTGAAGGCCGGGGCCATTCATGGCTCGGTGTTGTGCCAGCGCGACCGCGCGCTCCTATACATGGAGGACGTCGGTCGCCACAACGCGGTGGATAAAGTGGCCGGCTACATGGCGCTTCATGGGCTCAGCGGCGACGACAAGATTTTCTACACCACCGGACGCCTGACCTCCGAGATGGTGATCAAGACCGTGCTGATGGGCATTCCGATTTTAATTTCACGCTCGGGCTTTACCGCATCCGGCGTCGAGTTGGCCACGCGCGCCAACCTGACCCTGATCGGCCGGGCGCGCGGCCGACGTTTTACCGCGCTTGCCGGCATCGAGCGCATCGTCTTCGACATCGCGCCCGATGAGGCGGCGGAAGAACCGCCGGGCTTGCGCCGCAAGGCGGCGGGAGACGATTGGTGAGCGAAGGGGTCGACATCGTTGGCGTCATCATCGCCGGTGGAAAAGCGCGGCGCATGGGCGGCGGTGATAAGTGCCTGCTGCCGTTGGGTCGGGGCGTGCTCCTTGATCACATCATCGCCCGCTTACGGCCGCAGGTGGCGGCGCTGGCCTTGAACGCCAACGGCGCGGCCGGGCGCTTCGCCAGTTTCGGAGTGCCGGTGTTCGCCGATTCATTGGGCGACGATATCGGGCCGCTGTCGGGCATTCTGGCGGCGCTGGAATGGGCGGCGGCGACCTATCCCCGCTGCCGCTATGTATTGACAGTGGCCGGCGATACGCCGTTCTTCCCGCTCGATCTTGGCGCGCGGCTGAGTGCTACGGCTGCGGCTAGCCGCGCCGATATTGTCGTTGCCACCGCCGACGGCCATGACGAACCGCTGTTTGCGCTGTGGTCGACGGCTCTGGCCGAGGATTTGCGCGCCGCCATCGCCGCCGGCGACCGCAAGATCATGCAGTGGGCGGGACGTCACCGCTTGGCGCGGGTGGCGTTTGACGACGGCGAAGCGGCGTTCTTCAACATCAACACGCCGGATGATCTGGCGGCGGCCGCGGCGCGGCTTGGCGGCAACGAGCACGGGCGATGAACGATTTCAGCGATGCCTTCGCCACCGCCCTTGATCTGATGCGGTCGTTTGATCCTGCGTTTATTGAAATCGTCGCGTTGTCGCTGAAAGTCAGCGTTACCGCCGTGTTCTTCGCCGCGCTCCTCGGATTGCCGCTGGGCGCGCTCTTGGCGTTGAAGAAATTTCCCGGCCGCGGCATCGCAGTGGTGTTCCTTAATGCGCTGATGGGCCTGCCGCCGGTGGTGGTGGGTCTGGTGATATACCTGATGCTGTCGCGCGCCGGTCCGTTCGGCGTGTTCGGGCTCCTCTATACGCCAACCGCGATGATCGTTGCGCAAACCGTGCTGGTGCTGCCGATCATCGCCGCCATCGCCCGCCAGACCATCGCCGATCTGCATACGGAATATGCCGATCAGTTGAAGTCCTTGGGCGCGCGCGAGGGACAGATGATCCTCACCCTGCTGGCGGAGGGACGATCGAGCCTGTTGACCGCACTTCTCGCTGGTTTCGGCCGCGCCATCGCCGAGGTCGGCGCGGTGATGGTCGTCGGCGGCAACATCGACCATTACACCCGCACCATGACCACCGCCATCGCGCTCGAAACCAGCAAGGGCAACTTGAGTCTCGCCATGGCCTTAGGCATGTTGCTCATTCTCTTGACCATTGCCGTCAACGCCGCCGCCTTCGGCTTGCGCCGGCGCTTCTCGTTGTTGGGCGGCGCGTCATGAGCGGCGCGCTCTTGCCGTTGCGGCTGGAGGGCCTGTCGTTCGTCGCCGGCGATCGCCTTGTGGTGGATCACATCACCGCTGACATTGCGCCGGATCGCATCACCGTGGTCTTGGGTCACAATGGCGCCGGCAAAAGCATGTTGATGCGGCTCTGTCATGGCTTGATGTCGCCCACCGCCGGCGCCATCCGCTGGCAAGGCCGCGAGGCGGCGTCGCTGACGGCGGAGGATATCGCGCGTCGGCAGTCCATGGTCTTTCACCTGCCGGTGCTGTTGCGCCGCACGGTGCGGCAGAATCTGAGCTTTCCCTTGCAGTTGCGCGGCGTGACCGTAGCGCAGAGGCGCAAGCGCGTCGACGAGGTGATCGCCGAAACCGGCCTTGGGCCTTTGGCCGATCGTCCGGCGCGGGCGTTATCGGCGGGCGAGCAGCAGTTGGCGGCCATCGCCCGCGCCTGGGTGACCAGGCCCGACATTCTGTTTCTTGACGAACCGACTACCCACCTTGATCCCGGCGCGGTGGCCCGCGCCGAAAAAATTCTGCTCGGCATTCGCCGCGCCGGCGCTACCATCATGTTGGCCACCCACGATCTTGCCCAGGCGCGCCGCATCGCCGATCAGGTGCTGTTTCTCGCTGGCGGACGATTGTTGGAAGACCGCCCGGCGAAAGATTTCTTCACCGCGCCCTTGACCGAAGAAGCGCGGCGTTTTCTGGAAGGCCGATTGTGAGGGAAAAACCGATCATGCGCAGATGGAATTTTATCGCCGTGCTTATTGCCGCGCTGATCTTCTTGCCGTTGCGCGTCGCGGCGGCGGATTTGCTGTTGGTGAGCACCACCTCCACGGAAAACTCCGGCCTGTTTTCCTATCTCTTGCCGAAGTTCACCGCCGCCACGGGTATCAAGGTTCATGTGGTCGCCGTCGGCACCGGCCAAGCCTTAAAGATCGGCGAGCGCGGCGATGCCGACGTGCTCCTGGTGCATGACAAGCCGTCGGAGCTCGCCTTCGTCGCCGCGGGCTACGGCATCGACCGGCGGCAGGTGATGTACAACGATTTCGTCATCGTCGGCCCCGCCGCCGACCCGGCTGGCGTCGCCAAGGCGGCATCGGCGACGGCCGCTTTTGCCCGCATCCGCGCCGCGAAAGCCCCCTTCATTTCCCGCGGCGATGAGTCCGGCACCCATAAGCTGGAAGGGCGGTTGTGGGCGGCCCTTGACCTTCGTCCGCAAAGTGGCGGCGATGGTTGGTACCGGTCCATCGGCGCCGGCATGGGCGCCGCCTTGAACATGGCGGCGGCGAGCGATGCCTATACCCTGTCCGACCGCGGCACCTGGCTCAGTTTTCAAAACCGCCGCAACCTTACCGTACTCTATGACGGCGATCCGGCGCTGTTTAATCAATACGCCCTGATCTTGGTCAATCCGGCGCGCCATCCCCACGTGCATGTTACGGAGGCTCGCAGGCTGATGGACTGGCTGATCTCGGCCGAGGGGCAGGCCGCCATCGCCAGTTTCAAGATCGGCGGACAAAGTCTTTTCATCCCCAACTACGGCAAGGAGACGCCATGACCGAGACCTGCGGCGACTGCTTTTCCGGCCCCGGCCAACAGATCACCGCTGGCGCGGCCCTGGCCCGCTTGAAGGCGCAAGCGCAGCCGGTGACGGCGGCGGAAACCGTGCCGTTGACCGCTGCCGCCAGGCGCATCCTGGCGGAAGCGCCGGCGGCAGTGCGGCCCATTCCGGCCTATGACAATTCGGCGGTGGACGGCTACGCCTTTCGCCATGATCCCCGCCTTACCCGCTTTAAAGTCATCGGCCGGGCGGCGGCGGGCCACCCCTTCGCTGGCGCGCTCGGACCGGGCGAGGCGGTGCGCATTTTCACCGGTGCGGCGATGCCGGAGGGCGCCGATACCGTCGCCATGCAGGAAGTGGCCACAACGGACGGCTCTTGGGTGACCCTGCCTGCCGGTCTTGCCGCCGGCGACAACCGCCGCTTCGCCGGCGAGGACGTGCGGGCGGGCGACCGGCCGCTGGCGGCGAGAACCCGGCTGCGGCCCCAGGAGGTCGCCCTTCTTGCCGCCATGGGCGTGCCGGAAGTATCAGTCCACCGCCGGCTGTCGGTCGCGGTTTTTTCCTCGGGCGATGAAATTCGCGAGCCGGGATCGCCCTTGCCGCCGGGCGGGGTTTATGACGCCAACCGTTATTTTCTGCGCGCTTGTTTGACCACTTGGGGCCATGAGGTGCATGACCTCGGCATTCTCGCCGATGACCGCGCCGTGGTTGCCAAGGCACTCCTTGAGGCGGCCGAGGCTTATGACGTGGTGCTGACCTCCGCCGGCGCGTCGCAAGGCGATGAAGACCACATCGTGCGCACGGTGGAAAGCCACGGCAAGCTGCACTTCTGGCGGCTCGCCATCAAGCCGGGCCGACCTCTGGCGCTGGGCAATCTGGGCCGCGCCGCCTTCATCGGTCTGCCCGGCAACCCGGTGGCGGTGGCGCTATGCCTGCTGCGCTTTGCCCGCCCGGTGCTGGAGGTGATGGCTGGCGCGAAATGGCCGGAACCGATGCCGAGCCTCATCCCCGCCGCCTTCGCCATGACCAAAAAGGCGGGACGGCGCGAATTCCTGCGCGGCCGCCGCCGCGTAACCGATCGTGGCGTAGTGGTCGACCGCTTCGCGCTCGACGGCTCGGGGATCATCTCGTCCCTCATCGCCGCCGACGGGTTTATCGAGCTGGACGAGGATCTCACCGAAATCAAGGTCGGCGATGCGGTCAGCTTTTTGCCGTTCAGCGAATTTGGTCTGCCCTTCGGCACGCCGGCCTAGGGCCTGTTGAGGTTCATCGCCGGCGGTTTGACTCTTTCTGTCGCAATTTGTTTCCGCAGCTCGTTAGGCGCAATCCCATAGCGTGTGGTAATCTAGTGCTTTCCTCATAATATGGAGGCGTGATCATGCGCACCCAATGGCTGATGGCGGCAATTCTCATGCCCGCCCTGTTGTTCTCCCCTGCGGTCATGGCGAAAGCGGCGGCGCCCATACTCGATCTTTTAGGAAATGCATCGGACAGCGCCCTTGATAAGCTGTCGAAGCCCGGCGCATTTTCCGCCGACAAAGCAATCCGCATCACCTTACCGGGCGCAAAGAAGCTCGGCGGGGTGATGAAATACACCGATAAATTGGGCGTCACCGATAAATTAAACGAGAACTTGAACCGCGCGGCGGAAAGCGCGGCGGCGGCGGCAAAGCCAATCTTCCGCTCGGCGATCAACAAGATCACGTTGAAAGACGCGGCCGCCATCGTCACCGGCGGCGATACCGCCGGCACGGAATATTTGCAGCGCAGTTCGGGCAGCGAGATCGAAGCGCAAATTCGTCCCTTGGTGTCATCGGCGCTGACCAAAAGCGGCGCCTTCAAGCAATTAAAATCCTTGCAGCAGCTGGGCATCAGCGAAGCGACATTGACCGATCATGTCACCCGCGGCGCGGCGAAGGGCATCTTCAAATACATGGGCGTGGAAGAAACCAAGCTGCGCGCCGATCCCTTGAAAGGCGTAAAATCGCTGTTGAAGGATTTCAAGCCTTAGCAGTCGCTGCGACGCTTACTGAAATTGGGAAAAACGTTGCGCGATCGCAGCGCGATCGTCGCCGGCCATCAGGCCGACCATCAGCAAGAGACGCGCTTTAAGGCCGGACAGAAATCCCGCCGAAACGAACCCGGCGGCGAGCAAGTCGCGCTCCGATCCGGGATAGCCATAGGTTGAGCGCAACACCGCACCTGCGCCGGTGCGCGAGGCGTAGACCACCGGCAGGCGCGACGCCAGCGCCGCCAGACGCGCTACCCATTCGGCGCGCACATGGCCGCCGCCCATGGCCTCGATAACCAGACCCTGATAGCCAAGATCCGCCACCTGGTCCAACAGACGGCCATCGTCGCCAAGCGTTGCCTTGATCAGCGCCACCGGTGGAAACTTTCCCTTGATGTCGATCGGCCCCCCGGTGCGCTGCGGCGGCCGAGAGCGCAGCCGCACCTCGCCTTCCGCCACCACCGCCACCGGGCCGAGCCCCGGCGAGGCGAACGCACCCAGACTGGAGGTGTGGGTTTTCGCCACATGAACCGCCGCGTGCGCTTCCTCGTTCATCACAACCAGCACGCCGAACCCGCGCGATTCAGCGGCAACTGCAACCCGCACCGCATTCAGGATATTGCTGGCAAAATCGCTGCCGGGCTGAACCGGCGCGCGCATCGCGCCGGTGACGACCACCGGCCTGTCCTGAGGGAGCAGAAGATCAAGCCCGAACGCCACTTCCTCCAAGGCGTCGGTGCCCATGGTGATGACCACGCCGTCGGCGTCATGGACCGCGCCAATACGGTCGCGCAAGGTCAAGAGAATATCGAGGTCAAGGCTGGAGCTGGCCAGGAGCGAGAGGTTTTCCACCCGGATGTCGGCGAGGTCGGCGAGGCCGGGCGCCATGGCCAGCAGCGCCTCGCCGCCGGCCGCCGGCACCAATCCGGCGGCCGAGGACATGGTGGAAATGGTGCCGCCTAATGTTAGAAATAAAACACGCGGTTTCATGATCTTGGATATTTTGGAAATGGTGCTGCTGAGTGGAATCGAACCACCGACCCCGTCCTTACCAAGGACGTGCTCTACCCCTGAGCTACAGCAGCGTAGCCGGCCACGAAAGTGCGCCCGGCGGGGCGGCGAAAAACGCGGTGAACCTGCCACAGACCCCCGCCAAGCGCAAGGTTTTTTGCCGCCCCGGCAGCACCGCGACGGCGGCCGTCGTTTCATGCTATAAAGAGCCGGCAATAGGGATGCCGCCTGATCATGAGTGAGCCTAAAACACCCAAATCCGCCAAGTCGTTGCCGGGAAATCCGCCGCCGCCATCCGAGCGCGCGGAACGCCTCAAGGCGGCGTTGCGGGAGAACTTGCAGCGCCGCAAGGCGCAAGACCGCGCCCGCCGCCAGCCGGATCAGACCGAAACCGGGCCAAACAGGCCCTAGCGCTGCCCGCCCCCATCAAGTAAAAGGCGAAGCCGGAACACTGGAAGAGCGGGCGGGGTGATCATGGCCATCATGTCGGACAAGTGGATTAGGGCGCAGGCGCAGGAAAACGGCATGATCGAGCCCTTCGTCGATCGCCAGCGCCGGGAAGGGACCATCTCCTTTGGCCTGTCGTCCTACGGCTATGACGCCCGGGTGGCCAACGAGTTCAAAATCTTCACCAATGTCAATTCGGCGGTGGTCGACCCCAAGGACTTCTCCCGCGACAGCTTCGTCGACCGGGTGGCGGAGGTGTGCATCATCCCGCCCAATTCCTTCGCGCTGGCGCGCACCGTGGAGTATTTCCGCATCCCCCGCGACGTGCTGGTGATCTGCCTGGGCAAATCGACCTACGCGCGGTGCGGCATCATCGTCAACGTCACGCCTTTGGAGCCCGGCTGGGAGGGCCATGTGACCCTGGAATTTTCCAACACCACGCCGCTGCCGGCCAAGATCTACGCCAATGAAGGTGCCTGCCAGTTCCTGTTCCTGCAGGGCAACGAGCCGTGCGAGGTCTCCTACGCCGACCGTGCCGGCAAATACATGGGCCAGCAGGGCGTCACCCTGCCCAAGCTCTAGGATAGCCATGGACAGCATCGTCATCCGCGGCGGCATTCCTCTTACCGGCGACATTCGCATCAGCGGCGCGAAAAACGCCGCCCTGCCGCTGATGGCGGCGACGCTCCTGAGCGAGGCGCCGCTGGAGATTTCCAACGTTCCGCGCTTGGCCGATATCGCCACCTTAACGAGCCTCCTGGCCCAGCACGGCGCGGAAATCTCCATCCGCAGCGATGGCGACTCGCAGTGTCTGACCTTGGCCACCCCCGCCATCGCCAACGTGCTCGCCCCTTATGACATTGTGCGCAAGATGCGCGCCTCGATTCTGGTCTTGGGCCCGCTCCTCGCCCGTCATGGCGAGGCCATGGTGTCGCTGCCCGGCGGCTGCGCCATCGGCAACCGCCCCATTGACCTGCATCTGAAAGGGATGAAGGAGCTGGGGGCGGAGATTCGCCTGGAGGAAGGCTATGTCCACGCCACCGCGCCCAAGGGCCTAAAGGGCGGGGAAATTCACTTTCCCACCGTGTCGGTGGGGGCGACCGAGAATCTGATGATGGCGGCCAGCCTCGCCCACGGCGCCACGGTCCTGGAAAATGCCGCCCGCGAGCCCGAGATCGTCGACCTCGCCGCCTGCCTTACCGCCATGGGCGCCAAGATCGAAGGGGCGGGAACCGACCGGGTGGTGATTGAAGGGGTGGCCCGGCTGGGTCCGGCCCGCCATGCCGTGATGCCCGACCGCATCGAGGCGGGCAGCTACGCCGCGGCGGCGCTGATCAGCCATGGCAAGCTTCATCTGACGGGCGCGCGGGCCGATCACATGGGCTCGACCCTGGAAGTCCTGGTCAAGGCCGGGGCCAGGATCGAGGAAACGGCGGACGGCCTTATCGTATCGCGGGCCGCCGAGCGCCTACACGGTATCGACGTCATCACCCAGCCTTATCCCGGCTTCGCCACCGACATGCAGGCGCAATTGATGGCCTTGATGACCTTGTGCGACAGCGCCGCCATGATCACCGAGACCATTTTCGAGAACCGCTTCATGCACGCCCCCGAGCTGACCCGCATGGGGGCCGACATCACTGTGCACGGCGCTTCCGCCATGGTGCGCGGGGTGCGGCAATTGAAAGGCGCGCCGGTGATGGCCACCGATTTGCGCGCCTCCATGGGGCTGGTTATCGCCGGCCTCGCGGCAAGCGGGACAACCACCGTCAATCGGGTATATCATCTCGATCGCGGCTACGACCGCCTGGTGGAAAAGCTCACCGCCTGCGGCGCAGCCATCGAACGGGTAAGAGCGGCAGCCTGACCATGAGCGAGGCGGCAACCAAAGTTAAGCCCACCACCGGATACGGCCTGAAGCTGCGGGCCGAGACGGCCGAGGACATCACCGTCTTCGCCGCCGTGCTGCAGGATGCCGTCACCGTGGTCGGCGACATGACGTTCCGCCCCGGCGAACGGCGCTTCGTGGTCATGCTCAACCGCTACCTGTGGGAGCAGGAGCCGGTGGACGCCGCGCTTGATCGCTGCATGCGCATCCGCACCGGGCTTCACTTCGACGGCGTATTGAAGGTCGCCGTGCTCGGCATCCCGCAAACCGTGCCCTCCAAGGTGCTGGAGCTGTTGACCATCGAATGCGAGGAGCGGCCGGACGCCAGCGCCACCCTTTATCTGTTCTTCGCCGGCGGCGGCATCATCCGCCTGGACGCCGAATGCATCGACGCCTACCTGACCGACATCGGCGAGCCGTGGCCGGCGCGTTGCCGCCCTTGCCATGCGGTGGATACCGAATAACCGCCGTTGGCACTGGCTTCTTAGCGAAACTTTCCGTAAATAGAGCGTACCTTTTGCCGGGCAATGTCGTGCCTGGAGCTATGGAGTATTGGGGGTGAACGCAACAGACCCCATGGTGATCGCCCTGCCCAAGGGGCGGATTTTGAAGGAAGTCATGCCGATCCTGAAGCGGGCCGGCATTGTGCCGGAGGCTGCCTTTGACGACCCCGATAGCCGACAGCTCTCCTTCGCCACCAATCATCCGGGGCTAAAGATCATCCGGGTCAGAAGCTTTGATGTGGCGACCTTCGTCGCCTTCGGCGCGGCCCAGCTGGGGGTAGCCGGCAACGATGTGCTGATGGAATTCGACTATCGGGAAATCTATGCTCCCCTCGACCTCAAGATCGGCCATTGCCGCCTGGCGGTGGCCGAGCCCAAGGAATTGTCCGAGCATGACGATCCGAAAAAGTGGAGCCACGTACGGGTCGCCACCAAATATCCCAACGTCACCCGCCGCCACTTCGCGGCGCGCGGCGTTCAGGCCGAATGCATCAAGTTGAACGGCGCCATGGAGCTGGCGCCGACGCTGGGCTTGTGCAAGCGCATCGTCGATCTGGTCAGCACCGGCGCCACCTTGAAGGCCAACGGGTTGGTGGAAGTGGAGACCATCGCCGACATCACCTCGCGCCTTATCATCAACCGCACCGCGTTCAAGACCCGCTCGCGGGAGGTGTCTTATTGGTTGAAGAAATTTCAAGGGGCGCTCGATGGCGCGTAACTTCGACGCCCGCCGGCCGGGATTTGATCAGGAGTTTCGCGCCTTCCTGGCGGAGAAGCGCGAGCAAGCAGCGGCGGTGGGCGATGCTGTGCGCGCCATCATCGCTGACGTGCGGGCGCAGGGCGATGCGGCGCTCGCCGACTACACGGCGCGATTTGATCGCGTCGATATCGCCAAGCTGGGATTGCAGATCGCGCCAAGCGAGATCAAATCCGCTCGCCAATCCGTGGACGCCGAAACGTTGCGCGCCTTGCAGATGGCGGCAGAGCGTATTGCCGATTTTCACCGCCGGCAACTGCCCGCTGATCTGCGGTATGTCGATGACGCCGGTGTCACGCTCGGTTATCGCTGGACGCCGATTGCCGCGGTTGGCATCTACGTGCCGGGCGGCAAGGCAAGTTATCCAAGCTCGGTGTTGATGAACGCCATTCCGGCCAAGGTCGCCGGCGTGTCGCGCCTGGTGATGGTGGCGCCGACGCCCGATGGTCATCTTAACCCTTATGTGCTGGCCGCCGCCGAGATCGCCGGCGTTGACGAGATTTACCGCGTCGGCGGCGCGCAGGCCGTCTCCGCGCTCGCCTTCGGTACCAAGACCATTGCCGCCGTCGACAAGATCACCGGCCCCGGCAATGCGTACGTCGCCGAAGCCAAGCGCCAGGTGTTCGGCGTCGTCGGCATCGACATGATCGCCGGACCGTCGGAGATCGTGGTGGTGGCCGACGGCCGGAACAACCCGGCGTGGATCGCCGCCGATCTGTTGTCGCAGGCCGAGCACGACGAAGACGCGCAAGCCATTTTGATCACCGACGACGCCGCATTCGCCACGGCGGTGGCGGCGGCGGTGGAATCGCAGCTGGCAACGCTTGATCGCGCCGCCATCGCGCGAACGAGCTGGCAGCGTCACGGCGCGGTGATCATTGTCCCGTCGCTTGACGCCGCAGCAACGATCGTCGACGCCATCGCGCCCGAGCATTTGGAGCTGGCGGTGGCCGATGCAGAAGCGCTGCTGTTAAAAATTAAAAACGCCGGCGCGGTGTTCCTCGGCCGCCATGCGCCGGAGGCCATCGGCGATTATGTGGCCGGACCCAATCACGTGCTGCCCACCTCGGGCAGCGCGCGCTTTTCCTCGGGCCTGTCCGTCACTGACTTTATGAAGCGCACCACCATCGTCGGCGGCGACGGCCAAAGCCTGGCCGCCATCGGGCCTGCCGCCGCGCGGCTCGCCGATGCCGAAGGATTGGGCGCGCATGCGCTGTCCGTGACCTTGCGCTTGAAGACGTGAGCCATGAGCGGCGGCGACGGCAGACGCGCGGTGAAGCGCATCACCGACTTGAAGCTGGATGAGAGGTCCATCATCCGCCGCAACGCCGATATCGAACACGAACGCCGGGTCGCCATCTTCGATCTTTTGGAAGATAATTTCTTCGCGCCGAAAACGTCCTATGCTGACAACTACGAGGGACCGTTTCGCGTCATCCTGCGCATCGAGGACAATCGTCTGGCGCTTGACATTAAGAATCACGAGGATGCGATCCTGGAGACGGTGGTGCTGCCGCTCACGCCGTTCCGCCGCATCATTAAGGAATATTTCCTGATCTGCGACAGCTATTTCAAGGCCATCAAGACCGCGAGCCCGCGCCAGATCGAGGCCATCGACATGGGCCGCCGCGGTCTTCATAACGAGGGCTCGGAACTGTTGCGCGAACGGCTGGCCGAGAAGGTGGAGATCGATCACGACACCTCGCGGCGACTTTTTACCCTGCTGTGCGTCCTGCAAATTCGTGCGTGAGGGAAGGATTGAGCGAGCCGGTGCCGGCATCAGGCGAACCGAAGCGGGTGCTGTTTGCCTGCACCTTGAACCGCGTCCGCTCGCCCATGGCCGAGGCGTTGGCCCGGCACTTCGCCGGACAACGGCTGACCATCGACTCGGTGGGGGTGCGAATCGAGGATGACGAGCCGGACCCCTTCTGCCTCGCCGTCCTGGACGAAATCGGTCTCGACCTTGGCCGCTACAAGCCCAAGACCTTCGAGGACCTGGAAAGCCCCGCCTTCGACCTGGTGATCTCGTTAAGTCCCGAGGCCCACCATAAGGCCATGGAGCTGACCCGCACCGTGCCTTGCGAGGTGGAATACTGGCCAAGCCCCGACCCCACCGCCGTCGAGGGTAACCGCGAGATGCGGCTCGCCGCCTATCGCGAGTTGCGCGATCTTTTGGCCAAACGGATCCGCGAGCGCTTCGCCGCCGCCCCGCCGGCCAACCTGTGAAGGCACGGAAAACCTTGCTTTTTGCCGATGAGTGAGTATCTATCTAGCGGACTTGACCCTTAAGGAGCGTTGATGGCGAAAGAGCAGACTTTGGAGATGGAAGGCACGGTAACCGAGTTGTTGCCCAATGCCATGTTCCGTGTCCAGCTTGAGAACGGCCATAATATTCTGGGCTTTACCTCGGGCAAAATGCGCAAAAACCGCATCCGCGTTCTGGCCGGCGACAAAGTGACGGTAGAACTGACCCCCTACGACCTCACCAGAGGGCGCATCACCTTCCGGCAAAAGTAACGTCGCGGCGGGAATGTCGCAGATGGCGAGCGCCCCGCCCCTGATCCTGGCCTCGGCTTCACCGCGCCGGCTCGATCTCTTAAAACAAATCGGCATTATCCCCGACCGAGTGATCCCGGCCGAGGTCGATGAAACTCCCCTCAAGGGCGAGTTGCCGCGCGACCACGCGCTCAGGCTGACCATCGAAAAAGCGCAGAAAGTAGCGCCGCAAGCCCCCGACGCCGCCATCCTCGCCGCCGATACCGTGGTCGCCTGCGGCCGCCGCATCCTGCCCAAGGCCGAAATCGAGGAGGACGCTCGCCAGTGTCTGGCGCTGCTGTCCGGTCGCCGCCACAAGGTATATGGCGGCATCGCCCTCCGCCTGCCCAACGGCCGCATTTTAAGCCGGGTGGCGCAAACCACGGTCGCCTTCAAGCGCTTAAGCGCGCAGGAAATCGAAAGTTACATGAGAAGTGACGAATGGCAGGGCAAAGCCGGCGGCTACGCCATCCAGGGCCGCGCCGACGCCTTCGTGCGCGCCCTCATGGGCTCTTATTCCAACGTCGTCGGCCTGGCGCTCCATGATACCGCGAACCTCCTCCGTGCTGCCGGGATCTATCCGCCCCATGGCTGAGACGATGGTTATCGACGGCGGCTTTGGCGAGCTGCGCCTTGCCGTACTGGACGACGGCCGCCTCCGGGACCTTTATTATTTCCGCGACGATCGACCGTCGCTGATGGGCGCGGTGTTTCTGGCTCGGGTGATCCGCGCCGCCCCTGCCCATGACGGCGCCTTTCTCGATCTCGACGGGGCGCGCCAGGGATTCTTGAAGGTGCGGCGTGGGAGCATGCCGGCAGAAGGCTCCAGCCTGCTCGTCGAGGTGCGCGCCGACAGTGCCGGCGATAAGCTCGCCATTTGCATCGCCAAGTCGGGGGCCGTCCCGGAGCTGCGCGCACCGGCCTTGGTGTCAGCCCCGACGCCGCCCTGGTCGGCGATCCTGAACGACCATCCGGCGGCGGCGATCATCGCCGATGGGGCGGACCTGGCGGCGCTCATCCGTCGCCATGCGCCGGGCTGCGACATCGCCATTCACCGCAGCGCCGCCGGCGCGTTCGAGGATTTCGCCATCGAAAGTGCCATCGCCGCGCTGACCGCCCCCGCCTTGGCCTTGCCGGGCGGCGGTGCCTTACGCCTCGCCGAAACCCCGGCCCTGACCGCCATCGACGTCGACCTCGGCGCGGCGGAAGGCCGGGGACGCCACGCCGCCCTCGGCCTCAACCGCGCGGCGGCTGGAGAAATCGCCCGTCAGCTGCGGCTGCGCCGCATCGCCGGGCTGATCGTGATTGATTTTTTGAAGATGGACCGCGCCGGACAGGAGGAGATCACGGGCATCCTGAAGAACGCGCTCAAAGCCGACCCCACCCCCACCGAAATCGGCCGCTTTTCCCGCTTCGGGCTGCTGGAGCTGCGCCGGCCGCGCGGCCGCCGGCCGTTGCTGGAAGAACTGACGACAAGCGCCGCCCCGCATTTTTCAGCCGAAACCGTGGGCTACGCCGCTCTGCGCGCCGCCCGGCGGGTGGCCGACCGGGATCACGGCGCGGTGGTGGTGCGCGCCCATCCCGCCGTCATCGCCTGGCTCGACGCTGGCCCGGCGGCGCGCTTTACCCGGCTGCTGACGCTGGCGGCGGAAGAGTCCTGGGCGACTGACCGGTTGGAGGTTTATACTGCCCGGCCATGATGGATAAGACCCCCGCCACAGCCAAATGTCCGATCTGCAGCGCCCCCGCCGTGGAGCGCTATCGCCCGTTCTGCTCCGAGCGCTGCGCCGATCTCGACCTCGGCCGCTGGCTCAAGGAACGCTACGTCCTGCCCGGCGACGAGCGGTTGCCGGAACCCACCGACGAGGAAGGGTAGGAGTTCTTTACCCTACATCACCTTATCGTCATCCCCTTGATAAGCGGGGATCCAGTTCTTTGATTTTACTATGGATTCCCGCTTATCAAGGGGATGACGTCTTTTTGTTGATGGGGCAATCCGAACAGCTACTCCGTCATATAATTTTGTGCGCTCGCGAAGAAGCATGAGAAAGAAACTTTCTCATAAATAGACGATGTAACTTTTTTCTTCCCAATAGCCTGATATTACAAGCAAACTAACAAGGACATGCCCTGGCTGTCGGCGCTATCCTTTCTCAATCGGTTTCGATTGAGAAATCCCATGCCCCGCGGGCTGGGCAAAAAGTAGTGAGGCAGCATGGCATCCAAGGCGGCACTTCGGCTCCAAGAACGCGCAGCCGCGCCCCATCCGGCGTTCGACTGGCGGCGTATCGCCTACCTGGTGCATCTCTCCCGCGCCCTGGACGAGATCGAGGAAACCCGGCTGGTGCCGGAAAAGAAGGTGCTCTACCAATTCTCCGCGCGCGGCCATGACGTGGCGCAGGTGATGCTGGCCAGCCGGCTTGACGGCCAGCGCGACGCGGTGGCGGGCTATTACCGCTCCCGCCCCACCATGCTGACGCTGGGCCTGGACCCGGTGGACGCCGCCGCCGCCCCCATGGCCCGCAGCGGCGGCTACAGCGACGGCCGAGACGTCGGCGTGACCTCCAACCTGCCCAATCTCGACGGCCCCTGCGCGCTTCCCATGTGTGGCGGCGTCGGCACCCAGTACACCCCCATCGCCGGCTGGGCCCAGGCCATCACCTATTACCGCGACGTACTGAAGGATGAACGTTACCAGGGCTCCATCGGCGTGGTGCTGGGCGGCGACGGCTCGGTGGCGTCCAACGGCTTTTGGGCGGCGCTCGCCATCGCCACCACCGCCAAGCTGCCGATGCTGTTTTACATCGAGGATAACGGCTACGGCATTTCCGTCACCGCCGACAAGCAAACGCCGGGCGCCAACATCGCCGCCAACTTGGCGTCGTTTGAAAATCTCTTCATCCGCGACGGCGACGGCACCGATCCGGCAACTGCCGCCGCGCTGATCGAGGAAACGCTGCACCACGTGCGCGCCGGCAAAGGACCCGCCTTGTTGCGCCTGACCGTGCCGAGATTGTGCGGCCATTCGTTCCAGGATACTCAGGCTTACAAGAGCGCCGAGGTGATCGCCGCCGAGCGGGCGCGCGATCCGCTGCCCAAACTAAAGGCCCATCTGGTACCGGAGATTTTCGACGAGGCGGCGTGGGATGCCGTGGCCGAGAGCGCCCGCGCCGACGCCGAGGCGGCGGTCCAAACGGCGATGGCGCGGCCCCAACCTGATCCCTCCGAGATCACCCGCTTTGTGTTCGCGGAAAGTAGCGAGGTGCAGCGACAAGGCGGGCTTTTGCCGCACGGCCACAGCTTTCCCGCCGTCACCGAAACGGCGACGCCGGAACCCACCCGCATCAACATGGTCACCGCCATCCGCCGCACGCTGGATCATGAGCTTGCCACCAACCCCAAGGTGGTGGTGTTCGGCGAAGATGTGGGGGCCAAGGGCGGCGTTCACGCCGTCACCATGGGTCTGATGGCGAAATACGGCGACCGGCGCGTCGCCGACACCAGCTTGTCGGAAGAAGGCATCATCGGCCGCGCCGTCGGCATGGCGCTGGCCGGTCTGATGCCAGTGCCGGAAATTCAGTTCCGCAAGTACGCCGATCCGGCGGAAGAGCAGTTGAACGACTGCGGCACCATGCGCTGGCGCACCCGCAACCGCTTCGCCGCGCCGATGGTGGTGCGCATTCCCGGCGGCTTCTTCAAGTGCGGCGATCCCTGGCACAGCCAAATGGCGGAGGTCAAATGGGCGCACGCCATCGGCTGGCAGTTGGCCATCCCGTCCAACGCCGAGGATGCCGTCGGCTTGCTGCGCACCGCCTTGCGCGCCAACAACCCGACGATCTTTTTTGAGCACCGCGCCATGCTCGACGATCCCTGGGCGCGCCGGCCCTATCCCGGCGATGACTACGCCATCCCCTTCGGCAAAGCGCGGCATCTGCGTCACGGCAACGCCATCACCATCGTCACCTGGGGCGCCATGGCGGCGCGCTGCGACGAGGCAGCGGCTGATTTCGACGCCGATGTTATCGACCTGCGCACGCTGAGCCCATGGGACAAGCACGCGGTGATCGCCTCGGTCAAGCGCACCAACCGCTGCCTCATCGTGCACGAGGACACGCTGACCGCCGGCTTCGGTGCGGAGATCGCCGCCACGCTGATGAGCGAGGCGTTTCTCGATCTCGACGCGCCGGTGGAGCGTATCGCCATGCCCGATGTGCCGAGCCCGCATAATCTGGCGCTGATGGAAGCGGTGGTGCCGAGCGTGGAAAAGATCGCCTCGCGCATCGACGCGCTGCTGCGGTTCTAAGGTCCATGTTGATGAACACCCAGACCAAGACCAATTTCGTCGATCTGACGGCGCCCGCCGAACAAAGCGAAGGCACCAAGGCGCGGCTTGCGCGCTGGCTGAAAAAAGTCGGCGACGCGGTCAAGGAACACGAACCGGTGGCCGAATTGGAAACCGACAAGGTGGCCATGGAAGTCACCGCGCCGGCCGACGGCGTACTCGCCGAAACATTGGTGGCGGAAGGCGTCGATGTAACGCCGGGCATGGTGCTGGGCCGCATCGCGCTGGGCGTGGCGATGGCCGCGCCCCCGTCCGCCGTCGCGCAACCATCCGAACCGCCAAAGACCGTGACGGATGAGCGCGCGCCGCGCCTAAGCCCCTTGGTCAAAAGATTATTGAAACTCCATCACGTGGAGGCCGCCGCCATCACCGGCACCGGGCTGGGCGGCCGCATCCGCCGTGATGATGTGATCGCCTATGTGCAGGCGCGCGATACGGCAAAGCCCGCCCCGGCCGCCGTGCCGCTGCCGCGTAGCGAAGGCACGACCTGGGTGGCGCATGACACCATGCGCCGGCGCATCGCCGAGCATATGGTGGAAAGCCTGCTCCACACTGCGCCCCATGTGACAAGCATCTTCGAGGCGGATTTGTCGCGCATCATGGCCCACCGCGAGGCGCACAAGGCAGCATTCGCGAAAAAAGGCGTCAAACTGACGCTCACCGCCTATTTCGTCGCCGCCAGCGTTAAGGCCATCGCCGCCGTGCCGCAGGTCAACAGCCGCTTTCACCAGGACGGGCTGGAAATATTCCACGATGCCAATATCGGCATCGGCACCGCCTTGGGCGATAAGGGCCTCATCGTGCCGGTGATCAAAGGTGCGCAAGGCTTGAACCTCTATGGCATCGCCGAGCGGCTGCACGCCCTGACCGAGAAGGCGCGGACCGGCAAATTGACGCCCGAGGACGTGCGCGGCGGCACCTTTACCATCTCGAACCACGGCGTCTCGGGCAGCCTGGTGGCGACCCCCATCATCATCAACCAGCCGCAATCGGCGATCCTCGGCGTCGGCAAGGTGGAAAAGCGGGTCTGCGTCGTCAACGTGGGCGGCCATGATTCGATCCAGATCAGGCCCAAGGCGTTTGTCACCTTGACCATCGACCACCGGGTCTTGGACGGCTTCCAGACCAACGCTTTCCTGACCAAACTCATCGAGGTGATCGAAAACTGGCCGCAAGACGGCAACTGACCAGTTGATCGCTGGCCGGGGCCGTGACACCATGCGCCCACGCCATGACTGAATTTATCGCCATCGACTTCGAGACCGCCAACAACCGCCGCGACAGCGCCTGCGCCATCGGGCTGGCGCGGGTATCCAAGGGCCGGATCGTCGCCGAGGCGCACCACCTGATCCGCCCGCCGTCCAAGGAGTTCTGGTATACCCACATCCACGGACTGACCTGGAAGGATGTCGCCGAGGCGCCGGATTTCGCCGGCATCTGGCCGCAGATCGCCGACCTCTTCGATGGCGTCGATTTCATCTCCGCCCACAATGCCGGCTTTGACCGCGGCGTGCTTTACGGCTGCTGCGAGACGTACGGCATCAGACCGCCGCGCTTGCCGTTCTTATGCACCGTCGAACTGGCGCGCAGCTTGTGGCAGGTGCGGCCCACCAAGCTGCCGGATGTGTGCCGCTATTTATCGATCCCCCTGGATCACCACAAGGCGGATTCCGACAGCCGCGCCTGCGCCGAGATCGTCATCGCCGCCCTGGCCGACGGCTGGCGCTATGGCCGGCGCTGATTTTTCCGAGACGGAAGAAGCGCAGCGCGGCGTTATCGCGTTTCTGTCCGATCCTAATACCCATGGCGGCCATCCTGTCGCCGTGCGCTCAACGCCGACCTCCCATGTCTTTCTGGCGGGCGCCAATGCCTACAAATTAAAACGCGCCCGCAAAATGCCGTTCCTTGACTATTCAACGCTGGAGTTACGTCATGCGCTCTGCCGGCGCGAGTTGGAACTCAATCGCCGCACCGCACCCGATATTTATCTCGATGTGTTGCCGGTGACGGAAAAAGACGGCCGCCTGCATTTGGGCGGGCCGGGCGCACCGGTGGAGTGGGTGCTGCATATGCGCCGCTTCGCGGATGAAGACCTTGCAGATTACGCCGCCGCAACCCGTCGCTTCCGTCTGTCGCACGCTTTGGAACTGGCCGATACCCTGGCGGCGTTTCATAAAACCCTGCCGCCCTGTCATGATAAAGGCGGCGCGGCGGCTTTTCACGCATCGCTCCTTAATGTCCGCGCCGCCTTCGCCATGGCGAGCGATGCGGACTTTACCGCCGCCGCCTGTGAGCTTGCCGACGTCTTGATCGCCATCGCCAGCGCTAAGGCGAGGGCAATCGATACCCGCAAAGATCAGGGCTTCGTGCGCCTGTGCCACGGCGATATGCATCTTGGCAACATTGCCCTGATCAACGACCATCCGGTGCCGTTCGACGCCATCGAATTCAGCGAGGACATTGCTTGCGTCGATACGCTCCACGACATGGCGTTCCCGCTGATGGATATGGTGGCCCACGACTTGCCGCTGGAAGCCAACGGATTTCTCAACCGCTATCTGATGGCCACCCGTGACATGGACGGCCTGTCCTTGCTGCCGTTATACCTCGGCTACCGGGCGCTGGTGCGCGCCATGGCCACCGGCCTTGTGGGTAAACTTGACCGTGGTCGGCATTATCTGGCCACGGCCAGACAACTCATGGCGCCGCGCATGCCTTGGGTGGTGGCTGTCGGCGGGTTGTCGGGTAGCGGCAAGTCGACGGTGGCGCGCGCGCTTGCGCTCGATCTTACGCCGATGCCGGGCGCACTCATGATCCGCAGCGATGAAGTGCGCAAGCGTCTCTTCGGCCAGCGTCCCGAGGAGCGCCTGGGTAAAGACGCTTACGCGCCGGCGGTCTCCGAACAAGTGTTCACCATCATGCGACAGGACGCTACGCGGGCGCTTGGCGCGGGATGGCCGGTGATCCTCGACGCCACCCACATGGACCCGGCAGCGCGACAAGCGGCCGAAGCGGTGGCGAAAGCGGCGGGCACGCCGTTTTGCGGCTTATGGCTGGAGGCGCCGGCGGATGTGTTGCGCCGGCGCGTCGGCGGCAGAGATAAGGACATCTCCGACGCCGATCTGGCGGTTCTGGAAAGACAACTTGCGGTCGATGTGGGCGATATCGGCTGGCCGAAGATCGCCGCCAATGGCCCTCCTGAGCGCGTCATCGCCGACGCCGAAGCGGCCGTGCGTTTCCGGCTTGGCATGCTTCAAGATTCCCCCTTATAAGGTGTCCATGATCAAGGTCGCCGTCATCCAGATGAACGCGCAAGCCGACAAGGCCGATAATGTGCGCCGCGCCTTGGCGCTGATGGCGCGCGCGGTGGCCGAAGGCGCGCCTGATCTCATCGTGCTGCCGGAGAATTTTACCTGCTATTCCACCGACGCCGCGCTCATGGCAAGACACGCCGAGGACATGCCGGGCGGCGCGGTCTATCGGGCGCTCAGCGACTTTGCCCGCCGCCATGGCGTTACCCTGCACGCCGGCAGCATGAGCGAGACGAGCGCCGACAAGCCTTATAACACCAGCGTGGTGTTTGATCGCGACGGCCGCGAAATCGCCCGCTACCGCAAGATACACCGCTTCGACATCACCTCGCCCGATGGCGCGAGCTATTTAGAGTCCGCCGTAGTCGGACGCGGCGAGAACATCGTCACCTATCCCCTCGGCGATTTGACCGTGGGCTGCGCCATTTGCTTTGATCTGCGCTTCGGCGAGCTTTTTCGCGCGCTTCAAGACAAAGGCGCGGACGTGATCGTGATCCCCAGCGCGTTTACCTACGCCACTGGCCAGGCGCACTGGAAGACGCTCATTCAATCCCGCGCCATCGAGTTTCAATCATACGTGGTGGCGCCCGATCAAACCGGAACCTTCGATCAGGGGGCGAAACGCACCTGGGGCCATTCGCTGATCGTCGACCCCTGGGGCGAGGTTATCGCCGAAGCGGGCGAGGAGGAAACCATTCTTTACGCCACATTGGACAAGGCCAAGGTCGACGCCGTGCGCGGGCGCATCCCGGTGCAAAAGTTGCGGGTATTGTAAGTTAGAGCAACGTGAGTATAAACAGAATCACAAGCATTTGCGCCATATCCCGTCATCCCCGCGAAGGCGGGGATCCAGTCCCTTATCAAAGAATCTGGATTCCCGCTTGCGCGGGAATGACGATTACCTATTGAGCGTGACTGTACTGAAACGCACGTTGCTCTAATTATTCTTCCGGCGCGACGGTGAGCGCCAGGCCGTCGAGTTCCTCGGTAAATTCGATCTGGCAGCTTAAGCGTGAGGCCGACGGATCGTAGCTTTCCAGTTCCTTCAACAAATCGGTCTCTTCTTCGCTGCGCGGCGGCAGCTTCTTTCCCCATTCGCCATTGATGTAGACATGGCAGGTGGCGCATGAACATACGCCGCCGCAAATCGCCGCAACGCCCATGTCGGCGTCGCGTAAAATTTCCATCAGCGAGCTGCCGCTTTCGCCCTTCAGTTCGCGGGTTTTGCCCTTTTGCGTGGTGACAATAATCTTCGACATCCGTTATCCTCAATCTGCCGGCTTAGAGTTTATGACTGCTTATTGTTATAGTTCCTTCAAAGACACATTGGGGTCAGCCAATTTTGTCTTGTCCACCACTCGTTTTTCCGCGATGAGTTTTTTCGCGGGAAGAAAATCCTTGAGCATGTTGATGGTGTTGATGGCGACGAAAACGCCGTCGCGCAAATACGCCACCGAGAATTTGCGCGTCGCCGGATCACCGCGCACAATGGCCTCGTCCGTTGGTTCCGACAAACCGGCGATCTGCAACTTTAGATCATACTGATCCGACCAGAACCACGGCACCTCGTTATAGGGTTCCGGCTTGCCCAACATGGCGAGCGCCGCGGCGCGGCCTTGGCTGACCGCGTTTTGCACCGATTCCAAGCGGATGTTGCGGCCCATGAGCGCGCTGGGATGATTGGTGACATCGCCGGCGGCGAAAATATCAGGATCGCTGGTGCGGCAGCAGTCATCGACCACGATGCCGTTGTCCACCGCCAAGCCGGCGTCCTTGGCCAGCTCCACATTGGGCACCACGCCGATGCCGACGATGACCATGTCGGCCGCAACCCTATCGCCCTTGTCGGTGACCACCGCGGTGACCCGGCCATCGCCCTCGAACGCCACCACGCCGGTTTGCAGGCGAATATCCACCCCGGCGGCGCGATGCACCTGATCGTAGAACGCCGATACCGCCGGCGCCACCACCCGCGCCATGACGCGATCCATCATTTCCAAGACCGTGACTTGCGTGCCGAGCTTATTGGCCACCGCCGCCACTTCCAGGCCGATGTAGCCCGCGCCCACCAGCACCAGCCGCTTGCCGGGCGCCAGTTCGGCGCGGATGCCCAGCACGTCATCGATGCCGCGCAGGTAATGAACGCCGGACAGATCGGCGCCCGGAATGGAAATGCGGCGGACCCGCGCGCCGGTGGCGAGCAGCAATTGGTCGTAGGCCAGGGTCGAGCCGTCATCCAGCTTTAACCGCTTGGCTGCCCGCTCGATCCGCGTCACGCTGGTCTTCAAACGTAGATCGATGCCCTTTTCGGCAAAATAGGCCGGCTTCTTGAAGAACAGCTTTTCCAGTTCGATCTCGCCGGCCAGCAGCCCCTTGGATAACGGGGGTCGTTCGTAAGGCACGTAGGCCTCGTCGCCGATGAGCGCGATCTTGCCGTCAAATTCGTTGGCTTGCAGCGTCTGGATGGCCTGCGCCGCCGCCTGCCCCGCGCCTACGATCACGATGGTCCTGGTCATGCTTCCCTGCCCGAGCTTTTGCTCCGTTCGCCGCCCGCGGCCTGGTTTTTTTTGCTCATCGCCGGGCGCGACCGCCCCCTATTACTTACCGAATCGCCGCTATTCAATAGAATTCTTCACTGGCTCCGGCTTGCCTAAAACCCGTCGCGGTGAGACCATGGTCTTCCTGCCGTCTCCATTCAAGGGAGGATCCCATGTTAAAGAGAGTGATTGCCGGCGCTACCGCCGCAGTATTCGCTTCTGTAACGGTATCTCCAGCGTTTGCGTTCGAGCGGTTCGAAGGTCTGGCCGCCGATAAGGAAGTCACCGCAGGCGTCCGCTTGACCCTGCCCTTCGGCCCGCGCACCGCAGCGGAAAAGCCGGCCTGGATCGGCCTCGGTCTGACCGCCACCCGCAACTTTGATGGCACCGTCGGGTATCGCGATAATACCTACTACAAGGTCAATCTGGCCGAGGTGCGGCTGTCCCAGGACCAGTTGACCAGTTTCCGCCTCGGCAATCTGACGGCCTTGACTTTGGATGCCGAGGGCAAGGCGATCGGCCAAGAAAAGTCCTTGAATTTCCTGGGTAATACCGGCAACGGCAATGGCTGGCTGTGGCTGGGCGTGGCGGTGGCCGCCGGCGTCGGCCTCTATCTCATTCTTGATGACGATGACGACAGCAGCGAAGAGTCGCCGGGCTAATAGCTAGCCGCAAAGGCCTTTATCCAACTCATTCGCCGGCTGGCGGCGCGCTCTTCGCGGGCCGCCAGCCGTGTCGCCAGTCATCAAGCGGCATGATTTCTGCCGGCTGGCCGTTGACGTGAAACCAGGAATCGACGGCGAATTCTTGGCCGGCGACGATGTCTTGCAGGGTGGCGGCGTTGTGCGGTCCTAGTCCATCAATCAGCCGGCCGCGGTAGGCGATGGCGCCGACGGCATGAAAGCGCAACAACCCTTGCGCCGCGAACAGGCGCAAGTAGCGGGTGGTATTGGTGGATTCATCCAGACAGTCCATCTGGCCGCGGGCGTCGAAGGTAAAGACCGCCGAGCGCGCCTGGTCGCCGGCGGTGCCGGTTTTTACGCCTATGAATGTTTCCATGCGTCCGATGGCCGCCGCCACGCGCGCTCGCTCATCAGCGGCGGTTTCCGCCGGCGGCGTGAACAGCGCGACGACGTCCCGCCATTCTTCGGCGCTTAAGGATACTTCCTGCCGGTCATCGCAGCCGTAGCCGTGACAGACCAGGATGCGCGCCGGATCATCGTTGACGCCGGCATAGCGGCGATCGAGATCGCGGCCGGTGATGACGCAGCCCGCCGCCGAAGCGGCGCAGAGCGCGACGACGACTGTTCGCCTAGCGCTCGATGCCGCCGTTTTTCTCAAGATCGACATCGAGGATCACCATGGTGAAGGTGTAGGACACCTCGCCTTCCTCATCGTCGCGATAGATGGTGCCGACGAACTCTTCGTCGACTTCCACTTCCGCCGCTTCTTTTTGCGGACCCCGTTTGACGCGCACGGCATGGGAGCCGAACAGGGTATTGAGGTAGCGCTGTAACTTCAGGATCTCACGATCATCCACGGCATCGTCTCCATCGGGCGGGTCTGGCGGTTTTAGCATTGCTTCACCGTGGCAGCCAGTTTCTTTACAGCGCCGGACGCGCTATGGTCCCAGACGGCTTTTTCTTGCAAGGAGATATTCGATAATGGCCCTCACGCTGGCGTTCCTGGGACTTGGCGTCATGGGATATCCGATGGCCGGCCACTTGGCCCGCGCCGGCCATCGCGTCACCGTCTACAATCGCACGCTGGCCACTGCCGACCGCTGGGCCGTCGAGCACAAGGGCCACGCCAGGCGCACGCCGGCCGAGGCGGCGCGCGACGCCGACATCGTCTTTGCCTGCGTCGGCAACGACGATCACCTGCGGCAGGTCACGCTGGGTCCCGGCGGCACCTTCGACGTCATGAAAAAAGGCGCGATCTTCGTTGATCACACCACCGCCTCGGCCGCCATCGCCCGCGAACTTTACGCAGAAGCGGCGCGACGCGGCCTCCACTTCCTCGATGCGCCGGTGTCCGGCGGCCAGGCCGGGGCCGAGAAGGGCGTGCTGACCGTCATGGTGGGCGGCGACGGTGCCGCCTTTGAGCGGGCGCGGCCGGCGATTGACACCTACGCCCGCTTCGTCAAGCTTTTAGGGTCGGCGGGATCGGGGCAGCTCGCCAAGATGGTCAACCAGATCTGCATCGCCGGCGTGGTGCAAGGATTGGCCGAGGGCCTCCATTTCGCCAAGGCGGCGGGGCTTGATGCGGCGGCGGTGATAGAGACCATCTCCAAGGGCGCCGCCGGATCGTGGCAGATGGACAACCGCGCCGCCACCATGATCGACGGCAAGTTTAATTTCGGCTTTGCGGTGGATTGGATGAGGAAAGACCTTGCCATCGCCCTGGACGAGGCGCGCCGCAACCACGCCCGCCTGCCGTTGACCGCGCTGGTCGATCAGTTCTACGCCGAGGTGCAGGCCATGGGCGGCGGGCGGTGGGACACCTCCAGCTTGATGGCGCGGTTGGAAAAATCTTAACCCATTACCAGCTTGTCGCCCTCGGTGGCGCGGATGCGCGCCACCAAGTCGGCATCGAATGGCACCGCCTTGCGCGCCTTCTGGTCGGTATTGACCCAGATGACTTCGCCGAAATTGACCGCCCTGTCTTCGCCCTTGCGGTGAATTTCGCCGGTAAACGTCATGCTGGAGCGGCCGATGCGGGACACCCGGATGCAGACGTCCACCTCTTCATCCACCAGGATCGGTGCTTTCCACTCCACCGTCGCCTTGACGGTGTGGACATCGACGCCGCTTTTCACCTTCTCAAGATCGGAGAGATGGCCGAAGCGGCGCATGTATTCGGTGATGGCGATATCGTAATAAGTCAAGTAATGGGACGTATAAACCACGCCTTGGGCGTCCACTTCCGAATATCGCGTCCGTAACGGCACAAAAAAGCTGAAGTCTGATCGAGACACCGGCGGCGCCTTTCTTAAGAGGTGGCAATTTGGTCGACGGAGGGTTTATATGCTACACGCTTCCGCTACGCAAAAAATACAAAACACAGAGAGAGCCCTTTGATGACTGACCGCCCCACTCGCTTGAGCTTTACCCAGCGCCCGATCTGGTGGCGCGCCTTGGGCCGCGGCTTGCGCCGCCGCTGCCCGCACTGCGGGCAAGGCAACGCCTTTGCCGGTTATTTGAAGCTTCGCCCCGCCTGCGCGTCGTGCGGCGCGGCTTTGGGCGAGATCCGGGCTGACGATGCGCCGCCTTATTTTACCATCCTGACGGTGGGCCACATCGTGGTGCCGGCGATGCTTCTGACCGAGCAGCTCGCCCACCCGCCGGTGGCGCTGCACATGGCGCTATGGCCGGCGCTGACGGCGGCCCTGACCCTGGCCTTCCTGCCCTGCATCAAGGGCGCGGTGGTGGGCGTCATGTGGGCGACCGGCATCACCGGCGACGAGCGCCGATAGATCACTCCGCCGGCTTGACGAATTTCAAGGTCATGCGGTCGCTTTCGCCGATGGCCTGATAGCGCGCGCGATCTTGCTCACCCATGGCCAGATTGGGCGGCAGCGTCCACACCCCTTTCGGATGATCCTTGGTGTCCTTGGGGTTGGCGTTGATCTCCGAGCGCGCGGCCAGACGAAAGCCTGCCCGTTCCGCCAGGGCGATGGCGTATGCCTCGGTGACATAGCCTGATTTCGCCGCCGGATCCTGGGGCTTGGCGGGATCGCCGCGGTGCTCCACCAGCCCCAGCACGCCGCCGGGCTTCAAGGCCAGATAGGCGGCGGCCAGGACCGCTTCCGCCTGACCCTGGCCCATCCAGTTATGGAGGTTGCGGAAGGTCAGCACCATGTCCGCCGAACCAGCGGGGGCGATCTCCACCTTATGGGGCGGCGCCAGCTCGCTCACCGTCACCCGGTCATAAAGATCGGGTCGCGCCGCCAGCTTGGCGGCCAAGGCCGCGCTGCCGCGGGCGTAATAGCCTTCCTTGACGTCCTGATCGAAGCCGGCGGCGATGAATCGCCCTTTATCCCGCAGGTAGGGGGCGAGAATTTCCGTATACCACCCTCCACCCGGCCATATTTCGACCACGGTCATATCGTCTTTAAGACCAAAAAATTCCAGTGTTTCAACTGGGTGCCGGTAATCGTTGCGGGCGCGGTTTTCGGCTGATCGGTGGTCGCCGTTGGCGATCTCCTGCAAACGGGCATCGGTTTGGGCCAAGGCGGCGGCGGGAAGGAAGAAGCCAATGATCAAAGCGTGCAGCCAACCCACTGGTAATTGCATGGCGTATCTCCGAAAAAAGGAAGTAATTCCTTCATGTTACAGCAAATCTTTTTGCCGCCGCGTGAATTCATCAAGTCTCACGGAGTTGTGATGGCGCATTTTTTACTTGTTTTTTACCGCGTTCTCGACGATTTTCCTGGCGATTTCTCCGCGAGACGTCTCGCTGAAGGGGATGGCACGTCATTTGCTTACAATTTTATGAAAGCTTGATGCTTATTTGATTGAGTTGACGTGCTGATTAGGAGAATGACCGTGGCGAAACGTATCTCAGCGATCGCTGGAGCCCTCATAACCCTGACCACTCTTGGGTCGTTAACCCCTTCATTTGCTAGCCAAATTTCAGCCAAGCCGGCGATCGAGGCCGACTCCGCCGTAAACCAGATCTCGACCACCGTCGCCGGCCTGTCGCGGCTGACGAGCTATCTGGGCGCGGTCGCCGCCGAGGTCGGAACTGTCTCAAAACGGGAAATCGCTGTCGGCCAGCAATACAGATGCCTGGCCCAGGCGGTCTACTTCGAGGCCCGGGGCGAAAGCGATGCCGGCCAGCGCGCCGTCGCCCATGTGGTGCTCAACCGCGTCAAGGATCGCCGCTATCCGCAGACCGTGTGTGGCGTGGTGTTCCAAAACGAACACTTAAAGAACCGCTGCCAGTTTTCCTTCGCCTGCGACGGCCGTTCGGACCGGCCCCATGATATCGCCGCCTGGCGGCGCTCCCTGGAAGTGGCGTTGCAGACCCTGGCCGGGGTTGGCGAGGACGTAACCAACGCCTCGACCCATTATCATGCCCGTTATGTCGCCCCTACCTGGGCTCCGGCCCTGGTGGAAACGGCGCGGGTCGGCCAGCACATTTTCTATCGCGAGAATGGCCGGGCAGCGGCGGTTCGCAACCCCAACTAATAAAAAATGAGATTTTTTCCCTGGCTCTTGATCTAAGTCAAGTCAGGCGAGGGGACGATTCGCTAGGTTTGGGGTGTCGCGGCAACGTGACCGGCCTGGTTGGATGGGCTCTGCTCTGAAAATTAGCCGCAGTGTTTGATGTCGCACCGTGGGTTTCTGTCACTGGTGGGGCGAGATGGGGCTCAGTTGGGCGTACGCAAGTGCGCAAGCGACATTAACACTGAAGTTTTCTTCCTTCCCTCTTAATCTCTCTGTGCACCAATTGCCCTGCCGCTTTAGCGGCAGGGCATTTTTTTCGCGCCTGGCGGGCCGTAGCCGTCATCAAGCGATCGGAAACCATTTCAGTTTTATATTACCCCCTGAAATCCGGCTGGAGTAAAATGTGTCTAGACACGGTTATAACCAACCTATAGTCGTCATTCCCGCGCAAGCGGGAATCCATAGTAAAATTAAAGAGCTGGATCCCCGCTTCCGCGGGGATGACAGAACATAATTTGTTTGCTTGCGATTCTATTTAAACACGTACTGGTATAGTATCGCCTCATCATGTCCAATCGCAAACGCCCCCGCCCCTCGCAGCCGCCGATCAAAGCCTATACCGACGAGCTCTTTATCCACAGCCCGGCGGCGCGCCCGGTGCGCATCCTGTCCGAGTATTTCGCCCCCAAGGAGCGGTTCGAGCGCCACCGCATCCAGGACACCATCGTGTTCTTCGGCTCGGCGCGGCTGCAATCGCGGGAGACGGCGGAGGCGGCGCTGGCGCTGGCCCGCGCCGAGGGCGGGGATATCGCCGCCGCCGAGCGGCTGCTGGACATGTCGGTCTATTACGAGGCGACCCGCGAATTGGCCCGCCGGCTGACCGAATGGTCGCTATCCCTGGAGGAGACAGTGCGCCGTTTCGTGGTCTGCTCGGGCGGCGGCCCCGGCATCATGGAGGCGACCAACCGCGGCGCGGCGGAAGCCGGCGGCGAAAGCGTCGGGCTCGGCATCTCGCTGCCCATGGAGGATACCGGCAATCCCTATATATCCGGCGACTTGAGCTTCCAATTTCATTACTTTTTCATGCGTAAGTTCTGGTTCGCCTATCTTGCCAAGGCGTTTATCGCCATGCCCGGCGGCTATGGCACATTGGACGAAATCCTGGAAATCCTGACCTTGCTGCAAACCCGCAAAATGACCAAGAAGGTGCCGATCGTCTTGTTCGGCAGCAAATTCTGGGATGAGGTGCTGAATTTCCCGGCGCTGGTGCGCTATGGCACGGTCAGCCCCGGCGATCTTGACCTGTTCTTCAAGACCGACTCTTTGGACGATACCTTTGACTACATCACCGACGGCCTGATGCGCTACGCCTGGGCCAGCCCCGGCGGCGGCATGTAGCCTAACTCTAGGTGGCTTACCCTTCGCCCGGCGGCACGGCGAGGCGAACGCTGTCGCGGGAGCGTTGCTCCCAAATTTCCCGCCCGCCGCGGCTATCCAGATAATGGATCAGCGCCGCCACCGGTCGCCGGTCATAGATGGCGCCGGCCTGGCTGAGGAGCAGCTGGATGGCCATTTCGATGGGCAGCGGCGCGCGGTAGGCGCGGGCGCTGATCATGGCGATGAAGGCGTTGGCCACGGCAAGCGCCCGGGCGGTGGGCAGAATGGCGTCGCCCTTCAGGCCGGCCGGCATGCCGCTGCCGTCCCAGTGGGCCTGCGCCTGCTCGAGAGTTTCCACCACCGGGCCGTCAAACGGGATGCCGCGCAACAGCTCGGCGCTTTTCAAGAGGCTGGAACGCACTTCATCGATCTCGGCCGGCTCCAAGGCCTCGGATTTTGTTAGAATATCGCGCCGCACCAGGAGCTTGCCTAGATTGAGGAGAGCCCCGGCCGCTTCCGCCGTCTCAATCTCGGCGGCGCTCAAGCCCATCTCTTCGGCAATGGCGCGGGCCAGCTCGGCGACCCAGCGCGAATGTTGCGCCGCGAACGGATCGCGGCTGTCGACCAGGGTGACGATGGTGGCCACCAACTGCCGCAGCGTCGCCTCGCGGCGGTCGCGCTCGCCGACCAGCGCGGTTACATCCTCGATCACCAGAAGCGTTCCCTGTTCGGGTGCGGCCTCGCCGTGACGCGGCAAGGTTACGGCTACGTGACTGACGATGAAATCCCGTACTTTGCCGTTGCCGCCGATGCGATGGGCGGAAGAAATCAGCGTCCCCTCGGCCAGCGCGCGCCGGCTGCCGGCAGTGAGAATTTCGCCGAATTCACGGCCGAAAATGGCGGCAAGCGACTTGCCCTCCAGATCCATGGCGGTCTGGCCGGCCTCGGTTGCCGCCTGACGATTGCCGAACCGGCAGCGACCCTCGGCGTCGATGGCGAGGATCTGGGTCGGCTGGGCGTCCATCACCCCTTGCAGGAAATCCGATAGGGCGCGAAAACGGCCAGCCAGATCGGAGGCCTGCGCCGCCGCCGCCGCCGCCCGGATGGAGGCGCCGTGCCGCCACAGCATCAGCCCGGCGGCCGCCAAGAGCGCGATGATGAGGCTCAAGATCAACAGCATGGCGTTGCGCCGGGCCGTGATTTCGCCCAGCGCCGCCTTGGCGTTGACGGTGCGCACCACCGTCCACGCCGCCTCCGTCATGGGCGCACCCACCACCAGCACCTGCTTGCCGTCGTAATTGCGTTTCACGGCGAACGCGCCGGGATGCGAAGCGGCAAATCCCGCTGCTTCTTCCGGCTCGTCGGGCAAGGCGTGGGCCAGCGGCGCGGCGCCATCCGCCAGAGGCGACAGCACGTCGATGGCGGCGTCCCGGCGGCGCACCAGATAGCTCTCGCCGCCGTCCGCGTCATCGCCCGGCTGCCGCAAGCGGGTATAAAGTCCGTCACCCAACAGCCGCACGCCGATCGCCAGCCCCACCGGCGCGCCGCCGTCGGCACCCTCCACCGGCGCGATGGGCGCCACCACCGCCAGCGTCGCCTCGCCGGTCTCGCCGCGATAGGGGCCGATGATCTCCACCGCGTCCGCCTTGGGCCGCAGGACGCGGTACTGGTCGAGCAGGGGACCAATTTTTGGCATCCAGGCGGTCGACACCACAGCGCGGCCATCGAGCATCGCCACCGCCAGCCCGGCCCGCCCTGGCCGTTCGATATTGGCGGGGATATCGGCGCCGGCGGGCGGCGCGGCAAACCCCGATTGGCTGGCGGTGAAGGTCAACAGATGGCGCATGATTTCGACGCGCGCTTCGCCGTCGGTGATTTCCTCCAGCTTGCCGGTCCAGGAAAACTCAGTAAAAAAAAATCGCACCGTGGTGTTGCCGGCGATGCCGCGCACCACCTCGCGCTGCGCCGCCAGCCATTCGTCGGCGGCCGCCGCGCGGGCCTCGGCCACCAGCGTCAAGCGATCGCGCCAAACCTCCAGATCCCGCGCCCGGCTCGCCTCGGCGAAGCGAAACACCACCAGAAAGCCGATCGCGGCGGCCAGGAACAGGCCGCCGGCCAGCACCGCCGCCCAGCGTCGCAGCCGCCGTTCATCGCGGGCGGAAAATACCGCGCCGTGGATTTCGCCTTGCTCGGTCATATCCCCCATAGTTTTAGCGTTAACAAGGAGTTAACCCTTTTTCTGGCACGTTGCATCACGATACTGGTTTCGCCTTCCTTTGACTATAGGTGTGTTCGCTGTGCTTCGGTTCATCGTGGTGCTCGTCTGCAGCCTTCTTTGCACCGCGCCGGCCGCGGCGGCGGGACTGTTCGGCTCGCAGGAGATCAAGGGTTCGACCCTCGCCGCCTTCACCAAGTGGACCGATATGCTGGACCGCTACCAGTGGGAAGAGAATCGCACAGGCCGCAAGCTGCCCTGCCGCTTGAGCGCCTCCTTCAAGTGCCGGGACGACGAGTGGCGCAATCTCCTGACCGCGCTCAAGACCCTGGCGCGGAGCGAAAAGATCAATCGCATCAATGGCTTCCTGAACCAGGCGCCATATATCACCGACAACGCCAATTATGGCATGGCCGACTACTGGGCGACGGTCTACGAGTTTTTGCGAAAGGACGGCGACTGCGAGGATTACGCCATCGCCAAGTACTTCTCGCTCAAGGCGCTGGGCTTCGATCCCGCCCGCATGCGGGTGGTGGTGGTCGAGGATTTGAACCTGAAGACGCCGCACGCCGTGCTGGCGCTTTATCTCGACGGCCAGACCCTGATCCTCGACAATCAGCTCCCCGCCCCGGTGCGGGCGGAAAGCATCGTCCATTACCGGCCGATCTATTCCATCAACGAAACCGCCTGGTGGCTGCACCGGCTGTAACCGCCGTTCTTAACCTATTTGCAAGCTGCGCCGTGTGATCATGGCTGGCGCTGACCCGCCGGACGGGGCGGCAGTGGTCATGGGCAAGATCTGGATTTAACGTCACAAGGGTTTTGGGTGTTCAGAAAGCGTCGTACCGCCACGCCATCGTCGTTGCCGAGCCAGGAGGAGGTCCTGGTCGATTACGCCAAGCGGCTGCGTTTGCATCGCAAGGGGCGGCGGGCGGCGCTGGTGCATCTGTCGCGTCTCAGCCGCGCCAGCCAGCATCCCCAGGACCTGCGGCTGGCGGCGGAAGCCTTCCTGCCCCTGACGCGGCGCTATGAGGGTGAAATTTTTCGCCTGTCCAACCATGACATCGTGTTCATCGCCAAGGATGTCACTGTCGCCGCCATGGACGAGGTGGTGCTGCGCCTGCGCTACATGTTCTCCGACGATCCCTATTTCCGCCAGGTGGAGAACGCCTCTGATAGCGACCGCTTTTGCACCTATTACGACATGGAGCGAGACTACGACGCCTTTCTCGCCTGGACCGGCAGCCTGCTGCGGCCGACGGCCCCAGACGAGGAAAGCCCCAGCATCGTCGCCTTCACGGAGCTGACGCGCGCCCATGCCGAAGCGGAGCCCAAGCCGGCGCGCGCCCCCCTTCTCGATGACCTTCAGACCAGCGCGGTATTCGCCATCGATCGCGACGGCCGGCTGTCGCCGATTTTATCGGAGATCCGCTTTCACCTCAGCCTGATGCGGGCGCGCCGCGGCCTGTCCACCACCTCCGGCATGACCGACCGCTGGCTCCTCGACGTGCTCAGCGACGAAATGACCCCTGACTTCATGGCCGCCTGTTTCGACAACAGCCGCTCGGCGCCGCGCACCCTGGTGCTGCCGCTCGATCCCATGACGGTGCTGCTGCCGGAGTTCGACCGCTTCCATGAAACCTACAAACGGTTGTCCCGCACCCCGGCGCTGATCGAACTGAACTGGCTGGAGGCGATGCGCGAGCCGGAGACCTTTATCGCCGCCCGCGATCGCCTGGCCCGCAGCGGCCATAAGCTGTGCCTGGCCGACTGGGACATCTACGCCTTCGCCATGAGCGATCCGCGGCGCTTAAGCGCGCATTTCTACAAAATTTCCTGGAAGCCGGCGCTGTTTGAGAATTTCCGCGAGGATTGGCGCTTGAGCGTCGCCGAGACGGTGCGCGCCGCCGGCGCGGCGAAGGTGATCTTGACCGACTGCTCGGCCGCCGCCAGCTTAAGCTTCGGCCAACGCACCGGCATCGTGCTTTATACCGGCGCCCATCCCGACCGGGAAACCAAGACAAAATAAGACCGTCAATATTCCGCGCCGGCCTCGGTCAAGAGCTTGACAATGGAGCTTTTGCGGCTGTTCTTGGCGTAATCGAGCGCGGTATGGCCGGTGTTGTCCTCCACCATCAAATCCGCCTTGGCGTCGATGAACAGCTTGATGACGTCGGCATTGCCGCTTCTGACCGCCTTCATCAGCGCCGTCTCGCCCAGCTTGTCGCCCAAATTGGGGTTGGCTTTAAAGTAAAGCAGCACCGCGGTGGAGAACTTGTCGCCGTTGGCGGCGGCGCGCATCAGCGCCGTCTCCTTGTTTGAGGCGCTGGCGGCGTCGACATTGGCCCCTTGTTCGATGAGAAAACGCACCACGCCCGCCTCGCCCATGCCGGCGGCAAGGACCAAGGCCGGCGTGCCGTCATCATCCCGGGCGTTGACATTGGCGCCTTTCAAGACATTGGTCTTGATGCCGTAAAAATCCTGTTTTTTCAGCGCCTGCATGAACTGGAAGGTGGGGGAAAACTGCGCCGCCGCGGGGCTAAGCCCGAGCACGGCCGCCACCAGGAAAATTACCGCCGCCGTCCACTGTCGCCGCCAGCTTATGATCGTTACACGTCCCGGACCCATCGACCCTCTCATCCTTTGTTCCTTGATGCCTTGGTCTTATATAAGGAGTCCGCAAGCGGTTGACAAACCGCGCGCCACGGCGGACAACATCCAGCTTATGGCAGACAAACACAAAATGGCGGCGCCATTATGGCTTCTCGCGGCGGCGGCTGCCGTGGCCGCCATTGTCGCGGCCCTATGGTTCACCAAGGCCAATGGCCCGACCCGCGTGGCCGATCCCACGACCCTCATCGGCGGCCCGTTCTCGCTTATCGATCAGACCGGGAAACGGGTCACCGAAGCCGACTTTCGCGGCCGTTACATGCTTGTTTTCTTTGGCTATACTTTCTGTCCCGACGTCTGTCCGGTAGAGCTGCAATCGATGTCGACGGCGCTCGACATGATGGATCAGAAGACGGCGGCCAAGGTCACGCCGGTGTTCATCACCATCGACCCGGCGCGCGACACGGTGGCGGTGATGGCGGCCTACGTCAAAGCATTTCATCCCCGGCTCATCGGGCTGACCGGCACGGCGGAGGAGATCGCCGCCGCCGCCCGCGCCTACCGCATCTATTACCAGAAGGCCGCTGCGGAAGCGGCCGATGACGACAGCTACCTGATGGACCATAGCGCCATCGTCTATCTGATGGGACCCGACGGCAAATATGTCGCCCATTTCTCCCCCGGCACCAAGCCCGAGGCCATGGCGGCGCGGCTGAAAGACCTCCTTTAATGCCGCTGCCGTTCTGGAAGGCCAAGCCGCTGGACCGCCTGACCCCGGCGGAATGGGAATCGCTGTGCGACGGCTGCGGCCGCTGCTGCCTCTTAAAGCTCGAGGATGAGGATACCGGCCGCATCGTCAATACCAACGTGGTCTGCCGGCTCCTCGACCTGCGCACCTGCCGCTGCCGAAAATATGCCGAGCGGCAACGCCTGGTGCCGGATTGCGTCTTGCTGACGCCGCAAAATATCGACAAGCTGCGATGGATGCCGGCGACCTGCGCCTATCGGCTGCTGGCCGAGGGTAAGGATCTGCCCTCCTGGCACCCGCTGGTCTCCGGCACACGCGACACCGTGCACGACGCCGGCGTCTCGGTGCGCGCCTGGGCCATATCGGAGCGCCGCGCCGGCCCGTTGGAGGACCATGTCATCGAGGTTCTTGGAGATTGATGATAACTTGATCGTCCGCCGCTCGCCCCGGGCGCGGCAGCTGAGCTTGCGCCTGGATAACCGCACCGGAGCCGCCATTCTCACCCTGCCGCGCGGGGTGTCGGTGCGGGAAGCGGCGCTGTTCGCCACCGAGCACAAGGGCTGGCTCGCCCGCCAGCGGGCGGCGCTGCCGCCGGCGATCCGCCTCGCCCCTGGCGAGGAGGTGCCGATCCTGGGCCGGCCGCATGCCATCATTCATGACCCCGACGCCGGCCGCCAGCCGGCGGTGGAGGCCGAACCAGCGGCGATTCGGGTCGGCGGCGCGCCCAGCGAGGTCGCCAACCGCGTCCGCCGTTACCTGAAAAACCGCGCCGGCGAGGAATTGACGCCCCGGGTGGCGCATTACGCCGCCGCGCTTGACGTCAGCTACAGCCGGCTGCGGCTCAATGACCCCATGGGCCGCTGGGGCAGTTGTTCGGCCACCGGCACGTTGTCGTTTTCCTGGCGGCTGGTGATGGCCCCCGGCTGGATCATCGACTACGTGGTCGCCCACGAGGTCGCCCATTTGAAGGAAATGAACCACTCCCGCCGTTTCTGGACCCATGTCCGCCGCCTGGTGGGCGATCCCGCGCCGGCCCGCGCCTGGCTTGGCCAGCAAGGCACGGCCTTGCAACGGGTGGGGTAGGGCAATGTGCGTTTAAGCACAGCCACGCTCAATCAGTAACCGTCATTCCCGCGCAAGCGGGAATCCATAGTGAAATCAAAGAACTGGATCCCCGCCGGAGGCTGTCCTCGGGCAGGCCTTTGGCCTGGCCCGGGGGCGGGCATGACATTGAGGTGGTTTCGTATAATTACTTTTACTCCCCCTCCAACGCCTTCATGCGTTCTTTGAGGCGCTGGAAGAAACCGGGGCTTTGCGCCTTCTCGGCCTCCCCTGAGCCGGGCCGCATCATCGGCCGCCCGGACGGCACCAGCCGATTGCCGTGGATCAGTCCTTCCATCACCGTCCGCCACAGCCGGGCCGGAGCGGCGCCGCCGGAAACCTGGCGCATCGGCGCGCCGTCGTCATTGCCGAGCCACACCCCCACCACATAGTCGCCGGCAAAGCCGATGAACCAGGCGTCGCGCGACTCCTGGCTGGTGCCGGTCTTGCCGTAGGCCGGGCGGTCGCCGAGCCGGGCGGCGCTGCCGGTGCCGTAGCGCACCACGTCCTCAAGCATGGAGCGCATCAACTCGTTGGCTTCTGGCGCGATCACCTGCGGACCGACGCCGCGCTTTCGTCGTGATAGGAGCTTGCCTTTGTTGCTTCTGACCTCCGCGATGCCGCTGGGCGCGACCGCATGGCCGCCGTTGGCGACCCCGGCATAGGCCGCCGTCAATTCCAATAGCGTCACTTCAGACGCGCCCAGCGCCACGCTGGGCGTGGCTTTTAGGGGGCTGGCGACGCCGAGCTGGCGCGCCACCTTGATGACGCGATGGCGGTCGACCATTTCCGACAATTTCACCGCCACGGTGTTGATCGACTGGGCGAACGCCCAGCGCAGCGTCACCGCGCCCTGATACTGGCCATCGTAGTTGGCGGGCTCCCAGCCATCGAAAATCACCGGGCTGTCGCGCAGCACATCGTCCGGCGTCATGCCCACTTCCAGCGCCGCCAGATAGACAAAGAGCTTGAACGCCGAGCCCGGCTGCCGGCGCGCCTGGACGGCGCGGTTGAACTGACTTTCGCCGTAAGCGCGGCCGCCCACCATGGCGCGCACCGCGCCGTCGGCGGTCATCACCACCACCGCGCCCTGAGTGATGTTGCCGGGAATGCCGTCGCTGTTAAGGGAGCGCAGCAGCGCCCGCTCGGCGATTTCCTGCGCCCGCGGATCGAGCGTCGTCTCGACGATGAGCGGCACGCCGCGCGCCTTGTCCTGTTGCGCCACGCTGTCGCTCACCCAGTCGGCGAAGTAGCGCGAGTCGGTGCCCACCAGCGAGCGCAGCACCTTGGGCGGTTTCATCTTGGCGACCGCCGCTTCCTCGGCATCAAGCGCGCCCACCTCCACCATGTTGTCGATGACCTCATGGCTGCGCGCCACCGCCGCTTCATAGTCGCGGGTGGGCGCCAGCGCCGATGGCGCTTTCAAAAGACCAACGAGAAGCGCCGCCTCGCCAACCGAAAGCTTGCGCGCGCTGTGGCCGAAATAGGTGCGAGCGGCGGCGTCGACGCTGTAGGCGCGGTCGCCGAAAAACATGCGGTTGAAATAAAGCGTCAGGATGTCGCGTTTCTTCAGGCGCAGTTCCAACCATAACGCCAGAATGATTTCCTGCACCTTGCGCCGCAACGTGCGTTCCGAAGAAAGAAAGAGATTTTTCGCCAATTGCTGCGTGATGGTGCTGCCGCCTTCCACCAGGCCGCCGGCCAGCATGTTCTTCACCCCGGCGCGTAAAATTCCTTTGATATCGATGCCGATGTGGCTGAAAAACCGCCGATCCTCGGTGGCGATGGCGGCGGCGACGAGCGGCTCGGGAAATTCCTCAAAGCGCAGCCAATCGCCGTAGACGTCGCCATAAGTGGCGATGGTGGAGCCATCGCGGGCGACGATCACCATGCTGGGCTCCGGCCGCGGCGGCGCGGCGGCGTCGATGGGCGGCAGATCGTGGGTCAGGTAAATGCCGGCGATGATCAGCGCAATGACGAACCAGACAAGGCCGCCGAGCACCCAGCGCCACGCACGGCGTTTTTTCTTTGACCGTGGTTTTGTTTCTGGAGCGTTGTTATTAGCCATATCAAACGTCGAGATTGACCACCGCCAGCGCGTTATCCTGGATGAACTCACGGCGCGGCTCGACCACGTCGCCCATCAGCTTGGAGAAGATTTCATCCGCCGTATCGGCATGGCTGATCTTGACCTGCAACAGCGTGCGCGCTTGCGGATCAAGCGTGGTCTCCCACAGCTGGCCGGGGTTCATCTCGCCCAGCCCTTTGTAGCGCTGAATGGTAAGCCCTTTGCGGCCATGGCCGAGCACCGCCGCCAAAAGCGTGCTCGGTAAAGTGATGGTCACCGCTTCATCCTTCACCTTCAAGACGCCGGGTTTGGCGTAGGCATCTTTCATCTCCACCGCCTTGGCGTTCAAGCGCTGCGCTTCGACGCTGTCGATGAAGCTTTTGTCGATGACGAAAGTATCGACCACGCCGCGCACCTCGTGGGTGAACACCACCGCGCCCGCCTCGCCGGCGCGCACCGCCCAGCCCGCTTCGCCGTCGGCGGCGGCGGCATTTAAATCGGCGACCACATTGGCGAGGAGCGCCGTCGCATCAGCGCCGAAAATCGCCGCCGGCGTTAAAATCCCGCGTACGCTGAGGCGTTCGACAATATCGGGATTATAGCGCGCCGGAACCTGGCTTTTAAGCCCCTTGACGGCGCGCGCGTGTTCAATGAGCGCACGCAGATCGGCGCCGGCGCGTTGTTCGCCAGTGTGGCTGACAAACACCATGTCGTCGACGCTGGCGCCGATCAGATGCTGCTCCAGCGCCAGATCGTTTTTCAGATAAACCTCCGACTTGCCGCGCGCCACTTTATATAGCGGCGGCTGCGCGATATAGAGATAGCCTTTCTCAATGAGCGCCGGCATCTGACGGTAAAAGAAGGTCAAGAGCAGGGTGCGGATATGCGCGCCGTCGACGTCGGCGTCGGTCATGATGATGACCTTGTGGTAGCGCAGTTTTTCGATGTCAAAATCGTCGCGGCCGATGCCGGTGCCAAGGGCAGTGATCAGCGTGCCGATTTCGCTTGACGACAGCATGCGGTCAAAACGCGCCCGCTCGACGTTCAAGATCTTGCCGCGCAACGGCAGGATCGCCTGGGTGCGGCGGTCGCGGCCGCTTTTCGCCGAGCCGCCTGCGCTGTCGCCCTCGACGATGAAAAGTTCCGATTTCGCCGGATCGCGCTCCTGACAGTCGGCGAGCTTGCCCGGCAGACTGGCCATGTCCAAGGCGCCCTTGCGCCGCGTCAATTCGCGCGCCTTGCGCGCCGCTTCGCGCGCCGCCGCCGCTTCGACGATCTTGGAGATGACGGCGCGGGCTTCGCTCGGGTGTTCGCCGAACCATAGGCCCAACTTGTCGCCAAAGATGCTTTCCACCACCGGCCGCACTTCCGAGGAGACGAGCTTATCCTTGGTTTGCGAGGAAAACTTGGGATCCGGCACCTTGACCGAAAGCACGCAAGTTAAGCCTTCGCGCGCGTCATCGCCGGTCAGCTGCACCTTTTCCTTCTTCGCCAAGCCGGATTCGGTGGTGTAGGTGTTGATGGTGCGGGTCAACGCGGCGCGAAAACCGGCCAAATGCGTGCCGCCGTCGCGCTGCGGGATGTTGTTGGTGAAGCAATACATGTTTTCGTGGTAGCCATCGTTCCACTGCAACGCCACCTCGACGACGATGCCGTCCTTCTCGCCGACAATGGCGATAGGCTCGGGAATGAGCGGCGTCTTGTTGCGGTCGAGATACTTGACGAAGGCGTTAATGCCGCCGTCATAGCGCATGTCGACCTTGCGCACGTCGGCGTGGCGGCGGTCTTCGAGCATGATGCGCACGCCGGAATTCAAAAACGCCAGTTCGCGCAGGCGGTGCTCCAGGCGATCGAAATCAAACTCGGTGATCTTGAAGGTTTGGGGAGATGGCAGGAACGTCACCTCGGTGCCGGTGCGCCCGGCCGGCGCGTCACCCGCCACTTTCAGGTCTTCTTCCGCCTCGCCATGGCGAAAGCGCATGAAGTGCTCCTTGCCGCCGCGCCAGATGCGCAGCTCCAAGGTTTCCGACAGCGCGTTGACCACCGACACGCCGACGCCATGAAGCCCGCCCGACACCTTATAGGAGTTCTGGTCGAATTTGCCGCCGGCATGGAGCTGGGTCATGATCACCTGGGCCGCCGAGACGCCTTCCTCGGCGTGGATATCGGTGGGAATGCCGCGGCCGTTGTCGGTCACCGTGACCGAGCCGTTGGCGTTCAACACCACCGATACCTGGTCGCAATAGCCGGCGAGCGCCTCGTCGATGGCGTTGTCGGTGACCTCGAACACCATGTGATGGAGGCCCGAGCCGTCCTCGGTGTCGCCGATATACATGCCGGGCCGCTTTCGCACCGCATCAAGGCCGCGCAGCACCTTGATGGATTCGGCGCCATAGGCGGCCGCCGCGTCTTCGGCTTTGGTGCGTTGATCGTCGCTCATTCCTGGTCTTTCGCTGTCAGTCGCTGATGTTGGTAATGGTTCCCGCCGCCACGGCGAAAAAGTCGGCGCGACCTTTCAAGTCGGCAAATAGCGCCGGATCGGTGCCCGACAGCCAGGCCTGCGCGGCCAAGGCCTGAAGCTCGTCAAACAGCGCGCCCCGCCGCCGTTCGTCAAGATGCGCGGTAATTTCGTCAAGAAGAAGGACGGGCGGCGCGCCATCGTCGATTTTTGATAGCCTGGCCGCCGCCAGCACGACGCCGATGAGGAGCGCCTTTTGTTCGCCGGTGGAGCACAGCGTCGCCGCCATGTCCTTGGCCCGATGCCGGGCTTTCAGGTCGGACAAGTGCGGCCCCTCGCCGGTGCGGCCCATGGCGGCGTCCCGATGGCGGGCAAGCTTGAGCCGCTGTTTCAGGCGATCCTCGGCCTCCACCGCGGGAACGTTGGCAAGGTCGGCTTCCACCGCCCCCTCCACCGTCAGATCGGCCGTGGGAAAGGCCCCACAGGCGGCGTCCGCCGCCGCTTGCAGCCGCTCCACCGCATCCAGTCTCGCCGCCGCCACGGCGACGCCGTGCTCGGCCATGCGGCCCTCCAGCGCCGTCAGCCACAAGGGATCCGCCGGCCCCTCGGCCAAGAGCCGGTTGCGCTCCCGCATGGCGCGCTCATAGGCCGCCACCTCGCGCCCGTGGGCGGGATGGAGGGCGAGCGTCAGGCGGTCCAGAAACCGCCGCCGGCCGGGCGGCCCATCGAGAAACAGCCGGTCCATCTGCGGCGTCAGCCAGGCGACGCGCAACACCTCGCCCAAGGCCGCCGGGCCGCTGGCCGGCGCGCCATCGATGTGCACCAGTCGCCGCTCGCCGCCATCGTCATCGCCGCCCTCGGCCAACCGCCGGCCAAGCCCGGTGCCAACCTCGAACGCGCCTGCCGCGCCTTTGACCTGCGCCGCCACCGCCCAGACGTCCGCCCCCTGGCGGGTGACATCGCCCAGCCGCGCCCCGCGCAGGCCGCGACCGGGGGAGAGGAAGGAAATCGCTTCCAACAGGTTGGTCTTGCCGGCGCCGTTGTCGCCGGTCAGCACCACCACGTTCGCCGCCGGCGTCAGCCGCGCCTGCCGGTAATTTCTGAAATCGCTTAAAATCAGGCGCGTGACCGCATAGCGCATGGTCGCCGGCTCCTCGGGCGCAATCCGAGCGGTGAGAGGAAGATCGGCGGCGGCGGATCTGCTCATCAACGGCGGGCGGGTCACACCCGCATCGGCATTAGAACGTAAAGCGCGCCCTCGTCCTCGGCATCCTTTAGGAGCGTCGGCGAGGCCGCATCGGCCAACAGCATCTGCGCCATATTGCCGTCGATCTGCGCCAGGATATCGAGGAGATAACGTGAATTGAACCCGACTTCCAGCGGCACGCCGCCATAGGTCGCGGCCAGTTCGTCAGTGGCGGCGCCGTTGTCGGGGCTGGTCACCGACAGTTCGAGCTTATTGCCGTTGAGCGTCAATTTCACCGCCCGCGTCTTATCGGTGGAGATGGTGGAGACGCGATCCACGGCATCGGCGAAGAGCCTGGCGTCAAGCTCCGCCACCTTGTCGTTGTTGGCCGGGATCACCCGGCCATAGTCGGGGAAGGTGCCGTCGATGAGCTTGGACGACAGCACGGCGTCATTGAAGGTGAAGCGGATCTTGCTGTCGGACAGGCCGACGCTGATTTCGCCGGCGAATTCGTCGATCAGCTTTCTCAGCTCGTTGACGGTCTTGCGCGGCACGATCACCCCCGGCATGCCCTTGGCCCCGGCCGGGGCCGGCATTTCCACCCGCGCCAAACGGTGGCCATCGGTGGCCACCGCCCGCAGCACCTGGCCGCCGTCGCTGTCGGCGACATGGAAATAGATGCCATTGAGGTAGTAGCGCGTTTCCTCGGTGGATACCGCAAAGCGCGTCTTGTCGATGAGGCGCTTCAGGTCCGATGCCGACAGCTTGAAGCGGTGGGGCAGGTTATCGTCCTTGATTTCGGGAAAGTCCTGGGCCGGCAAGCAGGACAGCGTAAACCGCGAACGGCCGGCGGCGACCTGCAGGCGCTGGCCTTCGCCGGTCACCGTGAGGTCGATCTGCGCGCCTTCGGGAATTTTGCGCACGATGTCATGGAGGGTGAGCGCCGGCGCGGTGGTGACGCCGCCCACGTCCACCCGAGCGTCGATCGCCTCGATGAAGGCGAGATCAAGGTCGGTGGCGGTCAGCGCCAGCTTGCCGTCCTCCGCCGCCAGCTTGACGTTGGACAGGATCGGAATGGTGTTGCGCCGCTCGACCACGCTTTGGACGTGGCTGAGCGCTTTTAAGAGTTCCGCGCGTTCGATCGTCAGCTTCATGTGCGTGTTTTGCCCCGACTAGTGCATACCTTTTAGACGGCCAAAATCAATCGACACAAGATATCCGGTCTTGGGGTTCAACGACAGCAAAAACTTGAGTATTTTAGCCCTCGACGAGCCGGCGGAGGTGATGAATATCCTCCTCCAGCGAGCCGTCGCTGCGGACCAGTTCCTCGACCCGTTTGACGGCGTGCATGACGGTGGTGTGGTCGCGGCCGCCGAACTTGCGGCCGATGTCGGGCAGGGAGCGGGTGGTCAGCTGTTTAGAGAGGTACATTGCCACCTGCCGAGGCCGCGCCACGGTCCGGGCCCGGCGCGGGGAGAGGAGATCGGCCAGGCGGAGGTTGTAGTATTCAGCTACTCGACGTTGAATATCCTCAACAGTAATACGACGATCATTGGCGCGCAACAGATCCTGCAGCAAGGTTTCGGCCAGCGCCATGGTGATCGGCCGGCCGATCAGCGTGGCGTGCGCCACCACCCGGTTCAAGGCGCCTTCCAGCTCGCGCACGTTGGAGGCGATGCGGCGGGCAAGAAACTCCAGCACTTCGCCCGGCACCTTGGCGCCATTGATGCCGTCCACCTTCTGCTGCAGGATGCCGAGCCGCAGCTCGTAGTCGGTGGGGTGAATGTCGGCCACCAGACCCCAGCCTAGCCGCGAGCGGATGCGCTCCTCGATGCCTTCCAGATCGGACGGCGAACGGTCGGCGGAGATCACCACCTGGCGGTGGTGATCGATGAGCGCGTTGAAGGTATGAAAGAATTCTTCCTGGGTCGAGTTCTTGTTGGCGATGAACTGCACATCATCGATCATCAGCACATCGACCGCGCGAAACTTTTGCTTGAAGGCCATGGTGTCCTTGTAGCGAAGCGCGCTGATAAACTGATACATGAACTTTTCAGCGGACAGATAAATCACCCGGCGCTGCGGCGCTTGCCGGCGAACGTGCCAGGCGATGGCGTGCATCAAATGCGTCTTGCCCAAACCGACGCCGCCGTGCAGAAACAGCGGATTGAAATTCACCGCTTTTGATTCCGCAACCCGGCGCGCGGCGGCGTAGGCGAGCTCGTTCGACTTGCCGACCACGAAATCCTCGAAGGTGAAGCGCGGATCCAAGGGCGCGCCGAATTCATCGTCGTCATCATTCTGGCGCAGCATGCGCGCCGATGGCGTTGGCGCTGCTTCTGACGGCGCGGCTTTCTCTCGGGCAGCGGCGGCAGTGGCGCGATGAAAACCGGCGGCGACTTTCAGCTCCACTTCCTCGATGTCGGGATTTTCCACCGACCATAAATCGCGCAGACGATCCATATAGTGCGACTGCACCCAATCGCGCATGAAGCGCGTCGGCACCGCCATCTGCACGCGTCCGCCATCCGCATGGATGAGACTTAAGGGCTTCAGCCAGCTGTTATACGCCGCCTCGCCGAATTCCGTCTTGAGGCGACTTTGAACCCGTCCCCACTGGGTTTCCAAGTCGGTCATTCCCGTGTCCGTCTCTCGCTTGATTGTCTCAACGAACGTCACAATCCTGTTTCCGTTTTTCGCCAACGCCAATAAAGATCACGCCGCTATTTTTTTGATCCTATCGTTGCACCCAGGGCAGCCCCGCCACCTTCCAGCCGTTCTTGCTGCCGCGATGATGCGCGGCGTCGACGTCCCCTTCGAAGCCTTCCGCAACATTATAACAAGCCTTGTATCCTCGTGCCGTCATGGCGATCGCCGCCGCCCGCGAGCGCGCGCCGGAGCGGCAGAGAAACAATAGCGGCGAGTCCTTGGCCACGCCCAGCGCCTCGACCGCCGTCTCGAACTCATCGTTGCGCGCCATGTCGGGAAAATTCTGCCAGGAGATCAGCGCCACGTTCTTGTTAAGCCCGCTCAAGTCCGGCACGCCGACAAAGTTCCATTCCGGCACGGTGCGGACATCGATCAGCGCCGCACGCCGGTCGTTGGTCAGAATCTCCCAAGCTTTCGTAGGCGGAATATCGCCCGCATAATCCCGCATGGCTGTATCGTTACCCAATCCGCAAAACCCAACCTCACGTCGCCATCCGCCCATAGGCGGAGCGCCCCGTTATCAGAGGCATGAAGGGCCGTTTCCCGATCTGACGAATAGGACGAAAAAAGTCCCCCGCGACGCATGAGCCGTGTAGCGTAACGACAGCCTCGCGACGATACAACGGGTCCGGAACGAGAACGCCGGAAAAGGTCGGCGCAGTTGTAGCGTTGCTGGCCAACAACCACAAAATATGGGGACTCATTTTCTGCACCCGCCACCCCACGCGACAAGGAAGAACGGTCAGGACAGGGACGAGTGTATCAAAAGGCGACGGCCGCATCGGGAAGTGGTGCGGCCGCGTGAAAAATGCTCGCCGTTGGGGCGCGCCGATTCGTTTTTTGCTTAGGCCATCGCCTTGACGCGGCGGGTGAGTCGCGACACCTTGCGCGACGCCGTGCTCTTGTGCATGACGCCCTTGACGGCGCCCCGCATCAACTCCGGCTGCACCACGGCCAAGGCCGCCTCGGCGGCCGCCTTATTGCCGCTGGCGATCGCCTCCTCGACTTTGCGCACGAAGGTGCGGATGCGGCTGACTCGCGCGGTATTCACCGCGCTGCGCCGGGCGGTCTGCCGGATGCGTTTCTTGGCCTGCGGGTTATTCGCCATAGGTTAGTCCTTGCCTTTATTAGAAGCCGTAAGGCCGCGCCTTGACCCAAGGCACGGCCGTAAAAATCGTGGCAGGCTTATACCCGCGCCCGCCGGCGCGGTCAATAGCTAGAGCTAGCAATGCTTGAACTGGGCCGGGCGCTTTTCGGCAAAGGCGCTCATGCCTTCCTTCTGGTCCGCGGTGGCGAACAGGGAATGGAACACCCGTCGCTCGAAGCGCACGCCTTCGGCGAGCGTCGTCTCGTAGGCGCGGTTGACCGCCTCCTTGGCGATCATCACCGCCGGCCGCGATAGTTTGGCTATGGTCTGGGCGGCCTTGATGGCCTCCTCCTTCAGCTTATCCAGCGGCACCACCCGGCTCACAAGCCCAGAGCGCTCGGCCTCGGCGGCGTCCATCATGCGGCCCGTGAGGCACATGTCCATGGCCTTCGACTTGCCGACAAAGCGAGTCAGGCGCTGGGTGCCGCCGGCCCCCGGAATGACGCCCAAGTTGATCTCGGGCTGGCCGAACTTGGCGTTGTCGGCGGCGATGATGAAGTCGCACA
>JACFMS010000019.1 GCA_019455285.1 Sphingomonadales bacterium
CCTGTCTCGTTGGGCTTGCGGGCGGCGGCGCAGTTCGATGGCCCGGCGGAGGTCTATGGGTTCCACGCCCTGGCGCTGGGGGCGATTGGCGGCTTGACGCTGGCGATGATGGCGCGCAGCGCCCGCGGCCATACCGGCCGTCCCTTGCGCGCCGGGCGGGCGGAGATCGCCGCCTTCGCGCTGATCCAGACAGCGGCGCTGGCGCGGGTGGTGTTGCCGCAGCTCTCCTCCGACCTATGGACGCCCGCCATCGCCCTGGCGGCGGCCTCATGGTCGGTGGCGTTTTTGTTGTTCTTCGGCCGCTTCCTGCCGATCCTGACGCAGCCGCGGTTCGACGGCCGGCCGGGATAAAAGAAAACGCCCGCAGTCCCAAAGGGACGCGGGCGGATTTTTTAGTGTGTAGTGGCGCGTCTTAGAGGGCGCGCAGGTTGATCGCTGATTCGCGACCGTCACGGCCTTTTTCCAGGTCATAAGAGACCTTCTGGCCGTCGGCCAGCGAGCCGATGCCGGAGCGCTCGACGGCGCTGATGTGGACGAAAACGTCCTTGCCGCCAGTGTCGGGCTGGATGAAACCGAAGCCCTTTTGAGAGTTAAACCATTTTACCGTACCGTTAGCCATGTATCGTCTCCAAAGATGTCAGTAAGTTTGAACGCGCGGGAAGGTTACTACACCAGGTTCCTGCGCCCGCCCGGTCGGGCGCACCTGATGGGTGCTTGTCCGGATAATCTAATCCGGTTCAAGCAACCTTGATATGACGCTTACCGCGATTATTGCGGTGGCGCTTGGGCGCAAATGACTTTTTATTGTCATTGGCGCGATTTTTGTGTTCCTTGTGTGGCGCTTCAGTAACACTTGAATGCGCGCCGACCACCGCCAGCGGCCGTTTGGTCAGACGCTCGATATCCCGCAGGAACGACCGTTCGCTGGGATCGCAGAACGAGATAGCTGCGCCATCCGCGCCGGCCCGCGCCGTGCGGCCGATGCGGTGCACGTAGCTTTCCGGCACGTTCGGCAGCTCGAAATTGATGACGTGGGTGACATCCGGCACGTCGATACCGCGGGCCGCGATATCAGTGGCCACCAGCACCCGCACCTTGCCGTCGCGGAAGTCGGACAGGGCGCGTTGCCGCGCACCTTGCGATTTGTTGCCATGAATGGCGTCGGCTGAGACGCCTGACTTATCGAGATGCTCGGCCACCCGGTTGGCGCCATGCTTGGTCCGGGTAAACACGATCACCCGGGCTAGCGCCGGATCGGCGAGCAGGTCGGTCAGCAGGCCGCGCTTGGCCTTGGCGTCGGCGAACATCACCGACTGATTGATGCGGTCAACGGCGACCACAGTGGGGCTGACCTCCACTCGGGTCGGCTGGCGTAATACCTTGGCGGCGAGCTCGGCCACATCGGCCGGCATGGTGGCCGAAAACAGCAGCGATTGCCGCGACGCCGGCGTTGCCGCCACGATCTTGCGCACATCGCGCAAAAAACCCATGTCGAACATGCGGTCGGCTTCGTCGAGGACCAGGACTTCCACCTGGTCCAGGCGCACTTGCCGTTGGTTATAAAGATCGAGAAGCCGTCCCGGCGTGGCGACCAGCACATCGACGCCGCGGGCCAGAGCCATGATTTGCGGCTTGTGGCCGACGCCGCCGAAGATCGCCGCATAGCGCAGGCCCAGGTGGCGGCCGTAGGTCTTCAGGCTGTCGAAAATCTGGATCGCCAGCTCGCGGGTCGGCGCCAGCACCAGGGTGCGGACGTCGCCGGCCTTGGTCGGCCGCCGCTTTTCCGCCAGACGCTGCAGAATCGGCAGGGCGAAAGCCGCCGTCTTGCCGGTCCCGGTCTGGGCGATGCCGAGCAGGTCTTTACCGGCCAAGATCAACGGGATGGACTGGGTTTGAATGGGAGTGGGGGTTTGGTAGTTCTCGGCGGCCAAGGCGCGCCGAAGGGGCTCGGCAACGCCGAGGTCGGAGAAAGTCGATAGTGTCACGTTATTATTAATCCTAAACACCAGGTGCCGCACATCGGTCCACGATGTTGCTGCGGCGCGTGTCGTCAATTCCCACGCGCTTCTGGGTCGGACGAAATTTCAAGGGATTATCTCGGATGAACCGCCGCCCCAAGGGGCAAGAAGTTGCGCGATCACGAGAAATCAGCGTGGCGTATAGATGAGCGTCCGGACCTTGAATGTCAAGGAGAATTCCACAGGGGTGAAATTAGCAGGCTTCCATAGAAGTCTATGGTGGGCCGTTCGTGGTGAGCCTGTCGAACCATGAACGGCATAAATTCTGCTGTCCTTCGACAAGCTCAGGATGAGCAGATTTCTAGATTTCGGCTTTGTCAGCCGCCTATTTTAAAGTACGACGCGGGTACCCGCTCGCCTCTCCTGGGCGGCTTGAAAAACCGCCCAGGCGGCGGCCAAATCCTGGGCGGCGATACCCAGGGATTTGTAAACCGTGACCTCTTTCGGGCTGCGACGGCCTTCGATTTTGCCGGCCAGCACCGCGCCAATCTCGCCGGCAATATGGTCCTCCTTGATCAGGCCGGCCTGCAAAGCGGCCAGGAACTCGCCCGCCTGGTCCAGCGTCGAGGGCCGGTAATCCACAAAAAAGCGGCTCTGGGCCACGGTTTCGCCGTCCACCTCGGCCGCAGTGGGCACACTCGATCCAACCAGGTTAAGGTGCTGGCCGGGACGCAACCATTCGCCCTTGAAAAACGGCGTTTTGGCGGCGGTTAGCGTGCAGATGATATCGGCCCCGGCGATGGCCGAGGCGAGGTCATCGGTGGCCGTCAGGCGGGCGGAAACGGTTCGCCGCTGACAATCGATCACCGCCTGCGCCTTGGCCAGGTCACGGCCCCAGACCCGGATTTCCGTTAAGTCGCGGACGAGGGGCAGGGCCTGCAGATGGGCATGAGCCTGTTCGCCGGTCCCCAAAATGGCCAGCACCTTCGCGTCGGCGCGGGCCAGCGCCCGGGTCGCCACCGCACTGGCGGCGGCGGTGCGGATGGCGGTAATCACGTTGGCGTCCATCACCGCCAGCGGCCGCCCATGCTCAGGCTCGAAGAGGACGTAAAGCCCCAGGTGAGAGGGAAAGCCATGTTTGGGGTTATCCGGAAACAGGCTGATAAGCTTGATGCCAAAACAGTCCGGCTTGCCAAGATGCCCGGCCATCATGCCCAGCATGCCCTTTTTGTTCAAAAGCGGCATGCCCCGGCGCAGCGGCAGCTCGGCGTTGCCGGCGCTGACCTCGACCATGGCCGCGGCTACCGCCTCGATGCACAGCGGAAAGGTTAGCAGCCGTTCGACCTCACGGCCGGAGATCCACAACACCTCGATGCCGTCGCTGGCGAAGGAAAAGGACATGGTCTAAAGGCTCCCGTTGCGCTAGGTGACGGGATAAGCTCTAGCCGAAGAATTGTTTGATATCAACCTTTATGACGAACGCTCGGCGGCGCGGTTTTGGGGCTGCGGAAGGAACGGCGCCGTGAGCATCCAGGACAAGCCGAGGCATTGCTCATCACGCATCTCCGGCAGCCCGAGGGACATGCCTTGATGGCCCGCCGCCGGCTGCGGGCGATAGGTCTGCATCAGCTTATCCCAGAACGGGAAGACGGCACCGTAATTGCTGTCTTGTTCGACGCGCGCCGTGGAGTGATGCACGCGATGCATGTCGGGGGTGACGATGAGGGTGCGAAGAAGGCGATCCAAACCCAGCGGCAAGCGGGCATTGGCGTGGACGAAAACGCCGGAGATGGCGGTCGCGGCTTCCATCAGGGCAACCACCGCCGGCGGCGCGCCGACCAACATCACGGCGGCGACGACGAAGCCCATGGAATAAAGCCCTTCCAACGGATGGAAGCGCAGGCCGACGGTAAAATCGTAATCAAGGTCGGCGTGATGCACGCGATGCAGCCGCCATAGCGGCGACCAATGGTGCAGCAAAAAGTGTTGCAGGTAGCGGGCAAAATCGATGGCGAGAATGCTGACGACGGCGGCGATCCAAAATGGCGCGTTAATAAGGTTAAAGAGCCCAAATCGCCAATCTTCCGCCAGCAACGCCATGCCCACCGCCGCCATGGGAAATACCAGGCGGATGACGATGATGTCGAGTATGGTGATGGCGAAATTGCCGGTCCAGCGCCGCTTGAGGGACTGCGTCAAGGCACGGCGCGGCGCCGCCATCTCCCACACGGCGACGGCGGTCAGCGCCAAAAAATACGAGACGGAATAGATCTCCCGCTCGTTGGCTAGAATAAAATCGATCACTGTTCCTAGCGGCGGAACAAACGATAGGCCAAGGCGGCGCCCGCCGCCGATACCGCCATGATGCTCAGGGTCGTCGGTTCAGGCACCGGCACCGGCGCGGTGGTGGCCCAGGCCGGCGATGCGGCGGCAATGCCGGCAAGTGTCAATCCAAAGGCGCGAACAACGGTCTTCAGCATTATTGCCTCCACAATTAGAAGTTTAGGCCGCCCAGGGTGAGCGGCCACACTCCAGCTACCTTACTTACGGCGGAATAGACGATACGCAACCGCCGCGCCGGCCGAGGCGACGGCGAATATACCCATGGTGGTGGGCTCCGGAATCGGTGCCGGCGCGGTGCCGGCAAAAACCACCGTTGGCGCGGTCAAGACGCCGACCGCGACGCCTGCCACCATGCCTTTTACAAGAACGTCTAATGATTTCATGATCAGCATCCCTCTTACCTTTATGTTGATCTTGCGACGGGGCAGCAAAAACGCCACATCGCCCCCGCAGCGGAGTTGCCACGCAATATTTATGCCAGGGAAAAATGTATAGCTATTTTATATAGTTATTATGATCATGCGACGGAAGGTATGATGAAATCGTAAGAAAATCCGACAGTTATCGAGGGAATAGCGCTATATGATCAGGCGGATTTCTGGAGATTCTGCCGCATACGTCGCGTCGTCTTGGCTTGCTTGGCGGCTTTAAAAGGAGCGGCGTCGTCGACGCTGCCGTCCTCTTCTCGGTAGACCACCGCCTGGCGGGCGCTGCCGAAGGTCAATTTCAGTTCCGAGGGGGTTGCAGCGGAGATTTCGCAGGATATTTGGCAAACGTCAGCCAGCTTCCATAACGAAAACAGGCGCATGTCCATGCTTTCCGAGGAGCGGATGACATCATCGAAGTTGAGGTTATTGAGCCGGTCCAGATCGTGAAAAATTGAGGTCAGGGCGCTCGTCTGCGCGCCGCCCACGTCGCGAATAACGACGCTCTCGCCTTCGTCATCGAGATGTAAGATCCGCGGTTCCTTGCTTCTGGACGTGAACAGCTCCAAGAAGACCTCGCAATAGCTCTCGATCATCTCGGGTATGGCTAATACCGGAAATGCAGTTGTGGCTGCCTTGAGGGTGAGGACCTCATCATCCTCCTGACGATTGATGCGCTTGGCGATAGACTGGAAAATATCGATGATATTGACCTCCTCAGAATTGCTGTCATCGAAAACATCATCGATGCGGCGATACTCCAGAACGCTGTCAATGAGTTTGCTCAGGCGGAGGCCGGCATCAACGACATAACGCATATATTCTTCGGCCTGATCGCGCCTGCCTTCTTGCGCATGATGCAGCGAAAGTTCGCTAAACCCCACCACGGCGTTCAGGGGTGTGCGCAATTCATGGGTAAATTGCGCGAAAAAGGCGCGCAGTCTTTTATCCGAGCGCGCCACTTCCGCCAGCGTCCTGCTTAACAGGATCTCGCGTTTTTCCAACTCCGTCACATCCCGTACGGTCGCCGTTGCCATGGGCGCGCCGTTCAAATCGCGATGGCGTACGATACGGGTGATGGTAGAGATTTCCCGTCCATCCTTGGTCAATCCCGGCACTATCCGCCACTTTCCCATGGTTCTGGCCGCTTCAGCCCCATCGGTGAAGTTTTTGGCGAATTCCTTGTGGCGGCGGCGGGATGGCGTGGGAATGAGCAAGTTAAGTGATTTGCCGATGATCTCCTCCGCCTTGTACCCGAACATGGCTTCTGCTTGACGGCTGAAGTAGGTGATGTTCTGCCCAGCGTCGACGGAGATGACGGCATCGAAGGAGGCGTCCAAAATGCCTTGCAGAAAGTCATGGCTATTGCTGGCGCTTTGCTCTGCATGACGACGGGATTTTTCCAACCGCCCATATTCCCAATGAGCGACCCCCACCACCAGTAGTAAGACCGCGGCGACTGACAAAACATGAAGCAGGATCAACTGATCGGATTTTATGAAGAGCTGCTCGGCCGGCGAGAGGGTCACAAACAAATAGAAAGAAATGCTGGATAACACGCCGACGATCAGGGCGATGGGGAGCAGCCAAAATCCATGTTTTTTTCGGCTGTGGTCGGCGGCGGCGGTTGGCGGAAGTTGCAGCGGCGGTTCGTTGGCGGGTCGGCCGGTCTGTTGCGGCATGCCCAGTGTGATTGTCATTGTTTTACCCCACAGCCCAGTAAGTCGAGCATGATTGTAGTTAGAGAAGCGGCTGCGACGCGGAGCGTGGGGCCTACCCTTGGCGCAGACGTGACTGTTTGATAAAAAACAAACAACCCTTTCCTTTATATAACATAGATTTCAAAAATAGATTAATATTTTATTATGATTAGACGATCTTCCTCTATGAGTTGCGGCAATGAATAGAGATATTTAGCGGATGCCGCCTCCGTGGCGGAGCATTGCCGGAGTTTATCTGCCTACTGCCGCCGCCAGCAATTGTTGCAAGACGGTAAACGGCGCCTGTGGGGAGGCAGGGGCATAGCGAAGAGAACGGCCGAAGACCGCAGCGAGTTTGTTGATGGCTCGTCCCTGCCGGAGCAGCCGGGCCTCCTCCATTAGAAATTTGGCGATCTGCCGTTGCAGCACGGCGCGACATTCGCGCATCATTGGGTCATGCAAATGTTTTTCATAGATCTTGATCTTCCAGGCGCGCGACGGCTCAATCTGGGTCATGGAGCTGCCGTGTATGCGATAATAGGTAACAGGGGTACGGGTGAAAATGTAATCCTCCGTCCGCGCCAGACGCAGCCACATGTCGATGTCTTCGGCCTTACCAAGGTTCTCATCAAATAATCCATGGGCCAGCATCCGATCGCGGCGGACCATGACTGCGCTGGGCATTGCCAGGGTGATGGTGGCGAATATTTTTACCGGCTGCGCTAGTCGCACGTACGCGGCGGCGTCGCCATAAAGCCAGTCGCGGGTGTGGGGGCGCGTGGCGTAGAAGGGCTGCTCGCTCGGCCGCAGCTCGGCATCGCAATAAATGAAGTCGCCGCCGATCCAAGTGGCGTCCGGATATGCATCGAGCGCCGCCATCCGCGCCGCCAGGGCGCCCTCGAGAAATGCGTCGTCGGCGTCAAGCAAGGCAAGCCAATCGGCATCCGACGCTCGAATGGCGAAATTGCGCGCGCCGGGACAGCCTTTATGGCCTTCATTCACCAGCACGCGCACTTTGGGGATTTGCGATACTTCCTCCAGAACCGCGCAGGAGACGGGATCGCTGGAGCGGTCGTTGGCGATGATGATGTCTTTCAGAATGAAGTTATCGCCCTTTTGCGCCAGCACGGAAGCGACGGCCTGACGTAGATAAACGCCGGAATTATAGCTCGGGATGACAACGGAGATGGTGGGTACGGAGGGCAAATCCTGGTCCCTTCTTTGCTGCCATAAGATTTATCCTCAGAAAGGTTACCGCCCTCTTAAGTGAGCTTAAAAGCCTGGCAAGCGCCTTATATGGGCGCGCTGACCGCGCCACCGTCCACCGGCAGAAAAACCCCGGTGACATAGCTGGCCCGCTCGGAGGCCAGGAAGGTCACCACGTCCGCCAGTTCCTCCGGACGGCCTAATCGACCGGCGGGAATGGCGGCGGTAATGGCGCGTTCAATCTCATCCTCGCTGATCTTGGTCCGCGTGGCGCGGCTTTGGAAGATCTGCGTCACCCGGTCGGTGCGGGTCCAGCCGGGACCGACGGTGTTGACGGTGATGTTGTCGGCGGCGCACTCGCCGGCCAGCGCCTTGGCCATGCCAACTACGCTCAAGCGCAGGCTGTTTGACAGCAGCAGATCGCGGATCGGCTGTTTGACTGAGTTGGAGGCGATGTTGATGATGCGTCCCCACTTCTGGCGGCGCATATGGGGCAAGGCCGCGCGGGACAGCCGTACCGCCGACATCACGGTGAGCTGATAGGCGCGCTGCCAGTCCTCGTCGGACACCGCGTCAAAGGTGCCGGGCGGCGGCCCGCCGGCGTTGGTGACGAGGATATGAATGGCGCCATAAGCGGCCACCGTATCCGCCACCAGCCGTTCGATGTCCTCTGGTTTGGTCACGTCGGCGACGATGGCGCGCACCACCGCGCCGGGGACGGCGGCTTCAATCTCCGCTTTGGCGGCGCTGAGCGCCGGCTCCTGGCGGCCGCTGATCACCACCCGCGCCCCTTCGCGGGCCAACGCCAGCGCCGTCGCCTTGCCCAGCCCCTGGCTGGAGGCGGCGACAAGGGCGATTTTATCTTTCAGACCGAGATCCATGGCTGTTTACTCCGCTCCGCGTGACGATCGAGCGGGCAGTTTGCCAAAGCCTTACTCCCGGCACAATGCGCGATTCTCTTGATCGCGTGCGCCAGCTCGTTAGGATGCCCTTCGCGTAAGGGGGGAGGGAGTTTTTGATGACGCGAAAGAAAAACCAGCACGGCAACCTGGCTGATGCGCCGATGATTGCGGTGACGCTGATCGGTGACGGCGGCATCGCCTTGTGGGGGATGACGCCCAAGGCCCGGCTGATCCGGGCGCTGGCGAAGTCAAAACGCCCGGCGGTCTATGCCGAGCAGCCGCCCGCAGGCGCGGCGGCGGCGCTGTTGCGCGCCGACTGGTACCTGGAACCCCGGGTGCTCAACGCCATCCTGGACAATCCCGGCGTCATCGTCACCGCCAGGAGCCAGGCGGGGGAGGCGGTGATCGCCGCCCACGCCCCGGCGGGGGCGGTTGCCGATGTACGCCAGTTGGTGGCGGCAGGCGGCCTGGGCGGCGCGTCGATTCCGGCCGGCATGCGGGTGGTGACGGTGGACGATATCTGCGGTGCCTACAACAAGGCCCTGCGCAAGGCGGAACCGCCGCTGGTGGCGTCCATGCGCGAGCATTCCGAACGCGCCATCGAATGGGCGATGTACCGCGCCGCCTATAAGGGCGTGACTGACATCGTGACCAAATACGTCTGGCCGATCCCCGCCTTCTGGGTGACGCTGGCGGCCTCCAAACTCAAACTAACCCCCAATATGGTCACCAGCGTCGGTCTTCTCTTGGTGCTGTTGACGCAATGGCTGTTCTGGCGCGGCGACTTCTGGCCGGGTCTGCTGGCGGCCTACCTCATGGTGTTTCTCGATACCGTGGACGGCAAGCTGGCGCGGGTGACGCTGACCTCCTCCAAGCTCGGCAATATCTTCGACCATGGCATCGACCTCATCCATCCGCCCTTCTGGTGGTGGGCGTGGTGGATGGGCCTGCAGGCCACGGGCTACGCCGAGGGCAGCCTGATGGCCGCCTATGGCGCGCCGGCGCTGGCGGTCATTCTCATCGGCTATGTGGTCGGCCGCGTCGCCGAGGCCATCTTCATGCACAGCTTCGGCTTTCACATCCATGTCTGGCGGCGGCTTGATTCCGTGATGCGGGAGATCACCTCCCGCCGCAACCCCAACATGGTGATCCTGACCGTCAGTCTGCTGTTCGGTCGGCCGGATTTGGGCTTCCTGGCGGTGGCGGTGTGGACGCTGATCTGCGTGCCGTTTCACATCGTCCGCCTCCTGCAGGCCGGGGCGGAGCGGCTAATGGGCCGTCCGATTCGCTCCTGGCTCAGCGAGTAGGTGAAATTTTTCAATCACTTAAGCATGGCTTAAGTTTGCCGATCTATGGTAGCGCCGGTCGAAAAGGCCAAGCAATGGATCGGCGACGAGGATGTCAGCGCTGCGCTACGAGGTCAGGCAAGCCATGACCGCGCCCCGGGAAACCACCTCGGGGGCGGCGGTGTCGGCTGTCTTTGATCTTGATCGGACGATCACGGTGCGCGGCACCTTTACCCCCTTTTTGCTGTTTTGCCTGTGGCGGCAAGGCAGGCTGTTGCGCGGCGTGCCGGGGATCGTGGCGGCGATGGCGGCCTATGTCCGCCAGGCGATTGATCGCAAGACCTTCAAAGAACGGATGCTCGCCGTCACCATCGCCGGGCTGACCCGTGGCGAGGTGGCGCGGTTTGCCGACATGTTCGTTGATCGATTGATGGCGGGTGGTCTGCGGCCGGGGGCCGAGCGCGCTATCGAGCGCCATCGCGCGGCCGGTCATACTCTGATCATGGTGACGGCGAGCTTCGATTTCCTGGCCGAGCGCATCGGTCGCCGTCTCGGTTTTGATGCGGTGGTCTCCACCCGCTCGACCTGGGACCGGCATGCGCGGCTGCTGCCCTTAATCGACGGCGAGAATTGCTATGGTCCGGCCAAGATTAGGGCCTTGGCGGCGGTCAGCGCGCTGACCCAGGGCCGGCATGTCATCGCCTATTCCGACCACCACACCGACGCGCCGCTGTTCGAGTGGGCGAGCGACGCCGTGGCCGTCAACCCGACTAGTAAGCTCCGCCGCCTGGCCAAGGCGCGCGGGATGAAAATTGAAGACTGGAACGCCTGAAAGCTTCAGGCGCAAACCTGCGACAAGAGGAAAAAATATCATGGTGCGTAAAGCCATCATCTTAAGTGCCGGGCAGGGCTCACGACTGTTGCCGATGACCGAAGCGCTGCCGAAGTGCCTGCTGCCGCTGTCCGCGATGTCGGTGCTGGAGTGGCAGATAAATCGCCTGGTCGATTGCGGCATTTCGGAAATTGTCGTGGTGACCGGCTTTTACGCCGAAAAGGTCGAAGAACGGCTGGTGGCGCTGCGCGCCCATGGCATCAATGCGCGCGCGCTGTTCAATCCGTTTTTCAAGGTCGCCGACAACCTCGGCAGCTGCTGGCTGGCGCGCGATGAAATGAGCGAAGATTTCGTGCTCCTTAACGGCGATACGATTTTCGAGACGCCGGTATTGGGGAAACTGCTGGCCGAAGCGGCGGCGCCGATCACGCTGACCATCGATTGCAAGGAGCACTATGACTCCGACGACATGAAGGTTCAGCTCAACGGCGATGCGCTGACCGCCATCGGCAAGGATTTGCCGCTCGATGCGGTGGACGGCGAGTCCATCGGCATGCTATGTTTCAAGGGCAAAGGGCCGGCGCTGTTCAAGAACGCCCTTGAGGCCGCCATGCGGCAGCCGCAGGGCACATCGTCGTGGTACCTGCGGGTGATCGGCGCCATCGCCCGCGAGGCCCATGTCGGCACGGTGTCGATCAATGGTCTGGAGTGGGGCGAGATCGATTATCCCATGGACCTGGAAAACGCCCGCCGCCTGACCCGCGGCTGGCTGGTGCGGGAATCGCAGACAGGGAACGAGCGTCGTCCGGCTAAGGCGGCAAGCGCTTAAAAAATATCGGATAAAGGCAATAAACCGTTCGCCCTGAGCTTGTCGAAGGGCGGGCGGTTTTTGCGTTGTTCATGGTTCGACAGGCTCACCATGAACGATGATGCAGGTCATTTTCTTTTCCGCAGCGGGAAACGCACGGTGACAATGAGGCCACCCTCGGGACGGTTGGCAAGGTCGATAGTGGCCTTGTGCAGTTCGACGATGCGCTGGACGATGGAAAGGCCCAGTCCCGATCCTTCCGCCTTGTTGCCGACCATGCGATAGAAGCGCTCGAAGACGGCGCGGCGTTCGCTCTCGGGAATGCCGGGGCCGCTGTCGCTGACCGTCAGTAAAGCGGCGGCGTCGGCGCAGGCCACGGTGACATTCACCTGGCCGCCCGCTGGCGTATAGCGCAAGGCATTATCGATGAGGTTACGCGCCAGAATGGTGATGGCGGCATGATCACCCTCGATGATCGCACCATCTTGCACCTCGACAACCAACGTAATGTTGTTGGTATTGGCGGTGTCGCGCAAACCGCCGGCGACGTCGCGTACCGCCGCACCGAGATCCACCGCGTCCCGACGCAGCTCCGCATGCGGCGGATCGAGCCGCGCCAAGGTCAGGAGCTGTTCAACGAGCTTGGCCGTGCGTTCGACGCCGGTGGCGATGTGCTCCACCGCCTTTTGCCGCTGCCGGTCGTCGCGCGCCGCCAGCGCCACATGGGCCTGAGTTTTCAGGGCGGCCAGCGGCGTGCGCAGTTCATGCGCCGCATAGGAGGTAAAGCGCCGTTCGCGCTCCAACGCCTCGACCAGCCGGGCGAACAGCGCATTGAGCGCAATGATCACCCGCGAGATTTCCTTCGGCACCGTGCTGGTATCCACCGGCCTCAGCTCTTCCGGCGTGCGGCGGCGGATGTCGTCGCGCACCCGGCGCAGCGGCAGCAAGGCCTGACGGATGCCGACGAGCGTGGCGAGCGCCAGCACCGGCAGCGCCAACAGGAGCGGCCACATCGCCTCGATGGCGACGCTCTGCACCAGCCGCGTCCGCTCGTCCCGCCGCCCACCGACGATAATGATCGCCGGGTTGTCCGCCGCCTGATAGCGCAAGACGCGCCAGCGGTTGCCGCTTTCCTCCAGGCTCTTATAGCCGGGACGATCCCAGATCGGCGCCATGGGCGCGCTTTGCGAGCGCATGACGACGGTGTCGTCGAGCAGCACCTGGAACATGAAATCGGGTTCCAGATCGTGGATCTGAATGGAGAGCGCATCATCGGCGATCGCCCCGCCCTCGCCGAGTTCCTTGACTTCATCCCGCACCAGCGTCGCCAGCACCCGCGCCGCCTGCGCCAGTTGGGCGTCGAATACATCTCGCACTTCCCGCCGCACGTTCATGAAGGTGATGGTCGCCACCGACATCCAAACGACGGCGAATATGCCCAGCAGAATGACCAGCATCCGTCGCTTGATGGAGGGCGCCGCCATGGCTCACGCCGCTTCCATGATGTAGCCGACGCCGCGCACGTTCTTGATCAGATCGACGCCAAGCTTTTTGCGCAGGTGGTGAATGTGCACCTCCACGGCGTTGCTGCTGACGGGATTGTTCCATTGGTAAAGCCGGTCTTCGATCTGGGCGCGGGAAAGATACTGTCCGGCATGCTCCATCAAAACCCGCAATACCAGGAACTCCTTGTGCGACAGCTCGATCCGTTGGCCGCTGACCGATACGGCATGGGCGGTCGGATCAAGCGCGATGGGGCCAACCTCGAGGGCGACAGAGGCGCGGCCCTTGGCGCGCCGCTCCAGGGAGCGCACGCGGGCGAAGAATTCCTTCATGTCGAACGGCTTGACGAGGTAATCGTCGGCCCCAAGATCGAGCCCCTTTACCCGGTCGTCGATGGCGTCCATGGCGGTCAAGATCAGCACCGGCGTGGCGTCGCCGCGGCCGCGCAAGGCGCGCAGCACTTCAAGCCCGGACATTTTCGGCAGCCGCAAGTCAAGCACCACGAGATCGAACGCGCCGGCGCGGAGCGCCGCATCGGCGCTCTCGCCATCTTCTACCCATTCGACGGTATGGCCTTCGTTGGACAAGGCCACTTGCAGGCCGTCGCCCAATAGATCGTCGTCTTCCACCAAGAGGATGCGCATTCGCGCATATTATCAGCGCTGCCGCCGCCGCCAAGTCATTCCTCACCGGTCCAGCCGCAGGCGCGCAACGGCCCTTGCATGTGGGGCGGCGGCGGGGCGGCGACGCGAACGGGGTCGCGGTTGGGGTATAAGGGGATGACAAGCGCCCGGGCATGGAGCAGAAGCGGCCCATCGCGGCCGCCTTTGCCGTAAACCGGATCGCCGACGATGGGGCAGCCCATATGGGCGCAATGGACGCGGATCTGGTGGGTGCGGCCGGTGCGGGGCCTCAGCTCCAGCCAAGCGCGGCCGCCGTCGGTTCCCAGTACCCGATACTCGGTCACCGCCTTCTGGCCGTCCGGCGATACCTTCATATGCCAGCCGGTTTTCTGATTCTTTTTGATAAGCGGCGCGTCAATGGTCCCCTGATCCGCCGGCGGCCGGCCGTCGACCACCGCCCAATAGGTTTTCTCGATCCTGCCTGAAGAGAACAGCCGCCCCAGTTTGGCCAGCGCCTTGCGATGGCGGCCGAGAATGAGGCAGCCGGACGTGTCGCGGTCCAAGCGATGGGCCAGCGCCGGCGCGTGAGGCAGACCGAAGCGCAGGGCGTCGAGATAACGTTCCAGATGATCGCCGCCGCCGGGTCCGGGATGCACCGCCAGTCCCGCCGGCTTGTCGATGACCAGCATCAGGCCATCGCGGTAGAGGAGGCGGGCAAGGATCTCGTCGGGAGTCATTAGCGGGCGAGCGCGCGGTCGCCGACGAAGGGGTTGGAGCGGCGCTCGTCGCCGAAGGTGGAAAGCGGCCCGTGGCCGGGGATGAAGGTTACGTCGTCGCCCAGTGGCCACAGTTTCTCGACAATGGAGCGGATGAGCGTGGCGTGATCGCCGCGGGGAAAGTCGGTGCGGCCGATGGAGCCTTGGAACAGCACGTCGCCGACGATGGCGAGCCGGTCTTGCGGCGAATAGAACACGATATGGCCCGGGGTATGGCCGGGGCAGTGCAGGACCTCCAGGGTCTCCTCGCCGAAGCTGACTTGGTCGCCGTCCTCCAGCCAGCGGTCGGGGGTGACGGGCTTTGCGCCGGGAAAACCCCATTGCCGGCCTTGATCCGCCAATTTGTCGAGCCAGAAGGCTTCTTCCCGCTGCGGTCCTTCGATGGGCAGATTGAGCTCATCGGCGAGCGCTCGGGCGCCGCCGGCATGGTCGATATGGCCATGGGTGAGAAGGATTTTCTCCAGCCTGACGCCGTACTGTTCCGCCGTTTCCTTGATCAGCGGCAGGTCGCCGCCGGGATCGACCACCGCGCCGGCCATGGTCTTCTCACACCACAGAATGCTGCAGTTTTGCTGAAAAGGCGTGACGGGTACGATGGCGGCCTTCATGGCGACTCCCGACGATTGAATGGCGCTTGATGTATCAGGGATCGCCGGGGAGGTAAAGGCGCACGCGCTGGCCCCAAAATAATACGAGCAAGGAGGGGCATCCTTGCTCGTGAGGTGGTGGCTTGGGGGTCGCGGGCCGGGGGGCAACCAACCCGCGATGCCTTATTGTTGTTATTTTTTGGCGAGGAACGTGTCGACCAGTGTTTTCAATTCTCCTGCTTTCTTGGCGAGGGCGATGGAGGCTTGGTTGACTTCATTGGCGGCCGTGCCGGTTTCCGCGGCGGCCTGGTTGACGTCAACAATGATGCGGCCAACCTCCGAGGTGCCTTCCGAGGTCTGCGCCACGCTTTGGGCGATCTCTCGGGTCGCCGCATCCTGTTGCTCCACTGACGCCTGAACACTGATTGAAGATTCGCTGATCCGGGCGATGGCTTTGGTGATGTCCTGAATCGCCGAAACCGCCTGCGCGGTGACGCTTTGAATCTCGCCGACCTGACTGCCGATTTCCTCGGTTGCCTTGGAGGTCTGTTCGGCCAGGCTCTTGACTTCCGAGGCGACCACCGAGAAGCCCTTGCCGGCCTCGCCGGCGCGGGCGGCCTCGATGGTGGCGTTAAGCGCCAGAAGCTTGGTCTGCGCGGCAATGTCGTCGATGATTTTCACGATTTCCCCGATGCGGTCGGCGGCGTGAGCCAGGGTCTGCACCGTCTGGTTGGTCACTTCCGACTGCTCGGTGGCGTCCTTGGACATCTTCGCGGCGGTGGCCACCTGTTGGGCGATCTCACTGACCGAGGCGCTCAATTCCTCGGTCGCCGAGGCCACCGCCTGAACATTAGTCGAGGCTTGTTCAGCGGCCGCCGCGACGCTGGCGGACTGGGCGGAGGTCTTGTCGGCCATGGTGCGCAGCGAGCCGGCGGTGGCTTCCAACTGTTGGGTTGTCGAGGCGACCGCGCCGACCACTTCCTGGACGCTGTTGGCGAGTTTAATCTCGTCGGTGGCCAGCCGCCAGGTCAACATCGGCGCGATGTAGGCGCCGGTCTTGTCGTAGACCGCGGCCACGGACAGCTCTAGAAACTGGTCGCCCAGCGTGATCACCGCCCGGTGCGGCAGGTTTTTCGGATCAGCCAGCACGCGGCGAGGATGCGCCGGATTCTTATGGAAAATATCGATACTCTGGCCAAGGATATTGTCGACCTTCACCGGCAAGAGATGCTCGATCTTCCGCAAGGTGGTTTTGCTGGTCTCATTCATGTAGATGATGCGAAATTCCTTAGGGTCGCACATCATGACGTTGATCGGCATGCTGTCGAGCATCTGCATCAGGCGCTCAATATCGAGCTCCTTCTTTACCTGCTCGGTGATCAGGCTCCAGGTCACCATGGGAGCGATGTACTGGCCGTTGGCGTCGCGCAGCGCGCTGACCAGAAGGTCAAGGGTTTCTTCACCCAAACGGATACGGGCGCGATGCGGCAGGTTGGCCGGGTTTTTCAACAGCGCGCGCTGCCGCTCCGGCATCTTGTGGAAGACGTCGATGCTGCTGCCCAACAGCGCTTCTACCTTGATCGGCAGCAGGTGCTCGATCTTTTTTAGCGTCGTGTTGGTCGCCTGGTTGGTATAGGTAATCCGAAAATCCGTCAGTTCGCAGGCCATGACGTTGACCGGCATCTGTTCGACCATCTGGCGATAGCGATCCCGCTCCGCGGTAACCTTCGCCAGTTCCTGTTCTAGGGAATGTCTATTATTGCTGCGCTCTGTGCGCGCCAATTTCAGCATCATCCTTCTCCTCGACTATGGGATAGTTCGTGAATTGGGACGCACTCAGCCATCTTTGTTGTAGAGTTGGTTTTTTGTGTTATGTTATACGTTAACTTTACGTCCGACTTGGCTGCCGCAGGGCCGTTGTCGGCGTCTTCAATGGATAGCGCAAGGCCATGCGCCTTGCCGAATTGCGGCATCGAACTCAGAGAGACGGTTTTGGCTACCCGGACTTCGGCGAGCGGTCTGTCATCACAGATCAGTTCGCGGGAGCAGTGTCGTTCGCTGCAAATATCACGCCATGCTGCGATCCGGCGGATCAACAGCGAACGAAGATCCGCTGGCGGCTTATTATCCGTATAAAATTGAGCGGCTTTGTTGAGCCGTAAGATACGGAGGTCCTGGTCAATGGCGGCAGCGGGCGCGGGGCTGAAGCTTAGCAGCGATAACAGGTCGGGGCGCAACTTTTCCGCACCTGCTTTTTCGCAAGTCAGACGGTTGGCATTGACGTTGTTAATTCGCGATTGCAACAGCGGTCTCCACGAAAGGCCTCATTGTCTGGGCGGGAATATTGCGAGGATTTAAATAAAAAGATGGTTAATATTGATTTTTTATTCTTATATACAAATATTGGATACAAAAGAACGAAACATATGTTATGTTTTTTACTTAATAGGACATGACAATAATAAAGCCTAGTCGTGCGAGGATTACATGATTATTTGATTGCCTGACCGCTTTAATTGATTTTTAGTGTAATTATATCAATCTTGCGGTGTCACAAAGAGTAATGAAACTCAAAAACAAGGCTGACACTTTGCACGCGAACCGAACGGTAACCGACGACATTACCGGTAAATTGGCATCTATGGCGCGCTCCGGCATCAAACTGCGGACACGCGCTACCTTGGTGCACGCCGGCGATCGTCCGTCTGATCTTTATCTATTGAAATCAGGCTGGCTGTTTCGCTATCAGCTGCTGGCTGATGGCCGCCGCCAGATCTTTTGCTTTTTCACGCCCGGCGAGTTGGTGGCGCCCACGCTTATTTTTTCGCCGATCTGCCACTATTCCATCGGCGCGCTGACCACGGCTGAAGTGTTGCCCATCGACCGCGCAAAGCTCTTAGACGCCATGGCGCGCGACGCAAACTTCCGGGATATGATGTATGCGCAGCTTACGGTGCGCAGTCGATTTACGGATGAGCGGATGATCGAGCTTGGCCGCCTGACCGCCTTGGAGCGGATGTGCGTCCTCATCGCGCGGCTTGCCGCCAAGGTCATGGCGCCGAGCGATGACCGCTTCGAGGTGCCGCTCACCCGCGAACTGGTGTCCGATGCTTTGGGATTAACGCCAGTGCATGTGTCGCGGACGCTGAAAGTTCTGGAGCAGGAAGGGGCGGTGCGGTGGCGGCGGACGGTTCTCGAAATCGTCGATTTGCAAAAAATCTACGCTAACGTGCCGAGGAATTTCGCCGTTCACGGCGGCGATCAACCGACGGCGCTGATCTGAAGGCGTTCTTCACGCCCGTCTTGCCCTTCCTCTAATCTCGCGCTATAACCCGCCCCAGATGGTGCCCCTGTTACGGGGGGTAAAAGGGAATGCGGTGCGGGGATATCCCCAATGCCGCAGCTGTACCCGCAACTGTCAGCGGCGAGTTCTCGATCTAAATAGCCACTGAGATTCTTCATCTCGGGAAGGCGGATCGGCAGAACAGCGACCCGCAAGCCAGGAAACCTGCCATCGCGTCGTCCTTCCCGGGACCGGGCTTTGTCCGTGGGAGCGGCCTTCCGTCATGGGCGACACCTCAAACCGGGGGTCGGGCCATGGCGTCTTTTAAGATAGCACCAATAGCGCATTCGGCGGACGTACTGCCGATCCCCTATGTCAACATGCTCAACGGGGGAACTTATATGCGCCCATTCGCACTTTTTCTGCTTTCCACTACCGTCTTGTCCATGGCCTCCAGCGCCGCCCTTGCCGACGCGGCGGAGGAGGTGGTGGTCACCGCCACCCGCACGCCGCTGTCCATAGCTCAGGTCGGCAGCAGCATTTCGCTGATCGACGCCGCGGAGATCGAGCGCCGGCAGATCGCCTTTATCGCCGATGCCCTGGCGACGCTGCCCGGCGTTACCGTCAACCGCAACGGGCCGTTCGGCGGCGTCGCCTCGGTGCGTCTGCGCGGCATGCGCAGCGAACAGACGCTGGTGCTGATCGACGGCATCGTGGTCAATGATCCGTCCTCGCCGTCGGCGGGCTTCAACTTCGCCACCCTCGATCCCAACGATGTCGAGCGCATCGAGGTCTTGCGCGGCGCGCAAAGCACGCTTTACGGCTCGGACGCCATCGGCGGTGTGGTCAACATCATCACCAAGCGCGGACAGGACAAGTTCGGCCTGCGTGGCTTTGCCGAGGGCGGCGCTTATGAAACCTTGCGCGGCGGCTTGACCGTTCGCGGCCGCGCTGACGCCATCGATTACCATTTCTCCGCCAGCGGCATCACTTCGAACGGCAATTCCAAGGCGGACGTTCACGACGGCAATACCGAAAAAGACGGCTATGATGATGTGACGGTATCCGGCAATGTCGGAGTGGAGCTGGCCGACAATCTGCGCCTGGAAGGACTCTTGCGCTATACCGACAGCACCACCGAGTACGACAGCTTCGGTTTCATCACCGGGGTGACCGACGGCGATGAGGAGAGCACCGCAAAAGAATTGGTGGCGCAAGGCCGGGCCATCTTGAAGCTGTTCGATGATCGTTTGGAGAACATCGTCAGCGTCGGCTACAGCGACATCGATCGCGATTACTTCACCGACGGCATCCATAATTTCGGCGCGGTGGGCAAGCGTCAAGCGCTGGAGTACCAGGGCAATCTGCGCGTCATTGACGAGGTCTTGCTCACCCTTGGCGCCAAAAGCGAGGAGGTGCGGCTGCGGACCGATTTCGAGCGCGCCGATATCACCACCAACAGCGTATACGCGCAGCTTCAGGTAAGACCGATGGACGCGCTGAACTTGGTCGGCGGCGTGCGCGTCGATGACCATGAAACCTTCGGCTCGACCACCACGGCGCGTTTTGCCGCGGCCTATAACATTGCCGCAGTCGGTACTACTTTACGCGCCAGCTGGGGCGAAGGCTTCAAGGCGCCGACGCCATTCCAGTTGACCTTCTTCTGCTGCGGCGCGCCGGGGCCCAATGCCGATCTGGAGCCGGAAGAAACCAACGGCTGGGATGCCGGGATCGAGCAGTCGTTTTTGAACGACAAGGCGAGCGTCAGCGTGACCTATTTTTATCAGAAGACGCATAACCTCATCGATTTCGTCTTTCCCGACGGCTACGTCAACATCGCCCGCACCCGCTCCAAGGGTGTCGAGGCGACGCTCAAGGCGGCGCTCGGCGAGCATGTGACGGTGGACGGCAGCTTCACTCATACCTTGGCGATCGACCGCGCCACCGATTTGCGTCTGGTCGGCATTCCCAAGAATGCCGCCAGCCTCAGCGTCACGGTGCGACCGATGGAACCTTTCAGCATTGCCGTCGATGGCCGCTATGTAAGCCGGAAACCCGATAGCTGGGGTACGGTGGATGATTGGCTGCGCGTCGACTTGCGCGCTGGCTACAAGGTCACGGACAAGATCGAAGTCTATGGCCGCATCGAAAACCTGTTTGACGTGCATTACCAGGAAGTCTTCGGTTTCGGTACGCCGGGAATTTCCGCCTATGGGGGCGTGCGTGCGACGTTCTGAAAATTTTTCGGATGGGTTGAAAGAACCCCCTCACCCTAACCCTCTCCCCCTGCAAGGGGGAGAGGGATGCGAAGGCTTGGCGAAGTCGAAGACTGAGCTTAGCCGGAGCTGGGTGAGGGGGTGCTTGATCGCGCTTTTTCTCGCCTCGCCGGCGGTTGCCGCGCCGCAGCGCATTGTCTCCCTCGACTACTGCGCCGATCAGTATGTGCTGGCGCTGGCTGACAAGGAGCAGATCGCGGCGGTGAGCCGTGATGCCGACAGTTCACGCTCCAATTTGCCGGATGCCGCCGTCGGCCTTCGCCGCACCAGTGAAAATGTCGAAGAAATTTTGCTCTTAAAGCCGGATCTGGTGGTGCGCGCGTGGGGCGGCGGGCTGGCCATCGAACCTGCTCTGGCGCGGTTCCATATACCGGTGGCGACCTTGGGTTTTGTCGAGAGCATTGCCGATGTGCGACGCAGCGTGCGCGATATCGGCGGCGTGGTCGGACATCCCGATCGCGCTGCCGCCATCGTCGCCGACATGGATCGCCGCTTGTCGGATGTGGCCAAGCGGGTGGCGCTACTGCCGCCGGCGCGCCGTCCGGTGGCGGTCTATGTGACGCCGGGCGGCGTGACCACCGGCGGCGGTACGTTGGTCGATGACGTATTCGCCGCCGCCGGGCTGCGCAACCAAATCGCCGAACGCGGACAACAAGGCTGGGTACGGCTTGATTTGGAAGGCATGGTGATGATGCCGCCGGAAGCGGTGGTGGCGAGCTTTTATGATTTGCGCTACATCGCCACCGACACTTGGCGCATGGGCCGACATAAGGCGCTCATGAATCTGTTGGCGGCGCGGCCCACGGTCTATGTGCCGACTCGCAAGCTTGCCTGCTCCACCTGGTATTTTGTCGATGCGGTAGAGACCATTTTCAAGGCCCTGGTGGCGCCGCGCCTGATGACCGCCGAAGGCAGGCAAACGCCATGATGGATGTCCGCCTCCTCAGCGCGCTGGGCGCGATTCTACTGGCGCTGATGGCAGGGTCGATGGTGGTCGGTTCGGCCACCGTGCCAATGGATGCGGTGCTGGCTTTCTTGACAGGGCAGGCGGAGCCGGCGGTGCGGGTGGTGCTGCTCGATATTCGCCTGCCGCGCGTGCTCCTGGCCGCTGTGGTCGGCGGCGCGTTGTCCATGGCCGGGGCGGCGCTGCAAGGTCTGATGCGCAATCCCTTGGCCGACCCCGGCATCATCGGCATCACCGCCAGCGCTTCCCTTGGCGCGGTGCTGTCGCTCTATCTGGGGCTTGCCACGGCGTTTTCCCTGGCGCTGCCGCTCTGCGCCATCGCCATGGCGCTCTTTGCCACGCTCTGTATGACGCTGATTGCCGGCCGCGACGCCTCGGTGTTGACCTTGGTGCTGGCGGGCGTCGCCATTTCCAGCTTCGCCAGCGCGCTGACGTCGCTGGTGATCAATCTGTCGCCCAATCCCTTCGCCCTGGGCGAAATCGTGCTGTGGTTGTTGGGCTCGCTGACCAACCGCAGCGTCAGCGATTTGTTATTGGCCGCTCCGTTCGTCATCGCTGGCGGCGGGCTGCTGTTGCTCACTGGCCGGCAGCTTGACGCCTTGACGCTGGGCGAGGAGACGGCCGCCACCCTGGGCGTGGATCTAAAAAGGCTGCGTTATCTCGTGGTGTTCGGCGCGGCGCTGGCGGTGGGCGCCAGCGTGGCGGTCGCGGGCTCCGTCAGTTTCGTCGGCCTGATCGTGCCCCATGTGCTGCGTCCTTTCGTCGGCCATGCGCCGTCGCGGCTCTTGTTGCCCAGCGCGCTCGGCGGCGCCATCCTCATCGTCTTTGCCGATCTGGTGGTGCGGCTGACGCCGACCATTCAGGAATTGAAGCTCGGCGTCATCACCGCGCTCCTGGGCGCGCCGTTTTTTCTCCATCTGTTGTGGACGACGCGAAAGGCCATGCGATGACGACGGTGATGGCGCGGCAACTGGCGGTGGTTGCCGGTAAGAGCGAAATCTTGAGCGATGGCAATCTGACGGCTCGGGCGGGTAGGGTGGTCGGCCTCATCGGTCCCAACGGCGCCGGCAAGACGACGCTATTGCGCGCCATTCTCGGCCTGGCGCCAGTGGCGCGCGGCGTGGTGACGGTGGATGGCGTCGATATGTCCGCCGCGCCGGCCCATCGCCGCGCCCGCACGTTGGCCTACCTGCCGCAAGGCGGCGTCATTCACTGGCCGATCACCGTGGAGCGCTTGGTGCTCTTGGGCCGTCTGCCGCATCTGGAGCCCTGGGCATCGCCGGGTGAGGAGGATCGCCGGGCAGTTGAGGCGGCGCTGGCGGCGGCCGATGTGAGATCTCTTTGCGTGCGGTTGGCGACCACCCTTTCGGGCGGCGAGCGCACTCGCGTGCTGTTGGCCCGCGCGCTGGCTACCGAAGCGCCGGTGCTGTTGGCCGATGAGCCGGTGGCGGCGCTCGATCCTTATCACCAGCTTACCATCATGGCTTTGTTCCGCCGTCTGGCGGCGGCCGGCCGGGCGGTGGTGGTGGTGCTGCACGATCTGGGGTTGGCGGCGCGCTATTGTGATGACCTGGTGCTGATCGCCAAGGGAAAAACCGCGGCCTGTGGCACGCCGACGGAGGTGTTGACGCCGCAGGTGCTGACAGAGGTCTACGGTGTGCGACCCTTGAGCGATCTGGCGCGCATGGGCCTGGAGCTTGCGCCGCCCCCCATGAATTAGGGGGTTTGACAATCAGCCGCCAACCGCCCTAAGTGGAATTTAGGAAGGTTTCAGGGGAGAGGCTGGTGTCGCACGATTTCGACCGCTTGTATGAAAAGTCCAGAATCGACTCGACCGCCTTTTGGACCGAGGCGGCGTCGCATATCAAGTGGCTGAAACCTTTTGCGTCCGTGCTTGACGACAGCCGCGCGCCGTTCGTGCGCTGGTTTTCCGAGGCGCTGTGCAATACGTCCGAAAATTGTCTCGATCGTCACGTGGCGGCCGGCCATGGCGACCGCCTGGCGCTGATCTATGACAGCCCGGTCACCGGCGTGGTGGCCAAACTGACGTACGGCGAACTTCTCGACCGGGTGAGCCGATTTGCTGGCGCGCTGAAGAAGCTGGGCGTGGGCAAGGGCGATCGCGTTATTATCTATATGCCGATGGTGCCCGAGGCGGTGATCGGCATGCTCGCCTGCGCCCGGCTGGGCGCCATCCATTCGGTGGTGTTCGGCGGCTTTGCCGCCCACGAACTGGCGAGCCGCATCGATGACGCCAAGCCGAAGCTTATCCTGTCGGCGAGCTGCGGCATCGAGCCGACGCGGATCGTCGCCTATAAACCGCTTCTCGACAAGGCGCTGGAGCTGGCCCGGCACCAGATCGACCATGCTGTGATTCTGGAGCGGCCGCAGTCGCCGGTGGCGTTGGTCGCGCCGCGCGATCTTGATTGGCGGGCGGTGGAAGCGATGGGTGAACTGACCGCGCCGACGCCGGTCTTATCCACCGATCCCCTTTATGTGCTTTACACCTCCGGCACCACCGGCCAGCCCAAGGGCATCGTGCGCGACAACGGCGGCCACATGGTGGCGCTCGCCTGGAGCATGCGGAACGTCTATGGCGTTTCGCCCGGCGACGTGTTCTGGGCCGCCTCCGACATCGGCTGGGTGGTCGGCCATTCCTATATCGTCTATGGCCCGCTTCTCAACGGCAACACCACCATTCTGTTCGAGGGCAAGCCGGTGGGCACGCCGGACGCCGCCGCCTATTGGCGTTTGATCAACCGCCATCAGGTCAAGGTGATGTTCACCGCGCCCACCGCCATCCGCGCCATCAAGCAGCAAGACCCCGACTGCGCGCTGTTGCCGGACCATGATATCTCCAGCCTGGCGGCGCTCTATATCGCCGGCGAGCGGGCCGACCCCGATACCGTGCATTGGGCCAACCGGCATCTTGGGGTGCCGGTGGTGGATCACTGGTGGCAGACCGAAACCGGCTGGCCGATCACCGGCAACTGCCTGGGGCTTGGGCTCTATCCGATCAAGGTGGGCTCGCCCGGCCGCGCCGTGCCTGGCTATCAGGTCGAGGTGGTGGACGAGGCGGCGCGACCGCTGCCCGCCGGCGCCCAAGGCTCGATCGTGGTCAAGCTGCCGCTGCCGCCGGGCTGCCTGCCGACGCTGTGGGGCAACGATCAGGCGTTCGTTGATAAATACCTCACGGAGTTTCCCGGCTATTACAAGACCGGCGACGCCGGCTACCTCGATGACGAGGGCTACCTTTATGTCATGAGCCGTACCGACGATGTGATCAACGTCGCCGGCCATCGCCTGTCCACCGGCGCGCTGGAGGAAGTGCTCGCCGGCCATCCGGCGGTGGCGGAATGTGCGGTCTTTGGCGCCAATGATGAGTTGAAAGGTCAGGTGCCGGTGGGGCTGGTGGTGCTCAAGGCGGGGGTGACGGCAAACCCCGGCGAGGTGGAGCGCCAGCTCATCGACCGGGTGCGGGACGACATCGGCCCGGTGGCCGCCTTCCGCAAGGTCGCCATCGTCAAGCGCCTGCCCAAGACCCGTTCGGGCAAGATCCTGCGCGGCACGTTGCAGAAGATGGCCAATGGTGACAGTTACAGCATCCCGCCGACCATCGATGACCCGGCGGTCTTGAGCGAACTAGCCGGCGCTCTGGCTACCCTTGGCTTCGTGCCTGCTCAGGCGTGACGATTATTAACGTCTATATGAAAATTTTAACGATCGGTTTACCTCCTACCCGTACTATGGGCAATCGAGGGGAAAGGGACGAACGTCATTCGCTCCCTCCTTGTTTAAGAGCAAACCGCCGGCAACGGTGGGACGCAAAGCCTCCGGTCCAGGCATCTGGATAGCGGGGCTGCCAAGAGGAGAGACAGACATGGTTCAGCAAACCACCTGGCCAAGCGAGGCCGAACCGGTATCGGGCGGCAGCAGCAAGCACTCCCGCGAACTGGCGCAACAGTTGGTGCGTCATCTGGGTATCGAGGGCGCAACCCGCACCTGCATCGAGAATCACTGGCAAGGCGTCCTGGACGTGGTCCGCGCCCTGTCGCCCCGCACGTAGCCGCCGCCGGCTTTACTCAGCGGGCTTGGCGTCGTCCTGCTTTTTCTGCTTTTCAACCGGCAGGTCTTCCACCGTGGCGATCGGGCAATGGGCGCCGTTGCGGCTGACGATGGTGTCGAAGCGGGCGCACAGCCGGTTGTTATGAACCCGGTAGCTGAAGCTTTCATAGAACTTCAGGGAGGGGCAGCCAAACGCCAACGTCATCTTTTTGACATGACCGCCGGTCATATAGAAAAGGATGGTGTTATCGTCGACCACTTCCGTCCGCCGCACCTGGGAAAGATTAATACAGTCATTGCCCAGGTTAGGTTTTTCGGCCTTCTCCTCGGCCATTGCCGGCGCGGCCGGAGCCAGCGCCGCTCCGACCGTCAGGGCCACAACAAGACGCAAAAGGACGCGGTTCATTACACCTTCAAACAACCATTAGACCTAATGACATCATGCTCTAGTTTCACAACGAGGCATGAGCGCGCCCCCTTGGTAGCTTTCATCCTATCCCACCGCAACTGAACTGATGATGAATTTCCTGGGGGGGGACGCCATCGTCCCTCCGTCAGAATGATTCCCTATCCGTCAATCATGCTCTAAAGTATCGCCAGTTAAAGTACCGCCAGTTAAGATCGGTCGCGAGAGGAATGATGAGCGCTTTAAGCCGAGTTTTGTGGACGTTGACCGGCGGCATCCTTGCCGTTGCCGCGAGCCTCCTGGTTCATCGCCTGCTCGGCTATGACCCGATCTTTGCCGGTCTGGTGGGGGTCATTGCCTTTTTGATCTATCTGCAACTTTTGGCGGCGGTGGACTGGCGGGTGGAGCGGCGGGCGCTGGAGCACCGCATGATGGCGTTGCATGCCGATTATCAGGACGCGGTGACGGCGGTGGAGGATACCCGGCAGGATATCCAGACCTTGCGGCGGGAAGCGGCGCAAGGGGGCAAGCTGTCCAGCTCCGAACTGATCGCCGAATTGCGGGTGCTGCAAACCTTATTGTCGCAGGTGGCGCAGAAATCCGCCTCGCCGATGAGGACGCCGTCGACATTGAGCGATCGCCTGAACCATACCGCCAGCGCGCATGCGCTCGACCACGGCGTATTGAAGGGCGAAAAGATCCCGCCGGCCTTTGGCGCCGCGGCGACGCCCGATACGGAGCGCCGCGAGATCCTCGGCGTCATGCATCACGCCCTGGAGGAAAACCGCATCGACCTTTATCTGCAACCGATCGTTCGCCTGCCGTCGCGTAAGGTGGCGCATTACGAAGCATTCTCGCGGGTGCGCGACGACAAGGGGCAGATCATTTTCCCCCGCCAGTTCCTGCCGGTGGCTGAGGAGTCGGGGCTGGTCGGCACGCTCGATAATCTGCTGCTGTTTCGCTGCATCCAGGTCATCCGCCGGTTAGGCCCGCGCCGGCCGGGGGTTCGCTTCTTCTGCAATATTTCCTCACGTTCGCTGGATGACGAGGACTTCTTTCCCCAGTTCGTGGATTTCATGTCCAACAATGCCGACTTGAACGATCGCCTGACCTTCGAATTCGCCCAGGACGACGTGCGCCGGCACTCGGACGACGTGGCGCGCGGTTTGGCCACCTTGGGCCGGCAGGGCTTCCGCTTCTCGATGGATCAGGTGCGTGATCTTGATATCGACGCGCAAGGCCTGGCGCTGCGTCATTTCAGCTTCGTCAAGATCGCTGCGGACGTGTTTCGAGCCGGGCAAGGGCCGCTGCACCGCGCCGATCTGAAGGGCATCCTCGCCCGCCATGACATGGAGCTCATTGTTGACAAGATCGAGGACGAGGGCACGGTGATCGACATTCTCGAGGATGGCGTCGAGCTCGGGCAGGGGTATCTCTTTGGCGAACCGCGCCCGAGCCGGGATTCCTCCGCCGCCACCGCCGACGACGCCCGGGACGAGCTCTGATCATAGCGATGACGCCAGCTTCCCCAGAGGTTCCGGTCCTTGCCGGGGTCGGTGACCTGGCCGGCCGCTTCGAGGCCGTCATCTGTGATGTCTGGGGGGTGGTGCACGACGGCTGCCGCGCCTTTCCCGAAGCCTTGGACGGGTTGACCCGCCTGCGCGCCGCCGGACTGCCGGTGGCGTTGGTATCGAACACGCCGCGGCCCCATGGCCCGATTCTCGATCAGCTCGCCGGCCTGGGCGTCGATCCGCGCTATTTTGATGAGCTGGTGACGGCGGGCGACGTGGCCCGGGCGGCGCTCTTGGAGCTGTCGGCCGGCAGGCGCTGTTATCATATCGGGCCGGCGCGCGATCTGCCGCTGTTTGAGGGCGTTGCCGCCATCCGGGTGGACAGCATCGCCGCCGCCGACCTCATCGTTTGCTCCGGCTTTGCGGACGAGGAGCGGGAGACGGCGGAAGACTATCGCGCTTATCTGGCGCCGGCGGCGGCCGCGGGTCTACCGCTCTATTGCGCCAATCCCGACCTGGGGGTCTTTGAGGGCGGCAAATTCCTGCCCTGCGCCGGCTCAATCGCTAAGCTTTATGAGGAGATGGGCGGCGCCGTGCGGTATTTTGGAAAGCCCTATCCGGAGGTCTATGACTGGACCCTGGCGCGGCTGGCGGCGCATCGCGGCAAACCGCTTTTGCGGCATCGCGTGCTGGCCATCGGCGACGGCCTGGCGACCGATGTCGCCGGCGCGCGTGCGCAGGGTATGCCGGTGGTGCTGATCGCATCCGGGCTGCATCGGAACGAGCTTGCCGGGACGTCGAACAAGCTGTTTGCAAAGGCCCGACCCGATTGGATTTGTGAACGGCTGCGGTGGTAGTTTAACGACCTGATGCCGCAACAAAAAAAGCTTTATATAAATAGGCAAATTAGGACGCATAAATGAGCGATATAAAAAAATCCTCTGAGATGCGTATTTGCGCCTATTTTATAAGCTCTTCAGGGTGCTAGTATAATGGCTCCAGTTGTGACGTCAGCGGGAATCTTTTTCTTGACTTACCCTACGGCAGCTCTTATTCACGTTTCCTATTACCGCCCAGGCGTCGGTAAACCCCATCGCAGCGTGAGCTTAATGCCAGAATTCTGCGGAATTTGGCTGGGTTCTTGCGGTGGTAAGCTCAAGTAAAGGACTGTAGCAATTTCATGGCATATGCCTCGCAAGCAACCAATCCCGCACGCTTGATCGGCATCGGGATAGTGATCGTGATGCACATCGGCATCGTCATTGCCCTGAAGGAAGGGCTGTCGCGATCGATCGTCGAGTTGGTCAAGGGTCCGATTGAGACGAAAATCATTGAAGAAATTAAGGAAGAAAAGAAACTTCCGCCGCCGCCGCCCGCTAATCCTTTAAAACCGCCGCCCGTTTATGTGCCGCCGATTGACACGCCGATGATCGATTTGGAGCCGGCGCCGGATACCAGGGCGATCACCAGCACCACGTCACAAAAACCGGTCAAGCAGGCGCCGGCCATTCCCGGCACGCCGATTCAGCTTAACCGCAAGCGGACGCTGTCTAAGCCGCATTATCCGCCAAGCTCCATGCGGCTGGGTGAAGAAGGCTTGGTCACCATTAATCTATGTGTGGGCGAAAACGGCAAGATTACCGACGCCAAGTTGGTTAAAACCAGCGGCTTTCCAAAATTGGACGCTGCGGCGGTCGAACATGCCATGAGCGGCGCATGGGATAAGAATTTCATTCCGGCGACGCAGAACGGGAAACCGATCACTGCCTGCTCGAATGTACCGGTGCGCTTCAAGATTGAAAATGAGCGATAGGGATTAATAATAACAATAAAGCTTTAAGGCTCGGACATCCTAACCACATTCCTACTAAAGGACCTTAGAATGACCACGTTGGCTTCTGTTTTGAGAAAGATGACTTTATCGGCTGTAACGGCCATTGTTGCTGTTGTTTTCGCGGCCGTTGTATCGCAGTCGGCTGTTGCCCAGGAGGCGACCGAGGCTGCGGTTGACGAAGCGCCGGCCGTAACTGATATGGCTGCTCCGGCTCCTGCTGAAGAAGCTGCTCCGGCTGAAGAGGCCGCCCCTGTGGTGGACGTGCCGACGGTCGAACGTAAAGGCGACGTGGCGGAAGTGGAAAATCCCTACGGCCTCGGCGCGCTATGGGCGCAGGGTGACTTTGTCGCCAAAGGCACGCTCATCATTCTGGTGATCATGTCCATGGGCACTTGGTACATCTTGTTCACCAAGCTGTGGGAACAGCAGGTGATCATGAAGCATGCCAAGACCGTGGCCGCCAAGTTCTGGACCGCGGGCAACATTCAGGAAGCCGCCAACCGCCTGGAAAAGACCAGCGCCTTCCGCGGCATCGTGGAAGACGGCTTGAAGGCCAGCGAGCACCATGAAGGCAAGATGACCGATCAGATCGATCTTCATGAATGGGTCAGCATGGCCCTGCAGCGCTCGGTGGAAGCGATTAACAGCCGCATGCAGACCGGCCTGTCCTTCCTCGCCACCGTCGGCTCGACCGCGCCGTTCGTCGGACTGTTCGGAACGGTGTGGGGCATTTATCACGCCCTGATCGCCATCGGCATCGCCGGCCAAGCGTCGATCGACAAGGTGGCCGGCCCGGTGGGTGAGGCGCTGATCATGACCGCTATCGGTCTGGCCGTCGCCGTGCCTGCGGTGTTGGCCTATAACTGGCTGATTCGTCGCAATAAGTCGGTTCTGGAAAATGTTCGGAACTTCTCGTCCGACGTCCATGCCTATCTGTTGAGCGGCTCGCGCGTCGCTAAGCAAGCCGCCGCTCGGAGCCACTAATCATGGCAATGAGTGTTGGCAGCGAGGGCGGAGAGGAGGAAGTCATCTCCGCCATCAACACGACGCCGCTGGTCGACGTCATGCTGGTGCTGCTGATCATTTTCTTGATCACCATCCCTGTTGTGACGCAGACCGTACCCGTGGCACTGCCCAGCGTGTCCAATATTCCGACCATTACTAAGCCGGAAAACGTCGTGATCGCGGTTGATCGGGATGGCAACGTTTATTGGAATACCGCTCTGGTACCCAATAACCAGATGTTGCGTGAGCAGTTTCAGGGCGTTGCCGTCATGACGCCACAACCGGAAGTCCATATCAGGGCTGACAAGAATGTCCGCTATGAATATGTCGGCCGGGTTGTGGTTGCGGCCCAGCGCAGCGGCATCATGAAGGTCGGCTTCATCACCGAACCTGCTGCAGCGCGGTAGGGTAGGGGAGATAAAATCATGGCTATGAACGTAGGACCGAGCTCGGGTGGCGGCGATTCCGAGCCGATGATGGAGATCAACACGACGCCGTTGATCGACATCATGCTGGTGCTGCTGATCATGTTGATCATCACCATTCCGATCCAAACCCACGCCGTGAAGCTGGACATGCCGCGTCCCAATCCTAACCAAGTCACGCCGCCAGTCGAACCGGAAGTCGTTGAATTGGATGTGGATTTTGACGGCACGGTATACTGGAACGGCAATATGGTGGCGAGCGAGGACACCTTGCTGGCTTATTTCCGCGATGTGGCGGCAAAGGATCCCCAGCCTGAGGTCCACCTGCGTCCCAACCGGCTGGTCAAGTATGATTATGTCGCTAAGGTGCTGGCTCATGCCCAACGTCTAGGGGTATTGAAGATCGGTTTTGTCGGCAACGAGCAGTACGTAGAATAAACAATCCATACATTTGGCGTTCAGGATCGAAGAATTATCCTGACGCCACTTGTATTTTTAACGACCTGGAAGAGGATCGTATGAAAAAGGCTAAACTGGCTTCAATTCTGATGCTTTCCGCCGCGTGGGTGTTTGGGGCAGCGACCGTGACCTATGTCGCTGCGCCAGAGGCCGCTTATGCCGCAAAAACCGATAGCAAAAAGGTCATTAAGAACAAGAAGATCGGCGCACCGTTGAAGGCGGCGCAGGAACTGATGGCGAAAAATGATTACGCCGGCGCGCTGCCTAAGATCAAGGAAGCCGAGGCGGTGGCCGAGAAGACCCCTTACGAGGCCTACGTCATCAATCAGTTTCTATCGATTTCTTATTTGAAGACTGGGGATTATCGCAGCGCCGCCAAAGCCTTCGAGGCGATCTTGAAGTCGCCGGAAATGCCGGCCGAAGACCTCGGCCAGAATTTGATGGTGCTGACCCAGCTGAGTTATCAGTTGAAGGACTATTCCAAAGCGACCGAGTACGGTAACCGCTACCTAACTACGGTCGGCCCGCGGGAAGACATCCAGTTGATGGTCGGCAATGCCTACTATCTGCAAAAGAACTACAAGCAGGCTTCCAATATCCTTCGCAACGCCATTCAAACCTCGGAAAAGGCGGGCAAAACTCCGCCGAAGGAATGGTACGACGTGCTGATGAGCAGCGAGTATGAGCTGGGCAACAGCGAAGGCGTAAAGAACGTATTGATCGAAAAGATCAAGAATTATCCGTCCGCCGGCGACTGGAGCAAGGTGCTGGATTTCACGGAACGGCGCCCGGCCATGAGCGATCGGCTCAGCCTTGACGTCTACCGTTTGCGGCTGCTGACGGGCGGCTCTCTCGGTTCGGCTGATTACATGGAAATGGCGCAGTTGGCGATGCAGGTAGCGTTGCCAGGCGAAGCCAAGGCCATTCTGGATAAAGGTTATGCGGCCGGCATTTTGGGTAAAAACGCCGAAAAGGAACGTCAGGACCGCCTGATGAAAATGGCCAAGACCCAGGCTGACGCTGACTTAAAATCATTGTCGCAGCAGGAAAAGTCGGCGATGAAGCTGAAAACCGGCGATGCCGAAATCAAAATCGGCGAGGCCTACGGCAGCTATGGCCAGTATGACAAGGCCATCGAGGTCATCCAGCGCGGCATCGCCAAAGGCGGCTTGAAAGCCCCTGAGGAAGCCACCCTGCGGCTGGGGATAGCGCAGATGTTTGCCGGCAAGAAGCAGGAAGCTCTCAATACCTTACGTAGCATCAAGGGTGACAGCAACGTGGCGGAAATCGCCCGCCTTTATGCGATCTACGCGCGGCAGCGCTAGGCTTCTTTTAAGCCTAAGCCATACGCTGCCGGACTCCTGCACTCATATCGTCATCCCCGCGCAAGCGGGGATACAATTGTTTGATTTTACAATGGATTCCCGCTTCCGCGGGAATAACGCTTATGAGTTTCGGGGGGTAACGTCACCCGAACAGGGCGTCGATGTCGGCCTGGGTGGTGCGCCCGTCCTTGTCTTTCGGCATCTCGATTTTTTCCACTTCGCCCTCGGTCACCCGGCCGCGCTTGGCGGACCGGCCGTTGACCTCCTGGGGCTTGGCGGCTTTGCCGGCCGCCCCGGCGGCCGGCATCGGCGCGGGGTCCGGTTGCTGCGGCGGCGTGGCGGCCGGCTGCTTACCGGCCAGCAGCGCGTCAACCTCGGTCTGGTCGATGCCTTCGCCGTCGAGCGCAGGCCCGGACATGAGGTGGCTATCATCAGTGGGGGTGGGATCAACGGCCTGGATTTCGCGCAGGTCGATGCCTAGGATGTTCTTCAGGTCATTGGCGCGGTGTTCGATATAGGACAGCGTTTCCACCACCTTGCTGATGCGCTGACCGGTGATGTCCTGGAACGAGCAGGCCTCGAAAATGCGCATGACCTCGCCTTGTACCGTCGCCTTGTAAGTCTCCAGATCATCGCCGTCGGCGGCCATGATGACCTCGGCGGCCTCCATGATGGTATTGGTTGCTTCCTCGGTGGCGCGGACGATGGCGTCCAGTTCCTTGCCGGCGCGGGGGATGCTGGCGCCCTTGGTATTCTCCGGCTGCAGGGCGGCGATTTCGCGCCGCGCGTTGGAGATGTATTCGCTTAACGACTGGCATTCCTGGTAAATACGCAGATCCACCGAGCGGAAATACATCTGCATGGTCTTGATCAAGACCTCGGTCACAGCGGCGACCTCGGTCAGGGAAACAGACGGGTTCTCGCGTTTCCGCAGGGAATCGACCAGCGCCTCGATCTGCTTCGGGAGCGCGCCGGACAGCATCAGAAGTTCCCCAGAACGGCTTGCAGCTTGGTTTTCAAGGTGTCGGCGTTGAACGGCTTGACGATGTAATTATTGACCCCGGCCTGCTTGGCGGAAATGACGTTCTCGGTCTTCGATTCCGCTGTCACCATGATGAAGGGGATGTGCTTCAACTGGGCGTCGGCGCGCACTTCCTTCAAAAGCTCATAGCCGCTCATCGGGTCCATGTTCCAATCGGAAATCACCAGACCGTATTTCTTGGTGCGCATCAGACTGAGGGCGCTGGCCCCGTCCGTCGCCTCATCGACGTTTTCAAACCCGATTTGTTTCAATAGGTTACGGACGATCCGCAGCATCGTCTTGTAATCGTCCACGATCAGCACCGGCATAGTTTTCGTATCCGCCATGGTTTCCCCACTTTGTGTTGCGGTGTTGCGACAAACTTTGGCGGCAGGGTCTCTGTTTACGCCTCTACTCCCTGCCATGTCCGATAAACGCTAAGCTATAGGGCTTAAAAAAACGGTTAACTTGATGCACCCCGCGGCCGGAACGGCTTCCCTAGGCCGGGATCACGTTCTATAGTCCCGACCGCTTTTGACACAGGGGATAGCCGCATGACCAGGACCGTCGCCAGCAGCCGCCAGGGGGTTTATATCGACGATATGGCGGTGGGCGATGCCGCGACCTTCGCCAAAACCGTCACCGAGGCCGATATCCTGCTGTTCGCGGCGGTCAGCGGCGACACCAACCCGGTCCATATCGACCAGGATTTCGCCGCCGCCACGCCGTTCAAAAGCCGGATCGCCCACGGCATGCTCTCCGCCTCGTTCATCTCGGCGGTGTTGGGGGTGCGTCTGCCGGGGCCGGGCACCATCTACCTGAGCCAATCCATGCGTTTTCGCGCCCCGGTCCGGGTCGGCGACACCGTGGTCGCCACCGCCACCATCAAGACGCTGGATGTGGACAAGCGCCGGGTGACGCTGGAAACCGTGTGCAAGGTGGGCGACACTGTGGTCATCGATGGCGAGGCGGTGGTGATGGCCGACCGCCGGCCGACCGCCTGAGCCGGGCCTGCATATCCGATCCGCCATGCGCCTGTTTCGTCATTATGACGCCATCCCCCCGGAATGCCGGGGCGGCGTCGTGGCGCTGGGCAATTTCGACGGCTTTCACAAAGGCCATCAGGAGGTGGTCGCCACCGCCGCGCGTGAGGCCGAGCTGTTGGGCGCGCCCCTTTGGGTGCTGACCACCGAGCCCCATCCGCGCAGCTTCTTCCAACTCGATGCGCCGCCTTTTCGCCTCTCCACATTGCGTACCAAGGCGCATATGCTTGATGCCTTCGGGGTGGAAAACCTGCTGATCCTGCCGTTTGATGCCGCCCTTGCCGGCATGCTGGCCCAGGATTTCGTCCTTATGGTGCTGATCGGCGGTTTGGGGCTGCGTCATGCCGTGGTTGGCTACGATTACCGCTTTGGCAAGGGGCGGGGCGGCGGCGTCGACGTGCTGCGCTATATGGCCGAGATGGAGGATTTCGGCGTGACCGTGGTGGCCCCGGTGACTGAAAATGCCAATGGCCCCATCGTCTATTCCTCCACCGCCGTGCGCGAGGCGTTGGTGCGGGGTGAGGTTGGACGCGCCACTGAGGTATTGGGTCATTGGTGGATCATCGACGGGCATGTGTTCAAGGGTGATCAGCGCGGCCGCACCATCGGTTTTCCCACCGCCAATCTGGCTCTGGGCGAGCTGTTGCACCCTGCCTTCGGGGTTTACGCGGTGCGGGCGGTGGTGCCGGATGGGCCGCAGGCTGGGGTTTACGATGGCGTCGCCAACATCGGCCGCCGCCCCACCTTCGGAAAGAGCGACGTTACACTGGAAATCCATCTCTTCGACTTTGCCGGCGATCTTTACGACCGCATCATCAGCGCCGAGGTGGTGGAGTTCATCCGCCCGGAACGGAAATTCTCCGGCATCGACGAGCTGAAGGCGCAGATCACCGAGGACTGCCGGACGGCGCGCCGTATCCTGGCCGATCCGGCCTATGCCCGCGACCGCTACGCCCTGCCGCGGTTTATGCCTTAAGGAGTGGGTTAATTTACCTCCCCCTTGATGGGGGAGGTCGTCGCGCCGGAGCGTTAAGCGACGGCGGACGGGTGGGGGTGATGACCTAAGCAACCTCCTAATTTTATGGCGCCCACCACCCCCATCCAAACCTTCCCCCATCGAGGGGGAAGGCTTTCAAAGGGCAGCGCGCGTAGGCCCATGGTCGCCACAACGAATACTCGACATCCCTCCCGCCCCCTTGCTACAAGGGCCACCTGTCATTGCGAGCCCTGAAAAGGGCGAAGCAATCCAGGCTGGAAAAAGGCATTGAAGGGCTTTCATCCCTAAGGTTTGCGACATGACCAAAGACTACCGCGCCACGGTGTTCCTGCCGGCCACCGATTTTCCCATGAAGGCCAACCTGCCGCAGCGGGAACCCGACTTTCTCGCCCGCTGGGAGGCGATGGGGCTTTACCGGCGGCTGCGCGACACGGCCAAGGGCCGGGAGAAATTCGTCCTCCACGATGGCCCGCCTTACGCCAACGGCAACATTCACATTGGCCATGCGATGAACAAGATCCTCAAGGACGTCATCGTGCGCTCGCAGCAGATGCTGGGCAAGGACGCGCCTTATGTCCCCGGCTGGGACTGCCACGGTCTGCCCATTGAATGGAAGATCGAGGAGGAATACCGCAAAAAGGGCAAGAACAAGGACGAGGTGGACCCGGTGGCGTTTCGCGCCGAGTGCCGCGCCTACGCCGATCACTGGCTGGGCCAGCAGCGCCAGCAGTTCAAGCGCCTCGGCGTCAGCGGCGATTGGGACAACCCTTACACCACCATGACCTATGAGGCGGAGGCCACCATCGTGCGCGAGCTTTTGAAGTTCGCGATGGACGGCAGCCTTTATCGCGGCGCCAAGCCGGTGATGTGGTCGCCAGTGGAAAAAACCGCGCTCGCCGAGGCGGAAGTGGAATACGAGGACATCACCTCGACCCAGATCGATGTCGCCTTCAAGATCGTGAAGTGCCCCAAACGTCCCGAACTCGTCGGCGCCTACGCCGTGATCTGGACCACCACGCCATGGACCATCCCCGCCAACCGCGCGCTCGCGTATGGAGAGGATGTTGATTATGTGCGGCTGGAGGTTGATGGCCGAAAATTTGTAGTTGCGGCTTGCTTAGATATTGAGTTCTTGAATAGGGCGGGCATTGGCGTTGAAACAATAGAGGTTAATGGACACACAAAATTTAAAGTCGATCCCAGTAAGTTCAAGAAATCAGAAACTTTCAAAGGCTCTGAACTCGCCGGCACGGTATGCGAACATCCTTGGAAGGGCAAAAGCGATTTCTTCAACGAACCGCGTCCTATGTTACCCGGCGAGTTCGTCACCACCGATGCCGGCACCGGCATCGTGCATATGGCCCCCGATCATGGCGAGGATGACTTTTACTTGTGTCAGGCGCACGGCATTGGCCCTAAGTTCGTGGTGCAGCCCGACGGCACCTACCAAGGCGATTGGCCCGTTGTCGGCGGCAATCATGTTTATAAGGTAAACGGCAAGGATGGGCCGGTGTGTACGGCGCTGCGCGAAGCGGGCGCGCTGTTGGCGGTCGGCGAGATGCGCCACAGCTATCCCCACTCCTGGCGCTCCAAGGCGAAACTGATTTACCGCTGCACGCCGCAGTGGTTTGTGTCGATGGAAAAGACGGGCTTACGCGCCAAGGCGCTCGCCGCCATCGATAACACGCGCTGGGTGCCGGCTGGCGGCAAGAACCGCATCAAGGCGATGGTCGAAGGACGGCCCGATTGGGTGCTGTCGCGCCAGCGCGCGTGGGGCGTGCCGATCACCATTTTCGCCGACAAGAAATCCGGCGCGGTGTTGCGCGATGACGCGGTGAACGCGCGCATCGTCGCGGCGGTGGAGAAGGGCGGCGCGGATGCCTGGTACACCACGCCGGCGCAAGAGTTTTTGGGTAATGACTACAATGCTGCCGATTACGAGCAAGTCACCGATATTCTCGACGTGTGGTTTGACTCAGGCTCCACGCACTCGTTCGTGCTCGACTCCGGCAAGTGGCCGGACCTGAAATGGCCCGCTGATCTTTATCTTGAAGGCTCCGACCAGCATCGCGGCTGGTTCCAGTCATCGCTTTTAGAATCCTGCGGCACGCGCGGCCGCGCGCCTTACAACGCGGTGATGACCCACGGCTTCGTCCTTGACGGCAAGGGCGAGAAGATGTCGAAGTCCAAGGGCAACGTGGTCGATCCCTTGAGCGTGATGGAACAATCGGGCGCGGATATTCTGCGCCTGTGGGTCGTCTCCACCGATTATTTCGACGACGTGCGCATCGGCAAGGAAATTTTGGCCGGGCAGATCGACGCCTACCGCAAGATCAGGAATACCTTGCGCTATCTGTTGGCCAATCTCGCCGGCTTTGACGACAGCGAGCGCTTGCCGGAAAACGACATGCCGGAGCTGGAGCGCTGGGTGCTGCATCGCTTATATGAGCTCGACGGTCTGGTGAAGAAGTGCAACGAGGAGTTCAACTTCACCAAGCTTTACGCGGCGCTCTATAATTTCTGCGTTGTCGATCTGTCGTCGATTTATTTCGATATCCGCAAGGACAGTCTTTATTGCGACGCCGTCACCGCCACCCGCCGCCGCGCCGCGCGCACGGTGATGGACCGGCTGTTTCATTGTCTGGTCAAGTGGCTGGCGCCAATCCTGGTGTTCACGGCGGAAGAAGCGTGGCTGACCCGTTTTCCCGGTGACGCCTCAAGCGTGCACCTTCAACTTTTCCCCGACGCGCCGGCAAACTGGCGGGACGATGCCTTGGCCGCCAAGTGGGCCAAGGTGCGCGACGTGCGCCGGGTGGTGACGGGCGCGCTGGAGATCGACCGCCGGGAAAAGCGCATCGGATCGAGCTTGCAGGCGAAGGTCACGGTCTATGTGGCCGACGATTCCTATATCGCCGCTTTTGCCGGCGTGAATTTGGCCGAGATCGCCATCACCTCGGCCGCCGAGATCAAGGTGGGGGCCGCGCCCGATGGCGCTTTTACGCTCGACGATACGCCCGGCGTCGCGGTGGTCACCGGTCTGGCCGATGGTCATAAATGCGCCCGCTGCTGGCAGGTGCTGCCGGAGGTGGGCAGCGTCGCCGGCGTCGACGACCTGTGCCAGCGCTGCGCCGATACGGTGTTGGAGGTGGCATAAAGACCATGTTCGCCCGGGGGCTGGTGACCGCCATTATCACCCTGATCGTCGATCAGGCGAGCAAATGGTACCTGCTCGAGATCTTCCGGCTGCCCAGCCGGGGGATGGTGGAGGTACTGCCGTTCTTCAACCTGACCATGGTGTGGAACCGCGGCATCAGCTTCGGCCTGTTTCCCGCCGATGGCGATCATGGCCGCTGGTTCCTGGTGGCCTTCACCCTGGTGGTGGCCGGGGTGGTTATTTTGTGGCTGAAGAAGGCGGAGGATAGGCTGGCCGCCCTGGCCCTTGGCCTGATCCTGGGGGGAGCCCTGGGCAATATCATCGACCGCATCCGGTTTGGCGCGGTGGCCGATTTTGTGCAGCTTCATGCCGCCGGCTATTCGTTCTTTATTTTCAATGTCGCCGATGCGGCGATCAGCGTCGGGGTTGCGCTCCTGTTCCTGGATGCTATCTTGTCCCATCGGGGAGCTAAAACAAAGGCTTGAGTGCATCCGTGAGCAACCATCCAGTATCCATCAGATCGACCATCGGCCGCCTGGCGGTCGTGGGCTTATGTCTTCCGCTTCTGGCCGGCTGCGGCAGCATCGGCAAGGCGCTGGGCTTTTCCAAGCGTCCGCCGGACGAGTTCGAGGTGCTGGCCAAGGCTCCCCTGGTGGTGCCGCCGGATTATAACCTCCGCCCGCCGGCCGAGGAGGAGCAGGGTCTGCGCGAGCGCAATCCCCGCGAGATGGCCTTCAAGGCGCTGTTTCCGGCAAAACAGACGACCGCCATGCCGGCCGTTCCCGCCGGCAGTGTCGGCGCCGCGCCGTTGGCCGAGCCGCCAGCGGAGCAATCGGTGGCGCCGCAGGAAGGCGTCTTTACTGATGATATCAGCACCGGCCAGCCGGAGAACTAAGTACGGTGCGGGTGTGGTCGGCGATCTTTCTGCTGGCGTGCCTTGCCGGCGCTTCCGTCGCCAGCGCGGCGGGGATCGAGGTTAAATCTTATACCTTAAAGAATGGTGTCGAGCTTTTGGTGCTGCCGGACCACCGCGCCCCCGTGGTCACCCATATGGTGTGGTATCGGGTCGGCAGCGCCGACGAGCCGGAGGGCCTGTCCGGGGTCGCCCATTTCTTCGAACACCTGATGTTCAAGCGCACTAAGCGCTTGAAGGACGGCGAGTTCTCCAAGATCGTCGCCGAGAACGGCGGCCAGCATAATGCCTTTACCAGCTATGACCAGACCGCCTATTACCAGAGCGTCGCCGCCGACCGCTTGGCGCTGATGATGAAGCTGGAGGCGGACCGCATGGTCAACCTCAACTTGAAGCCCAAGGACATCGCCACCGAGCGCGACGTGATCATCGAAGAGCGCCGCATGCGGGTTGAAAACAACCCTTCGGCCCTGATCGGCGAGCAGATGATGGCGATGCTGTTCATGGCTCACCCTTACGGCACGCCGGTGATCGGCTGGAAGTCGGAGATGGCGGCGCTGTCCTATGACGCGGTGATGGACGTCTACCGTCAATTCTATTCGCCGGCCAACGCCATCGTCATAATTGCCGGTGATGTCGAGCCGGAAGCGGTGCGCAAGCTGGCGGAAAAAACTTACGGCCGCAACCATGGCCCCAAGGCGGAGCCGCGGTTACGCCGCGCCGAACCGCCGGCATTGGCGGCGCGGCGAGTGGTGATGGAAGACAGCCGGGTGCGCCAGCCGGAGTGGGAGCGGGTTTATCTCGCCCCGAGCTATCGCGCTGGGGAGAGCAAACACGCGCCGGCGCTTTCGGTGCTGGCGCAGCTCCTGGGCGGCGGTCCCACCAGCCGGCTCTATCGCCGTCTGGTGGTCGAGGATCAAACCGCAACCGATGCCGGCGCCTATTACAGCGGCACCATGTACGATCTCGGGCAGTTCAGTGTCTATGCCGTACCGACGCCCGAAAGTGACCCGGCGCAGGCGCGCCAACGCCTGGCGGCGGCTGAGGCCTCGGTGGAGGCGGCCTTGGCCGAGCTGTTGCAAAACGGCGTCGAGGCGGCCGAGCTGGAGCGGGCCAAGCGCCGCCTGCGCGCCGACGAGATTTACGCCCGCGACAACCTGATGACCCTGGCGCAGACTTTTGGCCGGGCGCTCACCGCTGGCCTGACCATTAACGATGTGCTGGCTTGGCCCGACCGCATCATGGCGGTCACCGCTGAGGACGTCAGGGCTGCCGCCCAGGCGGTGCTGCGGCCGGAAGGGTCGGTAACCGGGCTATTGTTACCTAAGGCGGAGGCCAAGCCATGAAGCGGCTGATCCTGGCCTTGATCGTGCTGCTGGCGGGCGCGTTGCCCGCCCAGGCGCTTGATATTCAAACCGTTGACGTGCCCGGCGTCGGTACCGCCTGGCTGGTGGAAAATCACAGCCTGCCCATCATTGCGGTGCAGCTGGCGTTCCGCAACGCTGGTACTGCCCAGGACCCTCAGGCCAAGGAGGGTACAGCGACTTTCGTCGCCGGTCTCTTGAACGAGGGCGCGGGCGACATGGACGCCGCCGCTTTTCAACAGCGGTTGGAGGAACTCGCCATCGAAATGAGCTTTGCGGCGGAGCGGGACGAAAGCTTCGCCGTCATGAAGACATTGACGGAGAACCGCCGCGAAGCCTTTCGCCTCTTAGGGTTAGCCCTATCCCAGCCGCGCTTTGACGCCGACGCCATCGAGCGGGTGCGCCAGCAGCTCTTCGCCGCCGTGGCGCAAGCCGAACAAACGCCGTCCGCGGTGGCCGCCAAACGTTGGTACGCCGCCGCCTTTGCCGGCCATCCCTACGGCCGGCCCAAGGAGGGTAGCGTCGACAGCCTCAAGGCCATCACCCGCGATGACCTGAGGGCCTTCGCCGCCAGCCACTTCGCCCGCGGCTCGCTGGTCATCGCCATCGTCGGCGATGTCACGCCCGAGGAGGCCAAGGCGCTGCTTGGCCAGGCATTCGGCGCCCTGCCGGAAAAGGCGACGCCCGCGCCGGTGGCCGAGGTCAAGGCATCGCCGCCCGCCGGCATCGAGGTGGTCAATCGGCCGATCCCGCAAAGCACCATCGTGTTCGGTCATACCGGCATCAAGCGGGACGATCCCGACTGGTACGCGGCGCAGGTAATGAACTATACCTTGGGCGGCGGCGGCTTTTCTTCGCGCTTAGTTAATGAAGTACGCGAAAAACGTGGCTTAGCATATTATATTTATACGATTTTTGCGCCATTTGACCATGCCGGGATCATGCTTGGATCGGTCGGCACCCAGAATGAGCGCGCGGCAGAATCCATGGCGATCATCGGCACCGAAATCACCAAGATGCGGGATGGTGGCGCGACCGAGGCCGAGCTGGCATTGGCGAAGAAATATCTGACCGGCTCCTATCCCTTGTCCTTCGCCTCGAGCGGCAAGATTGCCGGCGAACTGGTGGCGTTGCAGCTGGATGGCTTTGCGCCGGATTTCGTCGCTAAGCGCAATGCCTATATCGAGGCGGTGACGCTGGACGACGTCAACCGCGTTGCCAAGCGCCTCTTGTCGCCGGAAAACCTCCATTGGGTGGTGGTGGGCGCGCCCGACGGCGTGGCGAGCACGGTTCCTGCCAAGTAGTTTAAGGATGTCACCTCCGCCCCCGGGCCAGACCAAAGACCTATTTTTATTGTCATTGCGAGGAGGCTTTAGCCGACGAAGCAATCTACATGCCTAAAAATGGATTGCTTCGCTGGCGCTCGCAATGACATCCTAACCCTGCATAAAGCGGGCATAACAGCTATTCCCTTAATCCAAAGAGTTCCCCCGTGACCATTCGCGTCCTCTCCGAGCGCACCGTCAACCGCATCGCCGCCGGCGAGGTGGTGGAGCGGCCGGCCAGCGCGCTGAAAGAACTGGTGGAGAACGCCCTCGATGCCGGCGCGCGCCGCATCGAGGTGGCGATCGAGGGCGGCGGGCGGTCGCTCATTTCTGTCAGTGACGACGGCATCGGCATGACCGCTGCGGAACTGGCGCTGGCGGTGGAGCGCCACGCCACCTCGAAAATCAGCGATGATGATGACCTCACCGCCATCGCCACCTTAGGCTTCCGGGGCGAGGCGTTGCCCTCCATCGGCGCGGTCAGCCGGCTGCGGATCACCAGCCGGGCGCGGGGCTCCGACGCCGCTTGGACCTTGGCGGTGGAGGGGGGCCGCAAGGGCGCGGCGGAACCGGCAGCGCTGGGAAGCGGCACCCGGGTCGAGGTGCGCGATCTCTTTTACGCCACGCCGGCGCGGCTGAAGTTCCTCAAAAACGACCGCACCGAGGCCGGTCATATTCTTGACACCCTGCGTCGGCTGGCGATGGCGCATCCCGAGGCGGCGTTCGAGTTTACCGACGAAGGCCGCATGCTCCTCAAATTGCCGGCGGTCGGCGGTGAAGGCGGCCTGCGTAAGCGGCTTGCTGCTATTCTCGGCGACGAGTTCATCAACAACGCAGCGGCGGTGGCGGCGGAGCGGGAAGGGGCGCGGCTTTCAGGCTTTGCCGGGCTGCCCACCTACAGCCGCGGCACGGCGCAGCAGCAATACCTGTTCGTCAACGGCCGGCCGGTGCGCGATAAGCTCCTGGTGGGCGCGTTGCGCGGCGCTTACGCCGACGTGCTGGCCCGCGACCGTCACCCGGTGGCGGCGCTGTTCCTCGACGTTGATCCGCAGACGGTGGACGTCAACGTTCATCCGGCCAAGGCCGAGGTGCGGTTTCGCGATGCTGGACTTATTCGCGGCCTGATCGTCGGAGCCTTAAAGCACGCCTTGGCTGAGGCGGGGCATCGCACCGCCAGCACCGTCACCACGGCGGCATTGGGGCTGGCCCGTCCGCCCCTGCCGTCTTCCTGGCAGCACTCATTTTCATTGCCCGCGCCGCGCCTGCGCGAGGCGGCGGCAGCCTACCAAGCGCCCTTGCCGGGCGAGGTCGAGGAGATCGCGCCGCCGCCCGTCGAGACGCCGCCGTTGGGCTACGCCCGGGCGCAGCTCCACAATACCTATATCGTCGCCGAGACGGCGGACGGGTTGATTCTGGTCGATCAGCACGCCGCCCATGAGCGGCTGGTGATGGAGCGCATGAAGCGGCAGATGGCCTCATCCGGCGTGGCGCGGCAGGCGCTCCTCTTGCCGGAAGTGGTGGAGCTTGATCCGGCGGCGGCGGACCGCGTGATCGCCCGCGCCGAGGAGTTGGCTGCGCTGGGGCTGGTGGTGGAAGCTTTTGGCAATGGCGCGGTGCTGGTGCGCGAGACGCCGGCGCTGTTGGGCCGCGCCGATGTCAAAGGGTTGATCATGGATTTGGCCGATGAACTAGCCGAAATGGATGCCGCGCTGTCGTTGACGGAACGCCTGGACGAGGTGTGCGCCACCATGGCCTGCCACGGCAGCGTGCGGGCCGGGCGGCGGTTGACCATTGATGAAATGAACGCGCTGTTGCGGGAGATGGAAGCGACGCCCCGCTCCGGCCAATGCAACCATGGCCGCCCGACCTACATCGCGCTCAGCGGCGCCGACATCGAGCGGTTGTTTGGGCGGAGGTGAAGGCCCCTCACCCTGGCGCTCCGCGCCCTCCCTCTCCCGCCGGGAGAGGGAAAATGAAAGTCCCCTCTCCTTGGGGAGAGGGTCAGGGTGAGGGGATGTTCTTGGGAAAAGGAGATTTCACCACCGTCACCACCAACTTAGCCTCGCCGACGGTGCGGTCTTTGACCGCATCGAGGAACGGCGGCAGGGCAACGTCTTCGTCATGGCCGATTTCAATCACCACCACGCTCCCCGCTTTGAGCCAGCCTTGACGGTGGAGCGCCGCCAACGTTGGCAGTATCAGGCCCTGGCGATAGGGCGGATCGAGGAACGCTAAATCAACGGGAGCCTCTGCTGGCGGCAGCCGGCAGGCGTCAGCGCGGATGATCTTAGCCGCGTCTTCTGCGCCCAACACAGCCGCGTTGCGGCGCGCCAGCTCCAGCGCGGCGGGATTTTGGTCGACGAAGACGGCGCGCGCCGCGCCCCGACTTAGCGCCTCAAACCCCAAGGCCCCGGTGCCGGCGCAGATATCGGCGACGGTCGCGCCATTGAGCGTCGCCACGCCGTGGGCGAGCATGTTGAACAAGCTTTCCCGCGCCCGGTCTGCGGTGGGGCGGATGGCGGCGGTCTTGGGCGCAAGGAGCCGCCGCCCGCGCCACTTGCCGCCGATGATCCTCACCGTTTGCGTCCCTTGCCGGGTTTGGTGGGTTTCGGCTTGGCCTTGGCCCAGCCCTTGCGGGTGGGCGGCGGCGGCAGTTTGACGTCCGGGTGGCCCGCCGCCACCTCGGGCAACACGCCGCGTAAGGTGGCGGCCGGCACTTCCTCCACCCGGCCGCGTTCCAGATGGCCGAGGGCGAACGGGCCGTAGGCCTCGCGGATGAGGCGGTTCACCTTCAGGCCTAGGCTCTCGAAAATGCGCCGCACCTCGCGGTTCTTGCCTTCATGCAAGGTGACGCGATACCACATGTTGGCCCCTTGGCCCCGCTCCCGCGTCACCTCGACGGGACCATAGCGCACGCCGTCAATCTCGGCGCCTTGCGCCAACGCCGCCAACGCCTCATCGCTGACCTGGCCCAAGGCGCGGACCTTGTAGGTACGCGCCAGGCCGGTGGCCGGCAGCTCCAGCCAGCGCGCCAGCGCGCCGTCGTTGGTCAACAGCAGCAGGCCTTCGCTGGTGATGTCGAGCCGGCCGACGGTGATCACCCGCGGCATGTCCTTGGGCAGAACGTCGAATACCGTCTGGCGGCCCTGCGGATCGCGCGAGGTGGTGACCACGCCCACCGGCTTGTGAAAACGCCACAGCCGCGCCGCTTGCGCTGCCGCCACCGCCTGGCCATCCACCGCCAACCCTTCGGTGGAGGCGACCAGGGTCGCCGGCGTGGTCACCGGCTGGCCGTGCAGCGACACCCGGCCCTCGGCGATCAGGCGTTCCACATCGCGGCGGGAGGCAACGCCTGCCCGCGCCAGCACCTTGGCGATGCGTTCGCCTTTTTGATCGTCCGCGGTCAAAGAGTCCCCCTAGTGGTTATTTGTAGGCGATACCGGCGCTGGCCGGTCCGGCCAGATGCATGGTCTCGCATTTGATAAAACCGACCTCCTTGCACCAGCCGGCGAAGTCAGCGCCGGAATAATCGAAGCCGGTGCCGGTTTCAATCAGCATGTTCAAGGACATCATGAGGCCAAAGACGTTGCTGCGCCGGGCATCATCGATGAGGTTTTCCACCACGATGAAGGCTCCGCCCTTGGGCAGCGCCTCATAGGCGGCGCGGATGAGGTGCATCTTTTTCGGCAGATCCCAGTCATGCAGAATGAGCCCCATGGTGATGACGTCGGCCTTGGGCAGCGGCGCGGCGAAGAAATCGCAGAGGCCGGTTTTTACTCGGGCTTCTAGGCCTGCTTTCTTGATGGCGCGCTGGGCAATCGGCTCCACCACCGGCAGGTCCACCGACAAACAGGACATATGAGGATGACGGCGCGCGACGGCGATGGCCAGTCGTCCCGATGCGCCGCCGACGTCGCAGAGGGTCTTATAGCGCGAGAAATCGAACTTTTCCGCCAAGGCGTCGACATTGGGTCCGGAAATGGCTGCCATGGCGGCGATGAATTGCTCCAGCCGCGCTTCGTCTTGGTATAAGACGTCAAAGAGCGGCTTTTGCCCGTGCGCCGACTCATTTTGCTGTATGCCGGTTTTCAAGGCGGTGCTGAGGCCGCCCCAAAACGGGTAGAGGCGGTCGTTGGACATTTCCAGAATGCCGCCAAGATACGATGGCTTATTGCGGTCGAGGAAGGTGGCCGTAAGCGCCGTGTTGCGATAGCGCGCTGCCGTCCCATCGCCGTCACGTTCCAGAAACCCCAACGCCACCAGGGCGTCGGTGAAATCGGGTATGGCGCGGGGGTGGAGCTGCAAGTCCCGGCGCAGTTCCTCGCCGGTCATGGCGCGATCGCCGAGGACGGTAAATAGTCCTAAATCGACGGCGCTCAAGACGGTTTTGGAGGCCATAAATCCCATGCCGATTTCAAGCAGACGAGATGGATCAGGTTTGGTCATGGTTTTTTCCCTCATTGTTGAGCGGTTTCTCTATGCGATCGCCGAACCTACCTCGGTTGCGCCAGTGAAGGGAAGCGTCTTGACCTTCTGCGCGCTCCCCGCCATGGTCCGCCCATGACGGGCAAGAGCAATCATTTCATGGCGGCGGCCCTCGATGAGGCGCGCCTGGCGGCATCACGGGGCGAGGTGCCGGTGGGGGCGGTGATCGTCGATGCCGAAGGCAGGATCATCTCCCGCGCCGGCAACCGGGTGATCACCGACCGCGATCCGACGGCGCACGCCGAGCTGTTGGCGATCCGCGCCGCCGCCGCCGCCCTGGGCAGCGAGCGGCTCGCCAATTGCGACCTCTACGTCACCCTGGAGCCGTGCGCCATGTGCGCCCAGGCCATCGCCTTCGCCCGCCTGCGCCGGCTCTATTATGGCGCGGAAGACCCCAAGGGCGGCGGCGTAGCGCACGGGGCGCGGGTTTTCAGCCAGCCCACCTGCCACCATCGGCCGGAGGTCTATGGCGGCATCGGCGAGCGGGCGGCAGCGGCCATTTTGAAAGACTTTTTTGCTGTCCGACGATAGACTGCCTTGTACCACTCGGCAGGGGAGGCGCAAGTGCACGTGCTTGATACCCTCATGCTCAAGGCGCAGAATTTTTTAATGTGGCTTGAGCAATGGCTGTTGTCGCCGGAAACTTTGATGCAATTGGCGGCGGTCGGCATGGCGTTGGCGGCCGCCGTCATTCTCGGCCGCTTGATGCGACCGCTCAATCGCCGCGCCGCGCGTCACATTCCCTATTACAATCGCATCGCACCGTTTCTCATTCCCCTGCGGCTGCCGGTTCTGTGGCTCATCGCCATTGGGCTCGTGCTGGCCGCCTTTGATCGCATCAGCCATCCGGTTGACATCTTGCAGCCGGCGGCGAGTTTGATCCCGGCGTGGCTGATCATCCGCTTTGCCGCGCTGTTCATCAAGAACGCCGAGTTGGGGCGGCTGTTCGTCATCGTCGCCTGGTCCATCGCGGCGTTGAAAATTTCCGGTCTGTTGACGCCGGCGGGCGCATTTCTCGATTCCCTGGCCATCGAGTTGGGCAGGACGCGGATTTCGGTGCTGGCCATCATCTCCGGCATTTTTATCTTCGTCATCATGGTATGGACGGCCCTGTTCGCGGCGCGGCTCTTGGAGCAGGGATTGGGGCGCATGTCGACCTTGACGCCATCGGCGCAGGTGCTGCTCTCAAAATTGGCGAAGATTCTTTTCGTCACCTTCGCCGTGCTGGCGGCGTTCACTGCCATGGGCGTCGATTTGACGGCGCTGGCGGTGATCGGCGGCGCGGTGGGGCTCGGCCTCGGCTTCGGTTTGCAGAAGGTGGTCTCCAACCTGATCAGCGGCGTCATTCTGCTGTTGGACCGCTCCATCAAGCCGGGCGATGTGATTGAGGTCGGCGGCACCTACGGTTGGATCAACAAACTGGCGGCGCGCTACACCTCGGTGATTACCCGCGACGGCCGCGAGCATCTGGTGCCCAATGAAGACATGATCACCCAGCCGGTGATCAACTGGACCTACTCCAGCACCAAGGTGCGACAGCGAATTCCGGTGGGCGTGTCTTACAAAAGCGATTTGAGAAAGGCCATGGACCTGACGGTCGAGGCGGCATTGGAAACGCCGCGGGTATTAAAGGATCCTGAGCCGCGATGTTTGGTCAGAGGATTTGGCGACCGCGCGGTCAATCTGGAGCTCAGGTTATGGATCGCCGACCCTCACAACGGTGTCGCCAACGTGGCGAGCGACGTGTTGTTGAAGATTTGGGACAAGTTTCATGAGCACGGTATCGAGATACCCTACCCGCAACATGATCTGCATTTGATCTCGGCGCCGGCGATCGACGGCCCGGAAGTGCGGTCGTTGTTGGAGAAGATCAGGGGAATAACGGAATCGTAAGAAGCGCTGCTCAGATGAATAAGTAAGCAGTGTCATTGCGAGCGAAGCGAAGCAATCCATGTGCGACGTCTTGGATTGCCGCGTCGGCGCTACGCGCCTCCTCGCAATGACGGTCATATAGTTTGCGCAACTAGCCCAGCCCCAACCGCTCCACTTCGCTCCACGCAATCTCGGCGATGGGTTTGGCGAGCTTGCCTTGGCTGACGGCATGCGCGCTGGTGGCGGTGCCGGCCACCACGCGGCCCATGATGCCTTGCAAAATGGCGGCGATGCGGAACATGTTGTAGATCATATAAAAGTCCCAGCCGGGAATTTCGGCGCGTCCCGTTCGACGGCAATAGGCGGCGACGTAATCTTCCTCGCTGGGGATGCCAAGCTCGGCCAGCGGCAGCCCTTTCAAGCCGTTGAAGATATGCGGCGGCAAGCGCCACAGCATGGTGGCGTAGGAAAAATCGGCTAACGGATGACCGAGTGTGGACAGCTCCCAATCCAAAATCGCGAGCACGCGGGGCTCGGTTTTATGGAAGATCAGATTATCGATGCGAAAGTCGCCGTGGACGATGGCGACTTCCTCGCCCGGCGGGATATTGCGCGGCAGCCACGCCATGAGGCGATCCATGGCCGGGATATCTTCGGTCTTGCTGGCGTCATACTGGCTCGACCAGCGGGCGATCTGGCGGGCGATGTAGTCGCCGGTCTTGCCATAGTCGCCAAGTCCCACCGCCTGGTAGTCGACCTGATGCAGCCGGGCGATGACATCGTTCATGGCGTCATATATCGCGGCGCGCTCGTTGACCGTGCTGCCGGGCATGGCGGCTTCCCAGAAGATGCGGCCATCGACGAAGCTCATGACATAAAACGCGGTGCCGATGATGCTGTCGTCTTCTTCCAACAGATAGGGCCTGGCCACCGGCATGCCGGCGCCATGAAGCGCCTTGATGACGCGGTACTCGCGGTCCACCGCATGGGCGGACTTTAAAAGCTTGCCCGGCGGCTTGCGGCGCAGCACATAGGCGCGGGCAGGGGTGACGAGTTTGTAGGTGGGGTTCGACTGGCCGCCCTTGAACTGCTCGATGGTCAACGGACCGGCGAAGTCGTCGATCTTGGCGGCTAAATATCGGGCAAGCTTCTCGGCATCGATTTCCTGACCGGTGCGTACCGGCCCCGTGCCTTCGTTCGCTTGCTGCCGCGACGTCATGTGGTCGTTGCTTCCTTCTCTCTGGCGATGGCGCGCCAACCGATGTCGCGCCGGCAAAAGCCCTCCGGCCAGTGAATTTTATCCACCGCCGCATAAGTGCGCGCCTGAGCCTCGGCCACCGTGCGCCCGCGCGCGGTGACGTTCAGCACCCGGCCGCCGGTGGCCAAAATCCGCCCGTCTTGGCGCGTCGTGCCGGCATGGAAGATTTGCACGCCGGGGACCGCCGCCGCTTCGCTCAGCCCCTTGATCTCGCTGCCCTTGTCATAGGCGCCGGGATAGCCCTTGGCGGCCATGACCACGGTCAGCGCCACATCGGGGTACCATGTCAAACGAACGTTTGAAAGTATTTTCTGCGCCACCGCCAGCAACGCCTCCAGAAGATCGGATTCCAGGCGCATCATCAGCACCTGGGTCTCGGGATCGCCGAAACGGACGTTGTACTCGATGAGCTTGGGGCCATCGGCGGTGATCATCAGCCCGGCATAAAGCACGCCCCTATAAGGCATGCCCCGCGCCGCCATGGCGCGCACCGTGGGTTCGATGATCTCCCGCACAACCCGCGCCTCCAGCGCCGGGGTCATGACAGGGGCGGGGGAGTAGGCCCCCATGCCGCCGGTATTGGGGCCGGTGTCGCCGTCGCCCACCCGCTTGTGGTCCTGGGCGGTGGCCATGGGCAGGATGGTTTCGCCATCGCTCAGCGCGAAAAAGCTCGCCTCCTCGCCAACAAGAAACTCTTCGATCACCACTGCCGCCCCGGCGGCGCCGAAGCCGCCGCCGAACATGTCGTCGATGGCCTCATCCGCCTGCGCCAAACTCTCGGCGATGATGACGCCCTTGCCGGCGGCCAGGCCATCGGCCTTGATGACGATGGGCACGCCCATTTGCCCCACATAAGCCTTGGCGGCGGCGGCCTCGGTAAAGCGCCCATAGGCGGCGGTGGGGATGCCGTTTTCGGCGCATAAATCCTTGGTAAAGCCTTTGGAGCCTTCCAGTTGCGCCGCCGCCGCCGAGGGCCCGAAGGCGGCGATGCCGGCGGCTTCCAAGCGGTCCACCAGGCCGGCGACCAGGGGCGCTTCCGGCCCCACCACGACGAGGCCGATGTCATGCCGGCGGCAAAACTCGATTACCGCCGCGGCATCCTCGACCTTCAGCTCGACGCAGGTCGCCGCCTCGGCGATGCCGCCGTTGCCGGGCGCGCAATAAAGCTCCCCAAGCTCGGGCGATTGGCGCAGTTTCCAGCACAAGGCATGCTCCCGCCCGCCGGAGCCGATCACCAATACGTTGATGCGCGTCATCTTGTTCTAAGCCCTGCTTGGTTTTTTGTCCCGGCTCCTTGTAACATAGGCTGCCCGGCGCGCAAGCGCCGCAACAGCCCGCAAGGAGTAGGCGTGTCGAACAGCGTATTGGCCAACCTGAAAGAATACACCGTTTCCGAGCTGTCGCTGGCGTTGAAGCGCACGGTGGAGGAAGCGTATGAGCTGGTGCGGGTGCGGGGCGAGGTGTCGGGCTTCAAGCGCGCCGCCTCGGGCCATCTTTACATGGCGCTCAAAGACGCCGACGCGCTCATCGACGCGGTGTGCTGGCGTGGCACCGCGGTGCGGCTGCCGGTGCAGCTTGAAGACGGCTTGGAGGTGGTGGCCATCGGCAAGCTCACCACCTATCCCGGGCGCTCGAAATATCAGCTCGTCATCCAGCATCTGGAATTGGCCGGCGTCGGCGCATTGATGGCGCTTCTGGAGGAGCGCAAGAAAAAACTGGCGGCGGAAGGGCTGTTTGACGCCGCACGCAAGCGGCCGCTGCCGTTTCTGCCTCAAGTCATCGGCGTGGTCACATCGCCCACCGGCGCGGTCATCCGCGATATTCTGCATCGTCTCGCCGATCGCTTCCCGCGCGACGTGCTGGTATGGCCGGTGTTGGTGCAGGGCGACGGCGCGGCGGAGCAGATCGCGGCGGCGATCAACGGCTTTAACGCCTTGGAACCGGGTGGCGTCGTGCCGCGCCCGGATGTGCTCATTGTGGCGCGGGGCGGCGGCAGCATCGAGGACTTGTGGGCTTTCAACGAGGAGATCGTGGTGCGCGCCGCCGCCGCCAGCCGCATTCCCGTGATCTCCGCCGTCGGCCATGAAACTGATACCACCTTGATCGATTTCGCCGCTGACTTACGCGCCCCGACGCCGACGGCGGCGGCGGAAAAAGCGGTGCCGGTGCGCGCCGAATTGCAGGCGATGATCGCCACCCTGGACAAGCGTTTGGGCCAGGCGCGGCGGCGCATGATCGATGATCGCCGGGAACGCTTGACGGGATTGGCGCGCGGACTTCCCAGCCCCCGTGATCTGTTGGTGCTGCCGGCGCAGCGCATCGATGATCTGGGCGAGCGATTGCCGCGCGCGCTCCTCTCAAATGTGGAAAAGCGACGCGGCCGCTTGGTTGGCCTCGCCGCCAAGGTGACTCCTATTCTGCTGTTGGAGCGGGTGCGTCAGGCTAACGCCCGGCTTGGCGAATTGAGCGCCCGCGCGGCGCGGGAGGCGCGCGCGCTCCTGAGCGAGCGTAGCGCCAACGTGGCGTCGCTGGCGCGCATGCTGGAGAGTTTAAGTTATGAGCGGGTGCTGGCGCGAGGCTTTGCCGTGGTGCGCGACCGCGCCGGAGAGCCGCTGACAAAGGCTGCCGCAATTTCGCCAGGCTTGGAGCTTAGCCTACAATTTGCCGATGGCCGGGTGGCGGCGCGGGCAGCGGGCGGCGATCTGCCAAAACGACGCGACAAGAGCAGCGAAGATCAAGGACGACTGTTATGAAAACCATTTTCGACGGCGAGCGGGAAGCGAAGATTCAGTACTTCTCCGGCGATTACAAAATCATCACGCCCGGCCGCTATGTAACCTGCGCGGTGACCGGACAGAAAATAGATCTCGTCAATTTGCGCTACTGGTGCGCGGTGCGTCAGGAAGCATACCTCAACAGCGAAATCGCCACCCGCCGTCATTACGAAGCGGGCGATCGCCAATCCTGATGCGGTATCTGGCGTCTATTCTGGGAGCATGGCTATTGCTGTCAGGCATTGCCTGCGCCGGCGGCGACCATACGCTAAAACTTGACGGCAACTTCACCCAAGGCGGCTTGATCAAGGGCGTGGCGACGCCGGGCAGTGATATCACCGTTGATGGCGCGGCGCTGCGGCTTGATCGCTTCGGCCGCTTCGTGTTCGGCTTCGGGCGCGATGCACCCGCCAGCGCTACGCTGGTCGTTCGTTATCCCGACGGGAAAACGGAAACCCGCGTTCTTGCCATCGAGCAACGGCAATTCGATATTCAGCGCATCGATGGTCTGCCGCCAAAAATGGTGACCCCCGATGCCGCGACATTGCAGCGCATCGAGCAAGAAAACGCGATGGTCGCCGCGGTGCGCAAGGTAGACACTCACGCCGCTTGGTTCTGGGATGGCTTTCGCCGTCCCGCCGAGGGGCGCGTCAGCGGCGTCTACGGCAGTCAGCGCATTCTGAACGGCGAACCGCGCCAGCCGCATTATGGCCTTGATATCGCCGGGCCGCGCGGCAGTCCCGTCTTGGCGCCGGCGGCCGGCATCGTGCGTCTGGCCTCGCGCGATTTTTATTATACCGGCGGCACCGTGATCATCGATCACGGGCACGGCGTTTCCTCCAGCTTTCTTCATCTCGACCGGGTGGAGGTGAACGTGGGCGACAAGGTGGAGGCGGGGGATTTGATCGGCGCTCTCGGCGCCACCGGGCGCGCCACGGGTCCCCACCTTGACTGGCGGGTCAACTGGTTTGAGGTGCGTCTTGATCCGGCGCTGTTGTTAGAGGCGCGGTAAAATCGGCTCGATGGCGGCCAATAGGCGCGTCATGGCGACCCATTCCTGGGCAGCGACTCGCTCCGCCGCTGCCGCCCGCTGGCGGGCGAAATTAAGGTCTTTGAGCAGTCGCGACACCGCGACGGCAAGGCAGCGGCCATCCTGCACCATTTGCACCGCGCCGGCGGCCTGCAGCTCGGCCATGGGGTCGATGTAATTTTGCACCTGCGGCCCGCTGACCACGGCGCAGCCCAAATGCGCCAATTCCAAAGGGTTGTGGCCGCCCGAGGCGACGAAGGAGCCGCCAAGGAAGGCGACCGGCACCAAGCGGCAGGCCAACACGGCATCCAGCGGGCCTTCCAAAAGCGCGATCGAGGTGGTCTCATCAATGGGGATGCCGGCGGCGGGCCGGGCGATGCTATCGGTTTTTCCCAGCCGGCGGGCGACCTCGGTGATGCGATGGCCATGGCGCGGCGCCAGCAGCAGCACCGCCTCGGGAAACTGCCGGCGAATTTCGCGGTGGGCCTCGGCAACCAGCTCTTCCTCGCCGGGATGGGTATAAACCGCCGCCCAGGCCAACCGCTTGTTGAGCTGCCGTTTCAGCGCGGCGGCCGCGATTTCATCGATCCGGGGCTGCGGCCGGGCATATTGAAGGTTTCCGAAGCGGTAGGCATGGCGGCCGGACAACAGCCGCAGGCGGGCGGCGTCGCGGCCGCTTTGCGCCGTCACCAGCGCGAAGGCGCGGCTTAATGGGCGGTAGAGCCGCTTGCGCCAGAGGAGGTGACGGAACGCCATATCGCCCAGCTGCGCATTGACCAGCGCCGCCGGTATGTGGCGCCGGGCCGTCTCGCCCAAGAGGTTGGGGGAGAAGGGCGAATCGATCCACAACAGCGATGCCGGCCGCCAGTGATCAAGGAAACGGCAGACCGCATGAGGATGGTCTACTGGCGCATATTGATGTAGCGCCGACGGCGGCAGGCGCGCCGCTAAATAATCGGCCGCCGGCCGGGTTACCGTGGTGGCGAGCACCAAATGACGATCGCTTAAGCTGTCAATCAGGGTGCGGGCGGCGCTGGCCGCCTGGCTGCCGTGGGCATGGACCCACACGATGGGCCGCGTCGCCGCCGGCTGACTGGGGATGCCCAAGCGCTCGCGGAAGCGAACGGGATCCTCCTTGCCGGCGCGCAACCGCTGATAGAACCACGGTTTCAGAAAAGGGCTGGCGATGATATTGGCGAACCAGTGCGCGCGAAGAACCCAGCTTTCTCCTTCCTCGAACATCGGTTCGGGAACGGCGTCAGCCTTGGAAAGTCCCGGAAGTCCCACCGTCATCATATCGACTGCCGGGCGATGTTCGACCGCTATCCCACGCTCACTATCTCCCCACAGGTGATCATCAAGGCGAAAAGTATACGTCGATCCGCGCCGAGACGAAAATGTTAAGTTCGGGAAGAAACGCCGATCGCCCAATTCTGACCACATTTGCCGGTTTATTGTGCAGCAGCCGTTTGCGGCTGCGTAATAATTGTGCGTTGCACAAACATCACCGAGGCCAGTGATTGACCGTCTTTTGAGGAATCGCTGCGCCAGCCTTGATTAAGCAGATTTTTACCAAGATTGGCATGAAACTTGTAATGAGTTGAGAGCTAAGTTGTCGGCCCATCGCCTAAGGTCCGGCTCTTGGAGGAAACACTAAAATAAGGAAATGCATAGATGACGTCAGAGAATTGGAATAAAAAAATCGCGCTTCGCACTGGCCTCATGGCGGCGGTGATCGGATTAGGTTTAAGCAGCGCGGCGCTCGCCGAAGAAGCAACGGATGATGGTTTCCCTGGTACGTTTAGCGGTTCCGTGACCTTGGCTTCGGAATATGTCTTTCGCGGCATTTCCATGAGCGATGAGGATCCGGCTATTCAAGGCAGCCTGAATTGGCAGCATGACTCCGGCGCTTATGTCGGCGTGTGGGCATCGAGCGGCGAATTCGCCGAGGGTTCCATCGAGGCGGATTACTACATTGGCTATGGCAACGAAGTAAACGGCGTTAACTACGACATCTCGGTCATCTATTACACCTATCCAGGCGATGAGGTTGACGCCAATTATTTTGAGATCATGGGTAAAGTTGGTTATGACCTCGGTGTGGTGTCGTTGACCACCGGCGTTGGCTATGTGCCGGAAGGTCAAGATGCTTATGGCGATGATGATGCTGTCTATTTGTTCTCCGATGCGACGGTGCCGATACCCAATACGCCGCTGAGCGCCGGCTTTCACATCGGCTATACCGATTTTGGCTCCAGCGACTACACGGAGTGGAGTGCGGGCCTTTACGCTACGGTTGTCGGCCTTAATCTTGGATTGGTTTATCAGGATACCGACATCAGCAATTTCGACAACGCCGACAGCCGCGTGGTGTTCTCGGTTTCGAAGTCATTTTGATTTTATCACCGAGCGGGGTCGCCCCTCGGGGTGGCCCCCTACTTTTTTCAGCTGCCGGCGAGGGTCATGCCGTCGATGCGCACCGTGGGCGCATCGGTGCCGTAGCGAAATTCCAGGTCATTGGCTGGAACGAGCGCCGCGAACATCGAGATTAAATTACCGGCGATGGTCAGTTCGCTCACCGGATAAGCAAGTTCGCCATTCTCGATCCAAAAGCCCGATGCGCCGCGGCTATAATCACCGGTGACGCCATTAACGCCCATGCCGATAAGCTCGGTGACATAAAATCCTGATTTGATGTCAGCCATCAATTCGGCCGGCGATACTTTTCCCGCCGCCAGATAAAAATTCGATGTCCCCGGCGATGGCGGGCCCGAGGTGCCACGCCGCGCATGTCCGGTGGAGACGAGCTTGAGTTGCTTGGCGGACGCGCTATCAAGAAGCCAGCTTTGCAATACGCCATTCTCCACCACCGCCAGCCGCCGTGTAACCACGCCTTCGCCATCAAAGGGACGCGATGATAAGCCGCGCGTCAGCAAGGGGTCGTCGATGACGGCAACGCCAGGCGCGAAAATCGCAGCGTTGAGCTTATCCTTCAAGAAGCTGGTGCCGCGGGCGATCGCCTGGCCGTTGATGGCGGATGACAGATGGCCTAAGAGCGTGCGCGAAACGCGCGGATCGAAAACCACCGGCACCTTGGCCGACTTCGGCTTCTTCGGATTCAAGCGTCTGACCGTTCGCTCGCCGGCGCTGCGGCCGACCGTCGCGGGATCGGCAAGATCAGCGAGATGACGGGTGGAAGAATAATCGTAATCGCGTTCCATGGCGGTATCGGTTCCGGCCAGCACCGAAACGCTGACACTATGCGAGGTTCCGGCATACGTACCGGCAAAGCCATTGCTGGCGACAAGACTGACCCGACTAAAGCCCCAACTGGCGCCGCCGCCTTCGGAATTGGTGATGCCCTTGACCGCCAGCGCCGCATCCTCGGCGGTGCGCGCGCGCGTCAATAGTTCATCGGTAGTGGGCGCTGCGCTGTCGGCAAGATCGAGCGCGGGAAAGGGCGGTTGCGCCAGCAGGCTTGTCTCGGCTAGGCCGCAATAAGGATCTTCCGGCGCCAGCTGCGCCATGGCGATGGCGCGCGAGACCATGGCGTCAAGGGTTGGCGATGACAGATCGGTGGAGGAGACGATGGCTTGCCGCTTGCCGATGAACACGCGCAAGCCCAAATCGGAACTTTCCGAGCGCTCCACATCCTCGATGTTGCCCAGGCGCACGCCGACGCTTTCCGATCGGCTTTCAATCAGGATGGCGTCGGCGGCGTCGGCGCCGCTTTTGCGCGCCTTGGCGATCAAGTCGCTCAACTGATTTAATGCATCGCTCATGATGTCAGGGCTCCTTGCGCCAGATCGGCGCTCCCGATCCCGGAATGCCGAGACGCGGCCATTTTTCCGTCACCCGCGCCACGATATCATCGGCCATGGCGATTTTCCGCCCCCACTCGCGGGCCGTCTCGCCCGGCCACTTGTTGGTGGCGTCCAATCCCATCTTGGAACCCAAGCCCGACACCGGCGAGGCGAAATCAAGATAATCAATGGGCGTGTTTTCGATGACGGTCAGATCGCGCGCCGGATCGACCCGGGTGGAGACCGCCCACATCACATCTTTCCAGTTGCGGGCATTGATGTCGTCATCGACGACGATGACGAACTTGGTGTACATGAATTGCCGCAAGTACGACCATACCGCCATCATGACGCGCTTGGCGTGCCCCGGATAGCCTTTGCGGATCGACACCACCGCGATGCGATAAGAACAGCCCTCGGGCGGCAGCCAGAAATCGACGATCTCGGGAAACTGCTGGGAAAGGAGCGGAATGAATACTTCATTGAGCGCCTCGCCAAGCACCGACGGCTCATCCGGCGGCCGGCCGGTATAGGTGGTCAGATAGATCGGCCGCTCGCGCCGGGTGATGGCGCTCACCGTGAACACCGGAAAGCGCTCCACCGAATTGTAATAGCCGGTATGATCGCCATAAGGCCCTTCATCGCCGTAGTCGCTGAGCGAGACATGGCCCTCAAGCACGATCTCGGCTTCCGCCGGCACTTTCAAGGGCACCGTCTTGCAATCGACGAGTTCCACCTTGGCGCCGCGCAACAGACCGGCGAAGGCGTATTCGGAAACGGTCTCCGGCACCGGCGTCACGGCGGCCAGGATGGTGCCGGGGTCAGCCCCCAACACCACCGCCGCCGGCATCGGCTCGGGCCGTTCCTGGCCCCAACGCTGGTGGTGCTGCGCGCCGCCGCGATGTTTAAGCCAGCGCATTAGCGTGGTGTTCTTTCCCGTCACCTGCAGGCGGTAGATGCCGAGATTATAATCGTCTTCCCGACGATTGCCCGGTCCCTTGGTGACCACCAAGGGCCAGGTGATCAATGGCGCGGGCTCGCCCGGCCAGCACGATTGAATGGGCAGTTCCGATAAGTCGATGTCATCGCCTTGCAGCACCACCTCGTGCACCGGGGCGCGGCCAACGGTTTTCGGGCGCATCGACATTACGGTTTTTAAAAGCGGGAACATCTCCAGGGCTTCGCGCCAACCGCCCGGCGGCTCGGGCTGACGCAGGAAGGCCAACGTTTCGCCCACCTGGCGCAGTTCGTGGGGTTCGCGGTTCATGCCCCAGGCGACGCGCTCCACGGTGCCGAACAGATTGGTTAGCACCGGCATGGCGCTCAGGGTTCCGTCGGCCTTGGTGACGTTTTCAAAAAGGAGCGCCGGTCCGCCCTCGGCCAAGACGCGGGTATGAATTTCGGTCAGTTCAAGAACGCTGGAGACCGGCTCCTTGATCCGCGCCAAACGGCCGGCGGCCTCCAGGCGGTCGATGAATTCCCGTAGCGAACGATATGCCATGCCGGATCGCCCTCGCGCTCGATTTAGTGACGGTCAGTCATACAAGGCCTAGCCAACCCACGCAACCAGCTGGGCAAGGGCGAGCGCGGCAAAGACGATGCCGCCGAACAGGTGATTGAAGCGAAAGACCTTCAGGCAGGTCTCGGGATTATCGATATTGACCCAAATGAGTTGTACGACAAGATGCAGCGCGGCCATCGCCAGGAGGTAATAGTAAATCTGGTGCAGATTGGCGAGCCAGCCGCTGAGCGCGAAGAAGAGAATGGTCAAGGTATAAAAAAGGATGAGCCACAACCGGGTATGCTCGGCAAAGAGGAGAGCAGTGGAGCGCACGCCGACCACGGCGTCATCCTCCTTGTCCTGGTGGGCGTAGATGGTGTCGTAGCCCAAGGTCCAGAAGATGCCGCCGATGTAAAGCGCCACCGGGGCAAGCCCAAGGTTGCCCTTGACCGCCGCCCAGCCGAGAAGCGCGCCCCAGTTGAAAGCAAGCCCCAGGATCAACTGCGGCCAATCGGTGAAGCGCTTGGCGAAGGGATAGATCACCACCAGCGCCAGCGAGCTCGCCCCCAGCGCGATGGCGAACGGGTTCATCAGGAGAAGCACCATCAGGCCGATCAGCATCAACCCGGCCATCATTAGGATCGCCTGCGTCAGGCTGAGCGCGCCCGAGGCTAAGGGGCGCTGGCGGGTGCGCTCGACCTGCGCGTCGATGTCGCGGTCGACGATGTCGTTATATACGCAACCCGCCGCGCGCATGGCGAACGCGCCAATGAAGAACAGAAGGTAAAGAGGCAAGTGACGCCAGCCGGGACCGGCCAGGGTGACGCTCCACCAGCACGGCCATAATAGCAGCCAAGCGCCGATCGGGCGGTCGAAGCGGGCGAGCCGCAGGTAGGGCTGCGACCAGGCCGGGGCGTGATCCACCCAGTTGCCGACAACCGCGTCCGCCGGGCGTTCCCCCTTGCCATTCCCCTCAGCGTCCGTCATTGTCTGCGCGCCCCTTGATAACCTTAGCCACTGATCGAATCTCATGCCCGAGACGGACATCGGCCCTTATCGCCCCCCCTTGAGGCTTTATGTCGCCGATGCCCTCGCGCCGTCGGCGATTATACGCCTTGGGAGCGATCAAGCCCATTATCTTCAGCATGTGATGCGCCGCAAGCCGGGCGACGCCGTGGCGCTGTTTAATGGCCGTGATGGCGAGTGGTCAGCAACCATCGAGAAATTCGGCAAAACCTCGGCAGAGGCGAGGGTGGGCGAACGCCTCCGCCCGCAAGCCACCGCCCCCGACCTGTGGCTGGTGTTTGCGCCGGTCAAACGCGCCCGGCTCGATTTCATGGTGCAAAAGGCGGTGGAGCTCGGGGTATCGGCGATCAAACCGGTGCTGACCCGCTTTACCGTCGTCGAGCGGGTCAAGGAGACGCGGTTGATCGCCAACGCCATCGAGGCCGCCGAGCAGTGCGGCCGCCTGGATGTGCCGGAGGTCGCCGAGCCGCAACCGTTGATGCGGCTTCTGGATGCCTGGCCCGCCGGCCGGCGGCTCTACTTTTGCGACGAGGCGGGTGATGCCCAACCGCTGGCTGCCGCGCTCAAGGCCGATGCCCCTCAGCCCGCCGCCATGCTGATCGGCCCCGAGGGCGGCTTTCATCCTGATGAGCGGGCGGCCTTGCGCGCCTTGCCGGCGGTGACGCCGGTAACCCTGGGGCCCCGGATCTTGCGCGCCGATACCGCCGCCATCGCCGCCCTCGCCATCTGGCAGTCCCTGGCCGGCGACTGGCGGTCAACTTAAGTCAACGGGTGTTTTCATGTTTGATGCGTTTTTTACCTCCACCGTTGCCGTCGCCATCGCCGAGATCGGCGATAAGACGCAGCTTTTGTCGCTGCTGTTGGCGGCGCGCTATCGCCGGCCGGCACCCATCATCCTGGGCATTCTGGTAGCTACCCTGGCCAACCATACGGTGGCGGCGGCGCTGGGTCTGTGGCTCGCCGAGCTGGTGCCGGCGACGATGTTGCAGATCGCGGTCGGCGTCTCGTTCATCGCCATGGCAGCCTGGGCGCTGATCCCCGACAAGATCGACCCGGATACAACTAAGCGGGTGCCGGATTTCGGCGCTTTCATCGCCACCCTGATGCTGTTCTTTCTGGTGGAGATCGGGGATAAGACCCAGATCGCCACGGTGGCGCTGGCGGCGCGCTTTCATTCCATCTTCGCCGTCACCCTGGGCACCACCTTAGGCATGATGATCGCCAATATCCCGGTGGTCATCTTCGGCGAGGCGATCACCCGGCGCCTGCCCCTTTCCGTCATCCGCTGGATCACCGCGGGGCTGTTCGTCATCTTCGGCGTGGTGATCCTGCTCGCCGAATTGTGACGGACTTTTCATTCAATCCGCTTGCAGGGGGCTTGTCCTTCAGTCTAACTAACCCAACTTCTACCGGATGGGGGCTATCTAGTCCTCTTGCGACCAAAGGGGCAGGGATGAGCACACGTAAGGGGAGTTCGGCGGCCGACGCAGCCATCGACAGCAAACAGGCGCTGGTCGATCATCTGGCGGCGGGGGCTAAGCCGCCGTCTGATTGGCGGATCGGCACCGAGCATGAAAAATTCGGCTTCGATCTCGCCACTTTGGCGCCCGTTCCCTATGACGGGCCGCGGGGCATCCGCGCCATGCTCGAAGGCTTGCAGCGTTTCGGCTGGCGGCCGGTGCGGGAGGGCGATAACGTCATCGCCCTGGAATTCGACGGCCAGACAGTAAGCCTGGAGCCCGGCGGCCAGTTGGAATTGTCCGGTGCGCCGGTGGAGACCATTCATCAGACTTGCGACGAGGTGCATACCCATTTGGCGCAAGTCAAGACGGTGGCCAACGAGCTCGGGCTGGGGTTTCTGGGCGCGGGCTTTCATCCCCAGGCGCGGCGCGACGACATGCCGGTGATGCCCAAGGGGCGCTACAAGATCATGCGCGCCTACATGCCGAAGAAGGGCAATCTCGGCCTCGACATGATGTTTCGCACCTGCACGGTGCAGGTCAATCTCGACTTTTCCTCAGAGGCCGACATGGTGCGCAAGTTCCGCGTCAGCCTGGCGTTGCAGCCGGTGGCGACCGCGCTCTTTGCCAATTCGCCTTTCACCGAAGGCAAGCCCAACGGGTTCGTCAGCTATCGCAGCCATATCTGGACCGATACCGACTCTGACCGTTGCGGCATGCTGCCCTTTGTGTTCGAAGAGGGCATGGGCTTTGAGCGTTACGTGGATTATGCGCTCGACGTGCCGATGTATTTCGTCTACCGCGACGGCAAGTATATCGATGCGTCCGGTCAATCGTTCCGTGATTTCCTGGCCGGCAAATTACCGGCGTATTCCGGTCACAAGCCAACCCTGGACGACTGGAACGATCACTTGACGACGTTGTTTCCCGAAGTGCGCCTGAAACGTTTTCTGGAGATGCGCGGGGCCGACGGCGGGCCGTGGGGGCGCTTGTGCGCGCTGCCGGCGTTGTGGGTCGGCCTGCTTTACGACGACGTGGCGCTCGATGCGGCGGCGGCGCTGATCAAGGATTGGACTATTGAGGAGATGGAGGAACTGCGCCGCCATGTGCCGCGGCTGGGGCTGAAGACGCCGTTTCGCGGCTACACCTTGCGCGAGGTCGCACGAGAAACGCTCGCTATTGCCGAAAAGGGCCTGAAGCGGCGGCGCAAATTCAACACCTTTTGCGAGGACGAGGCGCATTTCCTGTCCGCGCTATTCGCCATCGTCGAGGATGGCCGCACGCCGGCGGAAGTTCTGCTGGAAGCCTACCACGGGCGTTGGAAAGGCCGCCTGGAGCCGCTCTTTAAGGAATTTGCGTATTAATCACGCCGCCTTGCACACGCCTTCGACGGTGGTGACGATGTCGTTGACGATGGTTTCCACCAGCGACTGATCCTCGCCTTCGGCCATGACGCGGATCACCGGCTCGGTGCCCGACTTCCTAATGACGATACGGCCGTTGCCGTTCAAACGATTCTGCCCGGCCTCGATGGCCTGCTTGACGATCGGCTCGTCCAGCGGCTTGGCCCCCGCCGCATAGCGCACGTTGCGCAGAATCTGCGGGAACGGCGTGAACATGCGGCACACCTCGCTGACCGGCTTGCCGGCGCGCATCACCACGGCCAGCACTTGCAACGCAGCGATCAAGCCGTCGCCGGTGGTGGTGAAATCGCTTAAGACGATATGACCCGATTGCTCGCCGCCGACGTTATAACCGCCGTCGCGCATTTTCTCCACCACATAGCGGTCGCCCACTTGCGTGCGCACCAATTCCAGACCGATGGAGTTGAGATATTTTTCCAACCCCAAATTCGACATGATGGTGGCGACCACGCCACGGCCTTTCAGCTTTTCCGACACGTTCCAATAATGCGCGATCAGCGCCATCAGTTGGTCGCCGACCACCAACTGCCCTTGCTCGTCGGAAATCAGCATGCGGTCGGCGTCGCCATCAAGGGCGATGCCGAGATGCGCGCCGTGCGCCACCACCTGCTCGCACACATAGGACGGTTCGGTGGAGCCGCAGCCCTTGTTGATGTTGGTGCCGTTGGGCGCGACGCCCACCGGCACCACCTCGGCGCCCAGTTCCCACAACACCGCCGGCGCGGTCTTATAGGCCGCGCCGTTGGCGCAATCGACCACTACTTTCAAGCCGTCAAGGCGCAACTGCTTGGGAAACGTGTTCTTGGCGTATTCGATATAGCGGCCGGCGGCGTTTTCCAGCCGCTGGGCGCGCCCGAGCTTCTCGGCCGAAGCCAAATGGTCGGCGTAGCCGTTGTCCATGCGCGCCTCGATCTCGCGTTCGATGTCGTCGGACAGCTTATAGCCATCGGGACCGAAGAGCTTGATGCCGTTGTCTTCATATGGGTTATGGGAGGCGGAAATCATCACGCCGAGGTCGGCCCGAAGCGAGCGGGTGAGCATAGCCACCGCCGGGGTCGGCATCGGCCCCACCATGATCACGTCCATGCCCATGGAAATAAACCCGGCGGCCAGCGCTGGCTCGATCATGTAGCCCGACAACCGGGTATCCTTGCCGATCACTACCCGGTGGGTGTGGTCGCCGCGAGTGAACTGACGGCCCGCCGCCATGCCGACTTTCATGGCGGTCTCGGCGGTCATGGGGTGGCTATTGGCCCGTCCACGGATGCCATCCGTTCCGAAGTATTTGCGCGTCATGGGTATCCTGGTCACTGGTTGTTTTGGCCCGCCATTATACGGCCAACAGCTTAATACAGTGTTAGAAAAATATGTTGGGTTCGTGGCGGGCCGAGGATTATCAGGCGGCAGGGGCAGCGGGACGCGTCGGCAGTCGCGCAATTTCATTCCCCACCTGGGCCTCGGCGACGCGAAGGTCGTAAGCCGCCTGTAGGTTCAGCCAGAATTGAGCGCTGGTGCCGAACCAATGGCCGAGCCGCAGCGCGGTGTCACCGGTAATCGAGCGCTTGCCATTGATGATCTGACTGATGCGGTTCGGCGGAACGTTGAGCTGCCGGGACAGCTCGGTCGGCGTGACGGCAAGTTCCGCCAACTCGTCAGCGAGAATTTCTCCGGGATGAATGGGGGGACGGGGCATACTCGGTTGTGCTCCTTAGTGATAGTCAATTATCTCAACATTCGAAGGGCCTGGAGCGCCTTCCGGCCACTCAAAACAAATCCGCCATTGTATATTAATGCGAATGCTGAATTGCCCAACTCGATCGGCCCTTAAACTTTCAAGACGGTTACTTGGCAGCGCGCGTAATTCGTCAACGCTACTGGCTGCATCCAAGATTTCTAGGCGCTTGTAGGCTTGCCGATCAAAGCCCTGAAACTCACGGACAAACTTACCTTCCGCAAAAGCCCTAGTGCGTTTGTCGCGATAGCTCAGGATCATACAAATATCATACGCGAAATTGACGATTGACGTCAATCATAATTTTTTTAATGCTCCTTATTCTTCGCTACGCTGGCGTCCATGCGGGCCATCTGCTCGGGGCTGGCTTCGGTCTGGTATTTGTCCCGCCATTCCTCATAGGGCATGCCGTAGATGATCTGGCGCGCCTCGGCTTTGCTCAAATCCATGCCGCGCGCCGCGGCGGCGTCCTTGTACCAGTCGGCCAGGCAGTTGCGGCAAAAGCCGCCCCAGCCCATGAGATCGATATTCTGCACATCGGTGCGGTGGCGCAGATGGTCCAGGAGGCGGCGGAAGGCCGCTGCTTCAAGTTTGGTTTTGGTCTGATTGTCCATGGCTCTGTGCACTCCTCATCTTGTCTAATAATGCCGCCGTTCCTGCAACTCCGGCCGGTTGGCGATCTCGGTGATAACTTCGGCGACGATCCGGGTCCAGCGTGCCACCCCCACCGGGTCGCCAATCTCGTCCTGGCGGATTTCCAGAGTAGTTTGCGGCAGGCCATGGGCGGCGCCGTGGCGCTCCATGGTATAGAACAGGGAGCGGCCGGAGTAGGGCTCATTGTCGCCCGCCATCAGCCCGCGCCGGCGAAAGGCGGCCAGGAAGGCATGCGCCAGGCGGTGATCGCGATTCCATAATAAGCCGACCACCCATGGCCGGTGGACGCCGTTCATCACCGGGGTGAAGCTGTGGACGCCGATGATCAGCGGCACGCGGCCATGGCCGACCATGGTGCGCACGCGGGCATCGACGGCGGCGTGATACGGCTGGTAATAGCTGGCGATCCGATGCCGCCGCTCCTCCGGAGTCAGGCTGGCGTTGCCGGGAATCACGGTGCCGTCGCTGACCGTCGGGATCAAATTATCGGCTGCCAGATCGCGGTTGACGTCGATCACCAGGCGGGAGGCGCGGGCCAGAATGGCGGCGGCGTCAAGACGGACGCTCAAGGTCCGGGTCAGCTCCGCTGCGCCGATGTCCCAGGCGATGTGGCGTTGTCGCTCGGCCGCCGGCAGGCCGAGGTCGGCGTATGCCGCGGGGATATGGGCGCTGGCGTGATCGCACACCAACAGGATATCCGCCGCGCCGCCGGGATTTAAGATTTCAACAACCTCGTTCTGTGGGTTGTGATTATTCCCGCCGTGCGATACTTTGGCTTGCATCTTCTCCACTTAACACTCTGCTCACCTTAGAAAAAATAAGCCCCATGCACCGTCAACGAAGTACCCGGATTATCGCCACCCTTGGTCCTGCCAGTAGCTCCCTGGAAGCCATCCGCAACCTACATGAAGCGGGGGCCGATGTCTTCCGCCTCAATATGAGCCATGGCCGGCACGATGACATCGCCGCTCTTTATCACACCATCCGCAAGGTGGAAGAAAACGCCCGCTGGCCGATCGGCGTGATGGTCGATCTTCAGGGTCCGAAGCTGCGGATCGGCGCCTTTGCCGATGGCGCGGTGACGCTGACGGAAGGGCAACGCTTCCGTCTCGACCTGGAGGCAGCGCCAGGCTCCGCCGAGCGGGTCACTCTGCCGCATCCGGAGATCTTCAGCGTCATGGGCGGCGGCGTACGGCTGCTGCTGGACGACGGCAAGATTCGGTTGCGGGTGTTAAGTCATGGCGCTGGTCACATCGACACCGAGGTCGAGGTCGGCGGCAAGCTGTCCAACCGCAAGGGCGTCAACGTGCCGCATGTGGTGTTGCCGCTGGCGGCGATGACCGACAAGGACCGCGAAGACCTCGATTTTGCGTTGAAGCTTGGCGTCGACTGGGTGGCGCTGTCCTTCGTGCAGCGGCCGGAGGACGTGCGTGAGGCCCGCGCCATCATTGCCGGCCGCGCCGGCATCATCGCCAAGATCGAAAAGCCGTCGGCCTTCGTCTCCCTCGATGACATCCTGGAAGAAGCCGACGGCGTCATGGTGGCGCGCGGCGACCTCGGCGTCGAGCTGCCGCCCGAGGAAGTGCCGGGCATTCAAAAGCGCATCGTGCGTCGGGCGCGGGCCAGCGGCAAGACGGTGATCGTCGCCACGCAGATGTTGGAATCCATGATTCATTCGCCGGTGCCCACCCGGGCCGAGGTGTCGGATGTGGCCAATGCGGTGTTCGATGGCGCCGACGCCATCATGCTGTCGGGGGAATCGGCGGCGGGAGCCTACCCTTGCGAGGCGGTCAGCGTGATGGATCGGGTGGCGTTCACCGTCGAATCGGACCCGATGTACCTGGCCGCCGTCCAGAGCGATCTGTTGATCCCCGAGCCGACCACGGCGGACGCCATCTCGGCCGCCGCCCGGCAGGTGGCGGAAACCATCAACGCCGCCGCCATCGTCACCTATACGACCTCGGGCTCCACCGCCATCCGGGCGGCCCGGGAGCGGCCGAAAAAGCCGCTCTTGGTGTTGACGCCCAAGCTCGCCACGGCGCGTCGGCTGGCCTTGGTCTGGGGCCTGCACTGCGTCCATACCGAGGACGCCAAGTCGTTCCAGGATATGATCAACAAGGCCTGCCACTGGGCGCTGAAGACCGATCTGGTCGACATCGGCGACCGGGTGGTGATCATGGCCGGCATGCCGTTCGGCTCACCGGGCAAGACCAATACGCTCAGGATCGCCCGCGCTTCGTCAGAGCATGCGTAGGGAAATTTGCGCTAGGTGTACTTAACCTTCAAATTGTAATCGTCATTCCCGCGTAAGCGGAAATCCATAATGAAATCAAAGAACTGGATCCCCGCTTTCGCGGGGATGACATAAAATATATGTTTTATTTGAACGTAGCCTGCCCTAAATCAGCCCGGCTTCCCGTAGCGCCGCCTCCAAACGAGCCGGGTCGCTGAAATGGTGAGTCCGGAAGCCCACGGCCGCTGCCGCCGCCGCATTGTCCGCCCGGTCGTCGATAAAGAGCGTATGCTCCGGCCTGACCTGAAAGCGGCGCACGGCCAGGTCGTAGATGCGCCGGTCGGGCTTGATGATCCCCTCGCGGCCCGAGACGATGACATCGCGAAAGCGCTGGCTGAAGGGGTAGCTGGCAAGGAACTCCGACCACTTTTCGGTCGGGAAGTTGGTAATGGCGTAGAGCGGCATGCCGGCGGCGTCGAGGGCGCTTAAGAGGTCCACCGTGCCGGCGATCTGGCCCTTGAACATGCGCGGCCAGCCGGTGTCATAGGCGCGGATGAGGGCGGCCTCCCTGGGAAATTGGGTGATCCGCTCGGCGATCGCCGCAGCAAACGACTCCCCGGCGTCGAGCCGGCGGTGCCAGGACATGGGGCAGACTTCGGTAACGAAACGCTCTAAGGCCGCCTCGTCGGCAATGAGGTCGCGGTAGAGGTGGCGGGGGTCCCAGTCCACCAGCACGCCGCCGAGATCAAAAATTACCGCCTCAAGCATGGTCACCCCAAAAACCAAGAGCCGCCCTTAAGGTTGGGGGCGGCTCTGAAATCCGGCAGAGGATAAGGCTAAAAAATCAGCCCTGCCGCACCTTGTAGCGGCGGTTCGTCTTGTTGATGACGTAGGTACGGCCCTTGCGCCGAATCACCCGGCAGTTGCGGTGCCGCGTCTTTAAGCTTTTCAATGAGTTAACG
>JACFMS010000049.1 GCA_019455285.1 Sphingomonadales bacterium
GCGCCGCCCCCTCCCCTGTTGTCCTTTTTTTTTCGCTCCCCACACCTTTACCCCCCGTTGGTGGGGGCTGTTGGGCGGCCCAAGTTTTTTCCCCGGGCGGACGGGTGGGGGTGGGAACAGCCTGTAACACTGGCGTTTCTTCCGACATCCATCACCCCCATCCAAACCTTCCCCCATCAAGGGGGAAGGCTTTGTGACCAAGCGCTATCGATTCAATGTAAAATCATCACGCTCTAAGCAATCATCCTACTCCGCGGCTTTGGCCGGGAAAGACTCAGCCTCGTCTTTATCGGGCGCCTTTCCCGGCGGTTTCCGGCGTTTCTTAAGCTTCTCGCTGGCATGGATGCGCACCGCCAAAAGACATGGCGTGATGAGGAGCGTCAGCACCGTGGCGAAGCTCAAGCCAAAGACGATGGACGTCGCCAGATCGATCCAGATCGCAACCGATGGCGCGCCGAACACCACCTCACGGGTCATGAAATTGACGTCAAGCCCGAACATCATCGGCAACAAGCCGATCACCGTGGTGATGGTGGTCAGCATAACCGGCCGCAGGCGCTGGCTCCCGGTGCGGACAATGGCCTCCATAGGCGGCAGCGCGGTTTTGCGCAAGCGATCATAAGTATCGATGAGAATGATGTTGTTGTTGACGACGATGCCGGCCAGGGACACGATCCCGACCCCGGTCATGATGACAACAAAATCGCGGCCGGTGACCAACATCCCGAGAAACACGCCGACCACCGACAGCAGCACCGCCAACATGATGAGGGTGGCGTGATAAAAGCTGTCGAACTGGGCCAGCAGGATGATCGACATCAAAAACACCGCGACAAAAAACGCTTCGGTCAGAAAAACTGTCGCATTGCGTGTTTCCTCATCATCCCCGCGAAAAGTGTAGCGCAGTTGAGAGTTGTTTTCGTTGGCGTCGATCCAGGCCTGGATCTCGTGAATTTTCTCAAACGCATTATAAGATTCGCCGACATTGGCACGCACCGACAACACGCGATTGGCGTTAATGCGGGTGATCGAGCTGACCTTGGGCTTGGCCTCCCGCTTGAGGAAATTGCTCACCGGCACGTTGCCCATGGGGGTTTGCACGCGCAAGGCATCGAGCTGCTCTAAGGTGCGGTTCTGTTCCGGATAGCGGACGCGGATCTCGATTTCCTCATCGGCGTCATCGGGCCGATACTCACCGATCTTGATGCCGTTGGTCACCAGTTGCACGACGTTGCCAACGGTCGCGATGTCGGCGCCGAAGCGGCCGGCCTCGGCGCGATCCACGGTAAGCTGCCACTCGATGCCGGGCAGCGGCCGGGTATCCTCAATATCCTCCAGACCTTCCAGATCATCCATGTAGGCGCGCAGGCGCGCCACCGCCGGCATGATCAGCGACGGATCGGCGGCGCTGATTTCGATATCGATGTTCTTGCCGCTGACCGGACCCATTTCTTCCTTGATCGGCTCCACGATGATGCCGGGAAGGTGTTTCGTACGCTCCCTGACCATGTCGATGATGTCATCGGCGCGCGGCCGGTCGCGCCAGTTCTCCAATAGGAGGGTGACCGAGCCGATCACGTCTTCCGCAATATCGCGGCCGATGCTCATGTTGCCGCCGCCGACCTCGACGTACCGTGTCTCGATGCCGGCGACATCCTTGATGGCGTCCTCGACCTTGCGCACCATATTGTCACGCTCCCAGATCGAGAGATTGCCGCGGGCGTGCACCTGAAGCGTGACGTTATTGGGCTCGCCTTCCGGAAAAAGAATGAACTTAGGGCCTGATGCCACATAGATGGCTGTGATGAGCGCCATGATGCCCAAGGTCCACCCCAGAAACCGCCAGGGGTTGCGCACCAGGCGCATCAAAAGCCTTGCATAAAAGCCGGTCAGACCTTCGAGTTTGTCAAGGTCGAACGGTTCTTCCGCCGAAAGGTGTTCCAGTGCGGAGGAATGTTCCTTCGAAGCGCGGCCGATTCTGGCGCCAAGGGTGGGCACGAAAACGAGCGCCATCACCAACGAGGCGGTGAGGGTATAAATAAGCGTCAGCGGCAGGTATTTCATGAATCCGCCGATCATCCCCGGCCAGAACAGCAGCGGCACGAAGGCGGCCAGTGTTGTCGCCGTCGATGAGATGACGGGCCAAGCCATGCGCTGCGCCGACAAGGTGTAAGCAGCGCGTGAGGAGACGCCTTCGGCCATCTTGCGGTCAGCAAACTCGGTGATGACGATGGCGCCGTCCACCAGCATGCCGACGGCGAGAATGAGGCCAAACAGCACCACCTGATTTAAGGTGTTGCCGAAGGCGTAAAGAAATAAAATGCCGAGGAGAAACGATCCCGGCACTGACATGCCGACCAGGCCTGCGGCGCGAAAGCCGAGCGCGGCGACCACCACGATCGCCACCAGAAGAACGGCGCTGATGACGCTGTTTTGCAGGCTGGTGATCATATCGGCGATATCTTCCGATCGGTCCTGGATCAGATCGACGTGTACGCCGGCGGGCCAATGACGCTCGGCCGCCGCCACCGTGGCGCGAACCTGGGCGATGGTCTCGATGACATTCTCGCCGGTGCGCTTGCGGATATTAAGTGCCACCGCCGGCTTGCCGTTGATGCGGGCGAACGAGGCCGGGTCCATGTAGGTGCGGCGGACTTCGGTCAGGTCGCCAAGCGTGACGACGCCGTCGCCGGACACCTTGACCGGCAGGCTCAAGACATCCTTGGCGGATTCAAAAACGCCGGGCACCTTGACGGCGAAGCGGCCTTCGCTGGCTTCCATGGCGCCGGCGGCCACCAGGCGGTTGTTGCGCATGACGACGTTGATGAGGTCTTGCTGCGATACCTGATAGCTTTCCAGCAATTCGGGCCTGACCACAACCTCCAAGAGTTCTTCACGGTCGCCGGAAATGGCCGCTTCCAGCACGCCGGGCAGGCTTTCGATGCTATCTTGCAGATCCCGCGCTAGGCGCACCAGGACGCGCTCCGGCAATTCGCCGGACAGCACCACGGTGGCGATGGGAAACAGGCTGACGTTGATTTCGGTGACGACCGGCTCGTCGGTGTCATCGGGAAGCTCGGTTTTGCCTTTGTCGATGGCTTCGCGCACATCAAGAAGCGCTTGATCGGCATTAAAGCCGGCATTGAACTCGATGATAATGCCGGCGCCGCCTTCATGGGCGATGGCTTTGACTTCCTTCAAACCGTCAAGGCCGCGCAGGTAAGGTTCGATCGGTTTGACGAGCAGCCGCTCGGCGTCTTCCGGCGAAATTCCCTGATGCACGAGATTGATGTAAATATAAGGAATATCGACGTCGGGATTTTCTTCCTTGGGGATCGTCGAGTAAGCATAAATGCCGCCTATGAAAATCAGCGCCAGCGTGGTCAGCACGGTGCGGGCATTGGCGATCGCGGTGGCGATGAGCTTATTCATGTCGCCCCGCGATCGTTGACCGGCTCTTCGGCCTGAACTTGCACCCGATCACCCTCTTTGACGAACTGCTGACCGACGATGATCAGCGCCGTCTTGTCGTCCAAACCGCTGACCCAGACACCGCGCGCGTCATCGCCGATGACCTTGATTTCCCGGAAGCGGACAATGTCGCCGTCAACCACCCGCACGCCGATCACGCCCTTATCGCTGAGCACCAGCGCGGAGGAGGGGATGACGTGGGCTTGACGTTCGGCGACGGGAATGTGGATCTGCGCGGTGATGCCGTCCTTTAAAGAGCCATCCTTGTTGTCGACCTCAAGCTCGATGCGGAAGGTGCGGGTCTCCGGTTTGCCGGCGGCGGCGACATAGCGCAGCTTTCCCGCCAGCTCGCGGCCGTCCACCAGGATCGCCCGGGCCGGCATGCCGGCCAAAAGATGCGCCACGTTGCGCTCCGATACTTCGCCCACCACCAGATAGGGATCAATGTCCAGCAACGTGGCGCAGGGGTTGCCCTTTTGCAGATAAGCGCCGACTTCCACGTGGCGCTGATCGAGGATGCCATCAAAGGGAGCGCGAATTTCGGTAAAGGACAGCTCTACTTCCATGCGCCGCACGCCGGCCAGGGCAGCGTCATAGTGCGCCTTGGCGGCGGCGACCTGGGTTTCGGAGCGATGCCCCTTGGCGGCAAGCTCGGTGGCGGCGTTGAACTCCAAGCGGCGTTGCGCTGCGAGCGCCTTCGCTTCGGCCAGACGGGCGGCGCGGTCATCCACCGCCAGCCGGCAGACAACCTGCCCGGCCTTCACCGCTGCCCCTTTGTTGACCGGCAACGCTTCCACCTTGCCATCGGTTTGCGCCTTCAGCTCTACCCGCCGCACGGCTTCGGTGCGGCCCTGCACCACGATATCGGCGCTATAGGCTGCGCCACCCAGCTGACGAACCGTGACCGTCATGGCCGGCTCAGCCACGGCCGCATTGTCGGCGGTCTTCTTGTCCGAGCCCATCAGGCTGCCGCTCAACAGCCACAGCACCACCAGACCTAGGATCGCCAAGGCGGCAAGATAGGATTTTTTAAGGGGCAAGGTCTCAATCCGCGCAGCCAGATTCTCTACGCATCGGGAGAGGAAAACCTTTGGCGGTAATAGTTGAATTTTCATCAGTATTCATCCGCCAGGGTAGGGGGTGGCTGAGTCGCGCTCAGTTTTACTGGAAGAACTTTTAAAAATCCAGCGCACAGCGCCAATTTTTCCGTATGGCCGAACTCGGGGACGGCATTTTTTGTTTCAGGCCAATTATCGCTGGTTTCGGCGAAGGGGATTGCAGATCGATTAAGGGCCTGATATGCCGTTAAAACAATGTATCAAACAAAAGTTTGTCAGAGGATGGAGTCTTCGGTGTCTTCTCAGGTCTCTCAAAACCCGCGCCGGGAGCAGGTGCGCGACCGTATTCTCGATGTCGCCGAGCGGATGTTCGCCAGTCAGAGCTTTGCCGCCGTCTCGGTGCGCCATATCACGGCGGAGGCCGGGGTCAACCTGGCGGCCATCAATTATTATTTCGGTTCCAAGGCCGGCCTGTTGAAAGCAGTTTTTCTGCGTCGGGCTACCGATCTTAATCGGGAACGATTGGGGCAGCTACAGGCGGTATTAGCGGCGCATCCCAGCGGGCCCGTGCCCCTGGACGGGGTATTGCGGGCGCTGGTGGAGCCGCCCATTCGCTGGATGTTCGATCCCAGCCGCGGTCACGCGGTGTTCATCCAGTTCCTGGCCCGCTGCCAGCTGGAGGATGAACCGGAATTCAAGGCCCTGTTTTATGAGGATGTGGAGCATTTGCGTCGCTTCATGCCTGCCCTGGCGCGGGCGCTGCCGACGTTGCCGGAGACCGAACTTTATTGGTGCCTGCATTTCACCCTCGGGGCGATGCACTATACATTCACGCACCTGGAGAGATTACGCTTTATTTCCAATGGGATGTGCGACATCCAACAAGCCGACGAAGTGGTCGCTCGGCTGGTTGAATTCTGCGCTGCCGGCATTGCGGCGCGGGTGGGCGGGAGATAATGCCAAATCGACAGGATTTTTTCTGGATTTGTCACAAAAATATCTTATGAGAGGGATATAATAATTCAAAATCATGAAAGCTTACGAAGCGAGAGCTCCCCACCATGTCCTCACATCTGCCGCGTCTGATCTTTATTTTTATACAATCAGCCATTGGCGCGCTGGCCATCACGGCCCTGGTCGTGTTTTCCCTGGTTGAAGCCGGCGGCAAGCCGGGCATTGCCGCGGCGGTGGCGCTGCCGGTGGTGTTGCTGATCTTGGCGCTGTTCTGGCGCTGGGAAAGGCGTTCCCATCAAGGCCGGGAACGCTAACCGCTCTAAGCGCCCTGGAAAGCGTTCTCGACCGACGTCATTAGGATTTCCAGAGGCGAGCCGGTAGCGGATATGGCGCCGACAATCGCAATCACGATCAGCGCCACTATCAGCCCATATTCGATGGCGGTTGCGCCTTGAATATCCTCGCGGACCTTAAAAACACGCCAAGCAGACATTTTTTTTAAACCCTTCGCCGTGGATCTTGAGGTCCAGACTACGGGTTGCCCGGCAAATAAAAAGTTAAGGGAATGAGAAGATTTTAAACGATTTTATACCATTGGCGAGGTTCGGCCGGAAATCCGGCACGCCAGGGCCGTGCGGTTGTTGACGCCGGCTTTGTCAAAGACCGAGCGCAGGTGGTTCTCCACCGTCCGCACGGAAATTCCCAAACGATCAGCGATCTGCGGGTTGGAAAGACCAATGGCCACCAGGTCGGCAATGGCCGCCTCGCGCTTGGTCAGCCCCATGCCGGCCAAGGCGTCGGCCGCAGTGGCATCGCCTGAGGCCTTGGAAAGCTTGATAAGATAACGGACGCGGCGATCATCGCCCACGAGCGGTTCGACGACAGCTTTCAGGCGCAGACCTTGCGGCAGGGTAAATTCCCGTTTGCTGATATGGGCATTGGTAACGCCCTCCCGGGCTTCCAGGCAGGCTTCCACCAGCGGCTCGGGAAGGGCGGCGCCGGCCGGTTGGCCAAGAAGCGGCGGCTTGCCCAAAAGCGTGGTCACCAGCTTGTTGGCAAAGATCAGGCTAAATCTTTCGTCTAGAATAAGAATGGCTTCCATGTCCTGCTTGTCGGAGAGGGTGCCGATCAGCCAGTCCCGTTCGTGCAGCCGATCGAGCACCATGGTCTTGGTCAGCGAGGCTGAAAGCGCCGGCACGAACAGGCGGGCTTTTTCCAGATCCTCGGCGGTGAAGGCGGGGCGGCCTTCCGGGCGATGCAGGCCAACCACGCCGATGGTGTCCATGCCGCAGCGTACGCCGATGCCTAACACATGATGGACGTTATGCGGCCGATAAAACTCGGTATAGAACCTGGATTGGCGAAAGGTGCGGTAGTCGACCAGTTGATCGAGGATGGAGACCTCGCTTTTGGCCGAGGTCAGGGCTCGGATGGTGTTGCGCGCCAGCGGGTCAAGGGTCTGATAGTCCGCCAGATAGCGCGCCAGCCCCTCCTCGTCGACGCCATGCGACAGGCCGCCGATGAAAAGCCGTTTCGGGCCCTTCTCCGGGGCCAAGAGGAGGCAGCTGGTGGCCGCTTCCAGCACCCGTTCAAGCCCATGCAGCGCCGCAAAATATAGATCCTCGAAACGGTCGCAATCCAAGATATCGCGACTGACCGTGAAATAATCCTTAAAGAGAACCGACGACAGCGAGGACATCGCTTACACCTCTCTTCCGGGGCAGTTCTTAACCTTTATCCTCCCCATGGCGTCCGCAACGGCGGCGCCTAGGTTTTATAGTTGGGTGATTATTCACCGAACCGATGCCACATGCAAAACAAAAACGCCGGCCGCGCCGCGGTCGGGTCGGATCGCCATCACCAAAAATACTGTTCTTAGGGTGCTCCCATCGGTTCCGCTTTCAATGGGTAAATCCCGCTATGGCACATCTTTCCTCAGCTGCCGACTATGACCGGCAATGGGCCTGGCGAGGCCTGACGAGAGGAGGATCAAGCATGGCTCGTTTTGTGGATAAGGTTGCCTTGGTTACCGGCGCCGCCTCGGGCATCGGCCGCGCCGCCGCCCTGGCTTTTGCAGCGGAAGGCGCGCGGGTGGTGGTGGCCGATATCAACGACAAAGGCGGCCGGGAGACGGCGGCGCGGATCGGCGCGGCGGCGGTTTATGAATCTCTTGACGTTAGCAGCGAAGAAAACTGGCAGCGGGTGATCGCCGCCGCGCTCAAGCACTTCGGACGGCTTGATATTTTGGCCAATGTCGCCGGCATTGGGGTGAGCGGCGACTTCGAGGAGGCGCGGCTCGATGACTGGAACCGCATCGTCGCCGTCAATATGACCGGCCCCTTCCTCGGCGCCAAGCATGCCATCCCGGCGATCAAGCGCCACGGCCAGGGCGGCGCCATCGTCACCGTCGCCTCCATCGCCGCCGAGATCGGCGCTTCCGACTTGGCGGCCTATACCGCGTCCAAGGGCGGCGTCAAAATGCTGATGAAATGCGTGGCACTGCATTGCGCCGAGAAAGGCTACAATATTCGGGTCAATGTGGTGAATCCCACCTTCGTTGACAGCGAAATGCTGGACCCCATCGCCGATCTTTATGGCAGTCGGGACGCCATGCTGGCCAGCATGTCAAAGCTGGTGCCCATCGGCCGGCTGGCCAAACCGGAGGATGTAGCCAAGGCGATATTGTTCTTGGCCTCCGAAGACGCCGCCATGATGACCGGCGCCGTGCTCAACCTCGACGGCGGGCAACTGGCGGGCTTTCCGGCGCAACATTCAGGATAAAGGAACGAGGATTATTCATGGGACGGTTATCAGGCAAGATCGCCATTATCACCGGCGGCGCGCAAGGGCTTGGCGAGGGCATCGCCACGGTATTCGCGCGCGAAGGCGCCACCATCATCATCACCGACCTGAATGACAAGGAAGGCCAGGCTACGGCAAAAAAGCTCGGCGGCCATTTCAGGCGTCAGGACGTCATCGTCGAGGCGGCATGGGAATCCTTGCTGGCTGACGTGGAACGCGAATTCGGCGGCATCGACGTGCTGGTCAACAATGCCGGCATCGGCAACACCGGCCGGGCGCAAGACCCGGAACACACCACCCTGGAAGACTGGCAGCGCATTCACCGCGTCAACAGCGAGGGCGTGTTCCTGGGCTGCAAGCATGTCATCCCGGCAATGCGGCGGCGCGGCGGCGGCTCCATCGTCAACCTATCGTCCATCGCCGCTCTGGTGCCGACGCCGTTCATCACCCCCTACGGCGCCGCCAAGGCGGGGGTGTTGCACCTGACTCGCTCGGTGGCGCTCTATTGCGCCGAAACCAAGTCGGGCATTCGCTGCAACGCCATTCACCCCGGCCAGATCAGAACCCCGATGCACGATATCCTGGTGCGGCAGATCGCCGAGCGCGAGGGCCTTGAGGAATCGCTGGTGCGCGGTGAATTTCTTAAAAAGATTCCCATGGGCGAGTTCGGCAGCGCCGAGGATATCGGCCATGCGGCGCTTTACCTGGCGTGCGATGAATCCAAGCACGTCACCGGCATCAGCCTGGTGGTGGACGGCGGCATGGATCTATCGCAGTAGGCGAGCTTAGGGTAGGGATATATCTGAGTTTAATGTATCATCGTCATTCCCGCGTAAGCGGGAAGGTGGATTCACGGTTGAAGTGCAACGGTTGTAGGAATTCATAGAAG
>JACFMS010000050.1 GCA_019455285.1 Sphingomonadales bacterium
GTGGGCTTACACCGCTGGCAGCGTGGCGATCGGCAAGAATCCAGCGCTCCAGCTATTGACCTATCTCATCGGCTGGAAGATCGACGGCAAGTTGGCTTGGGGAATGGGCGTGCCGGCCACCCGGATCAATTTCGCCAGCTTTATTACGTATGCAAATTTGTGCGAGGAATCGGTGGCGCTTCTCGCCGGCGGTACGGTGCAGCGTTATGAATCGTCGCTCATCGATTCCACTGCCAGTCCCCATGAAGCGATCATCGCGGCGCTGGAAGCCGCCATGGGCACGGCGAAATTGACCGACGTTGACGGGCTCTACCAGTTGGTGGGGGGCTTCGACGATACCGCCGGACCGAAGATCGCTTTTTCCGCCGACGATCTGATGGGGCCATACCAGTGGACGCCCTCGCCGCCGAGCCGAGAGCGGTTCAATGTGGCGCGCGGGCGGTTTCCCGATCCGGTCAAACTCTATCAGCTTAACGATTGGCCGGAAGTGGCGGTCGATCCGCTGGCGGACGGCATCCCGCGCACCCGCGCGCTGGATTTCGCCGCCGTGCCGCGCGCTGAGACGTGTCAGCGCATCGTCAAGCAGATGTTGCTGCGTAACCAGTATCCCGGGCAGTTTGTCGGCGTGTTCGGTCCGCGGGCGTTTTTGTGCGCGGTGGGGTCGCTGGTGACCATATCGCTGCCGGATGAAGGCTGGAATAATAAATTGTTCCGCGTGGCAGATCAGACGGAAAGCCACGATCTGGTTTTTCAAATGACGCTGGTGGAGGAAGCGGCGGCGATTTACGCCTGGGATAAGGAAGAAAAGCCGATGCCGGCGGACATCAGCCCGCCGGGGTATGATCCAACCGCCACCCGGACGCCCGCCGCCTTTGACGCCGACGTGCGGCAGGTGGCGGGGCCGAACAGCGCCACGATATTTTACATCGACGTCACCTGGACGGCGGAAACTTCCGAGGTGGTGGCGGGCATTGAAATACAGGCAAAGCCCTCCACTGATGCCGTCTATACCGCGCTGACCGAAGGACTTTTCGACGCCGCTGTTGGCGTGTTCACTGTGACGGCGGGAGAAAGCGGCGTCATGCTGGACGTGCGCGGCCGCTACCGCATGTTGTCGGGCGTTTACGGGGCATGGGCGACCACGTCGGTCGTCATCCCTGCCGCGCCGAACATCGCCGCCGGCTTTGTTGGACAGGGCGATCTCGCGACGCAGGACGTGGCGGCGCCGACGATCGCGCTGCAGATCAACAAGGCATTCTCCTCCGGCGCGGCCACGGCGCTGGCGAGTGACTCCGGCGAGGCGGTATTGCACGGCTTTAACGCCGACGGCACCGAAGCGCCCGGCGTCGATCCTGCGGTCTGGTGGGAGGGCCGCAAGCTCACCGTGCGGCGGTATGAGGAGGACGGTCATCTGGTGACGCTGCTGACGTCGCTGGCGGCGAAGCGCGGGTTCATCGCCTATTCCATCGGCGATGACAACTTCCCGATGAATGGCGCGACGACCTTCAATCAACTGACATATTCGGAGGAATTCAACAACGCGGTTTGGTCAAAATCCAACGTCACGGTGACGCCGAACGCGGCGCTCAATCACTTGGGGCTGTTGACGGCGGACAAGATCGAGGCGACCACGTCCGCCGCCACCTCGCTGAGCCGCGTGGTCAGCGCGGCGGGATCGGCAACCGGCGGGGCCTATTCGATCTACGTCAAAAAGGGCAGCGGGGCGACCGACGCCAACCGTTTCTATCTGCACAACGAGACCACCGCGACCAATCTGTTCGGTATCTCCTTAAACTATGATACCGGCGAGATCACTTATCTCCAGGGCGGCAGCGGCGGCTACCTGGCGGCAGCCGAGGATGTCGGCAACGGCTGGTGGCGGATCAAGCTCACCGCCTCGGCGGGGATCAATACCAGCGACGATCTGCGTGTTTATGTGGGTTTTGCCGGCAATTCGGAAACCGCGGGGGAATACTGTTATGCCGATCGCGCCATGTTGCAGGTGGGGTCAACGGTTGGCGGCTATCAGATGCGTTGGGCGGCGGGCGCGACGCGGCGGATCGCGTTTGTCTATAAGTCCGGCGCGCAGTGGTATTATGACAACAACACCGCGACGCCGGTGGCATTCACGCCGAATGCGAATATTCTGGCGCTGGGCTGGCTGGAAACCGGCAGCGCCGATACCATCAGCGGCGGCGGATTATTCGGCCATCCGGTCAACCTGCTGCAAGCGGCGCTGCCCGCGGCGGATGTCACGAGCGAGAATACCAGCGCCGATACGTCCACTGTTTCCGGCGTGCCGGCGAAGCAGATATTACTAAGCCAAACGGAGATATTTGAAACCTTCGCCAATTATTCTGGCGTCTCGGAAATTCCTTGGACCATCTCCGGGTCGGCCAACGTATCGTTGGTCACTACGACGGATAGCGGCGGCAAGGCGCTGCGCTGCGGCGACAATTCCGGCAACGATGGGGTCACGGCTTACTGCAATCAGGCGCTGGATTTCGCGCCGGAGGATTTATACAAGGTCGAAGTTGATGCTGAGATTGAAGCGTCTAGCGGCGGCGTGATGTACTTTGGCGTGCGGGCGGAAGATAATACCGGGGCCAATTTGGGCTCGCATAGAGGCACCTACCATTATCAGGCTGGAAACGCCTTGGCAGAGACCACAGTGGGCCGCAAAACCTACGTCGGTTATATTCGTGGTCATGTCGGCGCTGGCTCCAGCTCCGGCTATCCCGCCGCCTCGCCAGATGATCCGAAGCCGGCGGCGAATAACACGGTGCGCCTAAAGCCACTGTTTATTGTAAATCATAGCGGCCAGGCGGGGCAGGTGGTGATCCACAGCTTCCGCCTGCGTAAAGTTATCGACGCCACGCCCAATTATCGCGGCACCTGGTCGTCCTCGGTCACCTATTACAAGGATGATGCGGTGGATTATCAAGGCCGGCGCTTCATGGCGCTGGTCAAACATACGAACACCACGCCGCCGACCTCGGAGACCTCGACCTCGACCTGGCTTTATATTGGCTTGCAGCCGGGTGAGGCCGGGGCGGATATCACCGGCGGTCACACGGCGGCGGCGATCTCCGGCCAGGGGGCATTGGCCACCAAGAACGCGGTCGATCTCGCCACCAGCGAGGTCTTGAACAAAATAGCGGCCAACGTCGGGGCGGAAAGCGCCGTCCATCGTGACACCACCGCGCCGGGCGACACCACCAAGCTGTGGCTGGACACCAGCGTCACCCCCAACGTGCTGAAGCGTTACAGCGGCGGCAGTTGGATCAAGGCGACGCCCACCGACGCCCTGGAGATCGCCGAGACGGCGGCGCGCAAGTGGGCGGCGGAAAGCGGCGCCGACGTGACCGGCTCGCACACCGCCTCCGCCATCGCCGGACAGGGCGCGCTGGCGACGAAGAACGCGGTGGCTTGGGGCAGCGATATTTCAGGTCGCCCCACCGAATTGACTGACGGGCGGATTTCCGCCGGGTTGTCTGCAACGGGACAGGTCAATGCGGGTAAGACGGTAACGGACTCGTTGGCTGATTTAAGCACGTACGCGTTTGGCGCGTATTTCTCAACCATCAATCATCGCCGCTCCACCGCAACATACGGCACCTGGTATGACATCGACAACCAGAGCACGAATGTCTGCAAGACTTCGGTCACTACGGGATCGTCTGGCACTCAGCGCGTTCACCTGACGCTCAATCTCACCACCGATGGCGACGGCGGCGATCAGGACAACGTTTCTTTTCGGATCATTCGGGATAACACCACGCCGCTATCGCAGGAATATTACAACATTCAAGTCGACACGGCGCGCAAGACGATCACGCTGGTATTTTATGACGATAGCGTCTCCGCTTCGACAACTTACGAATATAAGGCGCAGTTCATGCCCATCGCCTCAGATGGTTGGCCGACTTGGTACAATGCTGCTTTAACCGCCGTGGTATACAAAAAATGAAGTACGTGACATATGAGATTGCGACCGGCGCTATCCTCGCCCGCGTGGATTGTCAGACGCCCGACGCCGCAGCCACTTATCAAGATGACATTGTGGACATCGTGGAGGGTAATTTTGACCCGCTGCATATTTGGATTGATGTAGCGGCGTCCCCTGATCCATTGCCGCGCCGGCGAGAAGACATTGAGATTGATGTTGAGTCAGTGATTGGGCTTGGCGAGTCGGTTTTTATTGATTGTCCCGCCGATTGTTGGCTCCATATCAGGGCCAAGTCTCGGATCGCTTTTGACGTGATCCGCGCGCAAGGACCGTACACATTCACGCCGCCGCAGGCGGGGCGCTACGAAATCGCTGCTGTCGGCAGATATGCCGCCACCACAGAGATCACCGTCCACAACCTGGCGATTTTGAAGGCGGAGGCAAAAGCCCGTATCGACGCTGCCGCCGAGGCTGAGCGGATGAAATACATCACCGCCGGCGATGGCCAGGCGATGGTCTACGACCGCAAACGATTTGAGGCGGAGCAGATCAGCAGCGGCCGGGGGCCGCGGGCGGCGGACAACCCGTTGCTGGCGGCGGACGCGGCGGCGACGGGCCGCGACCTGCGCGACGTGGCCGCCGAGGTGCTGGCCGCCTCGCAGCGGTGGATTGAGGCCGCGGCGGTCATCGAGAGCAAGCGCCTGACCGCCAAGCGCGCGGTGGACGCCGCCGCCACGGTGACGGCGGTCATCGCGGCAGAAGCCATCAATTGGACTGACTAGGGAGGAAGACATGAACATCCTGGAAATTCGCCTGCGGCTTGCTGCGCTGGGCATGACCCATGGCGCGAAATGGAAACCGGAATTGCGCGATGCTTACGCCGCCGCGCTGGCCGCCGGATCGCCGGTGGACGCCATCGTCGGCGCGGTCAAGGCGGTGGGCGGGGCGGCACCCAAACCGCTGTCAGCAGAGGGCGCGCAGGCGCTGGACGCGGCGGCCGAGGCGGTGATCATGTACGGCTGGCATGGGGCGGAAGGCCAAGCGCTGGCGCTGCGCCAGGCGCTGAAGCCGCAGCTGCCGGAAGCGGCCCATGAATAGGATGGTAGCCACACTTACTGCTTTCTACGTCCGTGGCGGCTGGCGCAAGCAGGTGATCGACCAGGCGGCGCATTTCGCCTGGGGCTGGTGTCTGGCGTGGCCGGTGGCCGCGTTGAGCGGGCCGTTGTGGCTGTGCATCCTCGCCACGCAAGTTTGCGCGATCCCGCGCGAGTTTTGGGATCAACGGCCGATCGGGCGATGGCGCGATACGCTTCTTGATATGGCGGTGTTCGCGCTCGCCGGCGCGGTGCGGTGGGTCACAATTTAGGGAGGTATATCCGTGGCCGAAGATCGGAAATTAACCGACGCTGATATTGAAGCGCTGTCGGCAGCGCTCCACGAGCGGATCATTCAGGATTTCTACCGCGATCTTGGCCGAGGGCTTTGGGCGTGGTTTTGGAAGGCGGGGCTTTTAATCATGATCTCCATCGCGGCCTATGGTGGGCTGAAGGGGATAAAATGAATCTCTCCCCTCACTTCACCTTTGCCGAACTGACGTGCTCACAACTGGCGGTGCGGCGAGGGATTGATAATACACCGCCAGCGCCTGCCATTGAACGGTTGCGGCTCCTATGCCTGCACGTGTTGGAGCCGGTACGCGATCGCTTTGGCCCCTTCTCGCCATCGAGCGGATACCGGTCACCGTCACTTAATCGCTTGCTTGGATCAAAGGATAATTCGCAGCATTGCAAAGGCGAAGCGGCGGACTTTGAAATTCCCGGCATCGCCAATATCGAGGTCGCGCGCTGGATCGCCGGCGCGCTCGATTTTGATCAACTGATCTTGGAGTTCTATTCGCCAACCGATCCGGCGGCGGGATGGGTGCATTGCTCTTATAAAGCGGTTGGCAATCGCAAGGAAATTCTCACCATCGGCAAAACCGGATCGCGGTTTGGATTGCCGATGATTTAAGTATCTATATCTACCTTTTAAGCATCAGGAAGGAAATAGCTATGCATTACCGGAATGGCCGTGAGGCAAGAAATGGCGACAAAATGGTTAAACTAGAGGGCGGAAAGATTGTAGCCTTCGGCGTCCTGCACAGCGCGACGCCAGGCAATGACTACTGCAACGGCTATATCGCATCGGTCCAGCCGCAGAATGATTATGCCTGCATGGTCGATTGCCTCCATGTCGATGATGTAGCGGAAATTCTTGCGGCGAACGGGCTGGCTGAGCGGCCCAAAGGGAAATAAAGGAGATGCACGTGATCAAGACATGGCTGAAATCGAAGACAATGTGGCTGGGGCATCTGGTTTTTGCGCTCGGCATTCTTGAAACCAACATGCGCTTTTTTGAAAGCTACCTGCCGGATTGGACCAAGGGTGTAAGCTACATGATAATCGCGCTGGCGATCTATGCCGCCCGCACTGTTACCACGAAACCGCTGGCGGAAAAGTAACATGCTTGAGGTATTTTCAGCCAAGATCATCGCCGCCGTTGTTGCCGTCATCGGCGCGCTCTTGGGCGTGGTGGTGGCTTACCAGAAGGGCAGGAAGGCAAAGGCAACCGAAGTTCAGGCCGAGACCGCCAAGACCGTGATTGAAACAGTGGAGAAGGCACGTGAGACCGAGGACAATGTTCGCGCTCTTGATCCTGACGAGCGCCGCAAGCGGCTGCGCCAGTACGCGCGTGATCCAAAATGAATGTCTGTGGGTCAAGCAAATCTACCCGACCAGCGACGATATCGACGTGATCTCCGGTAGCCTGGTAGATCAGCTTTTAATCCATAACGAAAACTATGACAAATTTTGCAAATGAAAGGATCTGCGATGACTAGAATGTTGGCTTACCTTTATGCCGTGCTGGCGCTCGCCTTGATGGCGCTCGGTATCAACGCAACCGCCATGGAAACTCCCGCGCCGGCGGAACGTGATTTGGAAATCATGCGCCAGGTCGATAACCGGATGAAAAACACCTTCAGTAATTGGGCGCTCAATTCCTGGAAGCCCTATCCGTCGACGCAGGCGTTGCAATTTCGTCCGGCTGGGCAGCCATGCTATTTCGCGGCGGTTAAGTCTGGTTCGGGCTGGAAACGAGGCTGCGCCATTCCGTCTTTTGGCATTGGGGCGGCGCGCATTCTCCAGCCCATGAAGTGGCCGTCGGTTCGCGGCAGCGGCGATTACGAGTGCGGTTTTGCCCGTCCTTCGGCGGCTATTATGCTGCCCAGGATGATCGCGGCGTTGGATGACGCCGGGCTAGCCGGGTCGTCAGAGCGGCAATTCCTGGCGGACGCCGCCGCCTTCCTGACCGCCTGGAAAGCCGCGCATCCTGATCTTGGAAAAATGAACGCTGACGGTTCCTGCACCGTTACCGACGGCGGCGCGCCGATCAGCATTCACATTCAACTGCCGCCGCATTGAGAAAGTCATCACTTTGCTGGCGCTGGCAAAATGATCCCGCCCCTAGCCCTCACCGGCTGGGGCGGATTTTGCTTTAAGGCTTTCATGGGCTTCGATCGCCGCCGCAGTTGAAAGGTCGGAGCCGCGCGGAATCACTTTTAGCCGCACCTGCGGCGGGAGCTTTTCCCACAAGCGGCGGAAAGCGGCCATCTGCGCGCCGCGGCAGGGCCAGCCGAGACTTTGAGCATCATAATCGTCTGAAGCGAGGCCGAGGACGATCTCATCCGACTCGCCTGCCTCTTGCCAGGCGGCCAGCACTTCGCGCGCCGCGCGCTCTTGCTGGACGGCGAGGGCATGGGCCTGAGCCCAAACGCCGGCGGGGACGGGATTTCGGCCAGCCGACCATGACCTGACGGTATCAAGACGGACATTAAAAAAGGCAGCGGACTCTCGATGCGAGAGTCCGAGGCCGGTAAGGATGGCGGAAAAAAAGGTCATCAGGCAGCCCACTCGAGCTCGTCATAAAAACTATAACGCCGCGCTTCGGCCTCAAGGGCGGCGGCCGCCGCTCGTGGTCCGCACTTACCGATGCGTGGCGCATGCGGCCCACGAAGGCATTCTATTTCTTTTTTGACTTCCGCGAGCGGGATGCAGCGCCCATAGCTGAGGTCGTGGCCGGCTCGGGCCATAGCCACCTCTAGGAGGTCGAGAGGCTCCGCCTGCCATTCAGGTTCCTCGCCGTCAGCATAGGCGGCGTGTAGGCGGGTGTCCGCACCAAAGCGTTCAATCAACGCCTCGATCTGATCCGCTATTCCGCCCTCGTCATCCTCGCGAGCTTCTTCTAGCGTCTCATATCCGTAATCGTGGAGCATTTGGGCTGGCGATGCGGACAACACATAGTAGTTCGGATCTTGGTTGAGCCAGCCAAGGATATCCTCGGCCGCGCAGAACGTGGCGGTCGGTTCCCCTAGGTGCGGGACTTGGAGGAAAATATAGTTGCTCATTTTAGGTCTCCTTTACCTGTCGCGGTGGGCTCATCCCGCCGCCAATGAATATACAATACATCATCAATGTATTAAATCAAGCGAATTTACACAGATTTTTTAAAAAAAAGCACGCCAGTTTGGTGCGCTGGTCCAGCGGGTGCTGCCTCCTTTCCAAGCGGCCATACTGCTCTCGGGTGATACCCAATAGCGCCGCCGCTTGGTCTTGCTTCAGCCCCAGGTTTTCCCGCCAAGCTTTAAGATCAAATCCCGCAACCTGGACCTCCAGGCACTGCGCCCATTCCGGTAATTGATTTTTCATGCCCGATCCCTTATCTTGGTCGGCAAGGGTGGGGAGCCCTAACTCCCCACCCCGCCCGTTAGTAGAGAGTGGCAATGAAGATCAGGCAATCATCAATGATGATGATGTACTGACCTTCAAATTCCACAATCTCCACTTTACGGAGAAACGGCCCGGTCCAAATAACCATTGCCTTTCTCCTTGTTTGTCGATCAGGGCCTATTCCCTGTCGACATGATTATATTAAGAGACATTATGTCTCTTTGCAAGCAAAAAAGAGATTTAATATCTCTTTTTTATGGCTTCCCGACGGGAATAGTGATGACAAAGGTTGGGGGTGTTTCGTTGTAGCGGGCCTCCGCTACCACCTATTCTCCTAAGAAGTCGGCGACAACCTTGCGCCAAGCAGG
>JACFMS010000001.1 GCA_019455285.1 Sphingomonadales bacterium
ACAGCATCCAGGGATTGCCCGAAGCGCACGCAAGCAATCGTGGTGCGCTCCAGCATGTCATGATGGAGCGGTCGGCCGGTAAGCGCCGACAGATCCTCCACCCAGTGGGCGATGTTGGCGCACCAGATGCGGGCGTTGGCCTCGATGAACGATTCCCATGTGACGCCAAGATCAAGCTCCACCTCCTCCACCTCATGGCCCAAATCGCGGCAGCGTGCGGCGGCGGCGTCCAGCGCCTGCATCACCTCCGCCGTGGCCTGGGTGGCGGCGGCGGTCTTGCGCCACAGCGCAATCCGCAAGGGCTTGGGATCACGAGTGATAGTTTTTGCATAACTCTCGGTGGGCCTCGCGATTTCATAAGGATCGCCGACGCCGGGTCCTTCCACCGCATCGAGAACGGCCGCCATGTCGCGCACGCTGCGGCTGACTGCCAGCTCCGCGCCCAGACCGTTCAAGCCGTCGGCGCTGTCGGGCCCGATGGGCACCCGGCCGCGGGTCGGCTTCAAGCCGATGATGCCGCACACCGCGGCGGGAATGCGGATCGAGCCGCCGCCGTCGTTGGCGTGCGCCACCGGCACCATGCCGGCGGCCACCGCCGCCGCCGAGCCGCCGGAAGATCCGCCGGCCGATACGCCGGCTTTCCACGGATTGTGTACCGGCCCATGGGCCCGGCTTTCGGTGCTTAAGTTAAAGCCCATTTCCGGCGATTTGGCGCGGCCCATGTTGACCAGCCCCGCCGTTTGGAAGCGGTTCGCCAGATCAGTTGCCCCCGGCGCGCGTAGGCCCTTCGCCAGTCGGCTCCCTGACTCCAGCGTCTGTCCGGCTTCATGGCACACCAGGTCCTTGAACACCATCGGCGCGCCATAAAGCGGTCCCCTGGGCAGCGATGCGACATAGGCCTTCGTGGCGCGGTCCTTATAGACTTCCACCATCGCCTGCACCGCGGGATCGAAGCGGGCGATGGCGTCAAGGGCGCACACGGCGGGCTCGTGCGCGGCGACCTCGCCCCGCTTTACCAGCTCGGCCAGCGCGACCGCGTCATGAGACAGATACTCGGACAGTTTCATCAACAAACCTTCAGGGTTTCGCCTGGTAGACGATGTTGCCGGCAAAAAACGTCGTCAGCACCTTGGCGTCACCCACCGCGTCGATGGGGACATCGAACAAATTGCGATCGAGCACGATGAGATCAGCGGATTTGCCGACTTTCACGCTGCCGGTCTTGTGCTCGAGCTTTAGGGCGCGCGCGCCGTTCAAGGTATAAATGCGGATCGCTTCCTCCAGCGTGATGGCCTGTTCCGGCCACAGCGCGCCGGGCGTTTTGCCATCTGGATCACGACGGGTGACGAAGGCTTCGATACCGGTCCATGGCGTAGGCGAGGTGACGGCGGACGGCCAATCCGATCCAGCGGCCACCTCGGTACCGTCATCAAGAAACTGGCGGATCGGCCAATAATGTTCGCCGCGCGGCTGGCCCACGGCATTGATGACCGACGTGATGATGGGCGAGGGATGCCAGATCACCGGCGACACGTCGGCCACGGCGTTTAACGTCACAAAGCGTTTCATGTCGACGTCGTCGACATAACCGGCATGGGCGAGCTCGTGACGCAGACCGGAATTGCCGTTGGCCTCTCGCGCCGCTGCGATGGCGTTGAGCGCCACCCGCACCGAGCGATCGCCGGCGGTGTGAATCTTGACGGTAAAGCCGCGGCGGTCGAGCTCGATCAAATCGGCGCTCAACTGTTCCTGCGGCACATGCAGCACGCCGTCGCCCGCATGGCCGTGCGCGTCGGGCGTATAAGGCGCAAGCATGGCGGCGGTGCGCGATGCGGTGGGTACGCCATCCATGAAAATTTTCACGAAGTCGGTCAGCACATGAGGGGAAGCGTACTGCGTCCGCGCCGCTTCGAGCGTGGCGTAATCCAGCGCCACGTCGCGATGGCCATAGGGCGTGGAGATCGCTGCCGCCATGTACATCGACAACTCACCCGCCTTATCCAGGATATTGAGCGCCGCCATGGCCGGCGGCTTGGCGTTGGCGTCCTTCATGCCGGTGATGCCAAGCGCATTGGCAATGCTCACCACCTGGCGCGCGGCTTGCACATATTCCGCCGGCGTGCGCTCCGGAATGACCGCTTCCAGGAGCGTCACCGCATCTTCCAAGAGGATGCCATTCGGCTCGCCGGTTTTAAGGTCGCGCCCGATTTTGCCGTTGGCGGGATCAGGCGTTTTTTTGGTGATGCCGGCCAGCGCCAGGGCTTTCGAATTGGCCCAGCCGTTGTGACCGGAATCATCGGCGAAGAACACCGCCTTGTCGCCGGAGACGCTATCAAGAAGTGAACGCGGCGAGGCGATGTCATGATTTTTGAAGAAATCGCTATCCCATTGCCCGCCGGTGATCCAGGCGGACGTCGGATTGGCGGCAACGCAGTCGCGAAGCTTGGCGACGATCTCGTCCGGCGCAGCGGAAAAAGGAAAGCTGCACTCGTAAAGCTCCTTGATGGCGCCGCTGAACGGGTGAGAGTGAGCATCATTGATGCCGGGCATCGCCATGCGACCGTTGAGGTCGATCACTTGCGTGTTCTTGCCGATGTGCTTTTGCATGGCGTCGTCGTCGCCGAGGGCGATGTAGACGCTATCCTTGATCGCCGCCGCGCTGACCCACGGCGTATCACTTTCCACCGTATAAATGCGGCCATTGGTAAGGACGGTATCGGCGATCGGCGCGTCGTTCTTGGCGCCGCAGGCGGCAAGGCTTACGGCTAATGCGACGAACGTCAGCAGTCGACCCATGGACATGATGGCCCTTCCTTCCGGCGACGAGGTTATACGCGAAAAAAGGCAGGCGACGCTGGGGGGAATGCAGCGCGCCCGCCTTTTTTGCGCCGTCTAGAACTTGTATCCCAAACGGACGCCCCAGGTGCGCGGCATGCCGTTGACGCGAACGTAGGGGCCGTTGCCGCCGCGGAACGCCGCCGGGTAATAGTATTCATTAAAGACGTTGCGCATCCACAAGGTTGCGCTCCAGCGGTCGTCGGCGTCGCGCACGCCGACGCGGGCATTGGCGATAAAGTAGTCATCAGTGGCGTTTTCCGGGTTGACGCCGCCGGTGGTGGTATCCTTATAGGCGCCGTCCGCCGCCACCATGGCCAGGAGATTTTCGGAAATCAGCCATTCATAGGTGACGGTGCCGTTAAACTGCCACTTGGGCGAGTTGGCCAACTCCTGCCCCGAGGCGTCAATGTAGAGCACGTTGCCGTAGGTGCTGTTGACGCCGTCCACCGCCATCCATTTCTTGATGGTGGTGTCAAGATAAGCCGCACCGAGATCAATGGTTAGCTCGTCGGTGGCGCGCCAGCGCAGTTCCATTTCCGCGCCCTTGATGCGGGATTTCGGCACGTTGGTCAGGCCGGAAATGGCGCCGACGAAGGTAATGGCCCATTCCTTTTCCTGCTTGTCCTTATAGTCGTACCAGAAACCGGCGAGATTGAACTGCATGCGGCCGTCCAGCATGGTCGCTTTCATGCCAAGCTCGACCGAGGTCAGCTTTTCCGGGCCATAGGGCACCAACTGTATATGCGTATTGGAGTTGGCGCCGTTAAAGCCGCCAGATTTAAAGCCGGTGGACAGGGTCGCATAAAGCAGCATGTCCTCCGTCACGTTGTAGTCGAGACCCAATTTCCACATCCATCTGTTGGTGGAAATCTTGTCGCTAAAGACCGCAAACGTGCCGAAGGTGGGCGACTCCGGCCGGTCGTCATAAACGCCGCAGCCGCCCGGCGCCACCAGGCCCGGATCCGGCAGTCCTAATGGCAGAATGAAGAAGGGAGTGATGATGTTGTTCAGGCCCCCCGCCAGCGTGCCGTCGCCGGTGTCATAGGTGCAGCCCGACCACTTGCGGTCTTCCTCGGTATAACGCGCGCCCGCCGTCAAGCGCCAGTCGGTGGCGAATTCCCACTCCACATGCGCAAAGCCGGCGACCGATTCCGTCTTCTGACTGTAAATGGTGTCCAGGGTTTGAATGCCGAGCGCCAGGGAGTAGAAGGATTCATTCATGAAGTAGTTGTAGGTTTCGGACATCTTGTCCCAGGAATAATAGGCGCCGACGATCCAGCTCAACGCGCCGTCATTATCGGATGCAAGGCGCAGCTCCTCGCTGAAGGTTTCCAGGTCGGTCTCATTAAGATTGTTGGAATCGCGGAACGGCGAGCCGTCCCAATCGTTCCATTCGGCGCGGTCGAACTTATCATAGCCGGTGACGGAGGTGAGGATGATGCCGTCGAAATCCCAATTAAGCCGGGCAGCAACGCCTTTCAATTCGTTGTTGCGGCGCGGCCGGTAAATGCCGTCGTCCCAGTCCGCCAGGCGGTTCTCACCCACCGAGAACGGCGGCACGCCGATGGTGGGCAGGGCTTGGGTCGGCAACCCGATGAGGGTTCCGTCATACGCGGTGGTCGCGGTGTTGTCGGACTTGTCCTTCATCCAATGCACGTTCAGCATCAGATTGATGTTTTCCTGCACGTCCAGATCAATAATGCCGCGCGCGGCGATCACATCCTGCTCACCCAGGCGATCATCCGGGCGGGTGATGCTTTTCTGCCAGCCGCTGTCGGACAGGGATTGCGTCGCCTTGACCGCCAGACGGGCGCGCACGGTGTCGGCAACGGGGCCGCTGACGTAGCCTTCGACGTCGAGAATATCAAAGCGCGCGTACTCTGCCTCGACTCCGGCCTCGAACTCGGCGGTGGGCTTGCGGCTGATGAAGTTGATCTGACCGGCGGTGGTGTTGCGGCCGTAAAGATCACCTTGCGGACCTTTCAAGACCTCGACCCGCTCGACGTCAAAGAAGATGCCGCGGGTCATCACCGCGTAAGGGATCGCCACTTCGTCGAAATAAATGCCGACGGTGGAAGAGGCGGCGGTGGAGTAATCGGTAAAGCCAACGCCACGGATGGTGTAAATGGGAACACCGGTGGCGGCGGTCTGGCTGATGGTCAGACCGGGGGTCAGCAGAGCCATGTCCTCCATCGAGCGCGCGCCGTAGTTCGCCAGTTGATTGGACGTAAAGGCATTGATGGTCATGCCGACGTCAGTAATGCTTTGCGCGCGTTTTTGCGCGGTGACGACGATTTCTTCAAAACCCGATGCCAACGCCTGGCCGCTCATGATCGTGGAACTGAACAGTCCGGCCCAGAGCAACGACCGGCGCATATGCTTTGTTGACCGCATGAGTGCAATCCTCCTCCTGGATGTATCCGCCTCCCGTAATATTTTGAGCGGATATTTATATGGGCAGCACACGCTAGTTGATGGCTTGCAAGCGCAACACACTCGGACGGGTGGCTGGGAAAAAGAACCTGACCCACCCTTTCGGGTGGAAGAAGTTTATGAAATAATATCAAGGTGTTGAGCGGCAAGAACGGCGGCCGTGCGGTTGCCGACGCCCAATTTCTCGAAGATATTCTTCAAGTGCCATTTGACGGCGTTCTCGGATAGCTGCAACTCGAGCGCGATGGCCCGGTTGGGTCGTCCGGCCGCCAACAGGCGCAGCACATCACGCTCGCGCTCGCTTAAAGGCTCCACCAGGATGGCGGCCGGCTCAGGGCTGACTTGCGCCCGCTCGCCGGATGCCGGCGGCGCAGTGGCTTTATCGTCATAGGCCAAGAGCAGCCGGCGGGCATGAATCACCAGATCGGGGCTGCCATCCGCGCCTTTCGCCTCCTGCAGAAATTCTGTCACGAGGTCTTGCAACACATCCCCTTCATCAAGAAAAGTGCGGATGAATCCTTCGGCGTGGCCAAGCGATAACGCCTCCCTCACCGTCGCCAGAGCCTTGCGTCGATGACCTTGGGCAGCCGCCAGGACGGCCGACTGCGCCAGAAACTGCAACAGCCGCGCCCGCCGTCCGGTGTGCCGCGCCAGAATGAGCAGGTGATCGATCCAGGCTTCTGCCAAGCGATATTCGCCGATGGCGGCAGCGAGGCGCAGGCGCATCATGGCGCGCAGCACGGCGCAGCGGTCCCAGGTGGTCTTGTCGCCAGGCATCTTGTCGGTCAGGCCGATGCCGTGTTCTTGGGCCAACCGGTGCGCATCCTCCAGGCGCTGACGCCGCAGCAGAAAGCGCAGATACTCCAGATCGCTTAAAAGAGCGAAACGGTCCGATCCGGCGTTTCGCCCCATGATGCGCGCTTCCATCAGCGCTTTTTGCGCCCGCTCGTCATCGCCCATGGCGGCGGCGATGCGCGCCCTGACCACCAGGCCGGTAAAGGGGCCATCGGGGTGACCGTAATCGCTGACCAGGTCAAGGCTTTCGTCCAGGATGCGCGCCGCTTCCTGCACCTGATTCCATTCATAAAGAACACTGGCGCGCATCACATCGGCGGTGGCCACCAGGTTGCGCGGCACCAGGCGTGATTGCACCGAGGCATGGCGCGCCTTGTTGAACAAGGCGTAGGCGGCGCGCAGCGACCCTTGCGCGAGATCAACCTGACCAAGAAAAATATCGGCATAAACGACGCCGAACACCGCGCCGGCTTGCTGATGGACTTCCCGCGCCCGCTGGAACGAGCGCCGCGCCGCGTCAAAGTCCGAGCGCGCGTAACAGGCGTAACCGTGAATATTGTGGAGCGTGGCTTGGAAGAACGAGTGGCGCGGTGGATTGCGATCCAACAGTCGCGCGGTGATGGCAAAGCTCGCCTCCTGATCGTCGGCGGCAATGGCGGTGCCTGCCTTCAGGACTTCCAGTTCATCCTGTAAATCCCGACGTTCGTCGGGGTTGGGCAGGTTGCCGGTGGCGTCCAGGGTGTCGATGATGGTTTGCGCCCGCGCCAGCGCCGCGGCAGCGCCCTGATGTTGCTGGGTGTGAAATAGCGCCCAGCACAAAAACATCGACAGCCGTGGCCGGCGGGCGACCACCGGACCAGGCAGCTTGCTGATCCAGTTGGACAGCTCCGGCAGACGGCCGAAGGAAATCAGACGGCGGGCCTGATTTTCCACCAGATCGGCGGCGCGGTCATCCTCGCCGCCTTGCAGGTAATAATCGAGCGCCTCTTCGGCATAGCCTTCGCGCTCGAACCACGTCGCCGCCGCCACGCATAAATTTTTATGTGTCGCCGCCGAGACTTTCTTCAGACGACTGGCGAGGAAATCGCGAAACATGTGATGGTAGCGATACCAGGTGCGGGTGTCATCAAGCGGCACCACGAACAGGTTGTTGGTCTCCAGCCGCTCCAGAATCTGCTGCGCGTCGTCGCGGCCGGTCAATACGCCGCACACCGCGGCATTCATGCGGTCAAGCACCGATGTGTGCAGCAAAAATTGCCGCACATCTTCTTCCAAGGCGCTTAAGACTTCGCTGGCCAGATAATCGGCGACATCGCGGGCGTCGCCCTTGAAAGAAGCGATCGAGGCGGCTTCCGCCCGTCCCGAGCCGAGCGCCAGGGCAGCCAGTTGCAGACCCGCCACCCAGCCTTCAGTGCGCGCCTGCAGGAGAGTGACCAGATCATGCTGCAAATCAAGCCCGCGCGCGTTCGCCATGAAGGCGAAAGCCTCCTCGGCGTCGAACTTCAGGCCTTGCGCGTCAATATCGGTAACGCTGTCGCGCACCCGCAAATTGGCCAGCGGCAGAGTGGGCGTTTTGCGGCTGGCCAGCGCCAAATGAAAAGTCGCGGGGGCCAACGACAAGAAGGTTTCCACCACGTCGTTGATCGCCTCGCAATCGGCGCGGTGGTAATCATCGAGAAACAGCACGATCCTGTCGCCGAAGTCGGCAATCAGATTGACCAGGCGGCGTAGGATCAGCGGCAGGTTGAGCTCGGCGCCGGAATCCAAGAGCGCCGCTAAACGTTCGTCGCGGGGCATGCCGGCGCGGCCCAGCGCCGTTACCATGTAGGACAGGAACCGCCGCGGCTCGCGGTCGTCTTCATCCAACGACAGCCAGGAAACCCGGCAGCCGCGGCCCGCCAGGGCGCGGTAGCCATGGGCCAGCAAGGTGGTCTTGCCGAACCCGGCTGGGGCTGTGACCAGGGTCAGGCGTTTTAACGCAGCGTCAACAAACCCCTTCAGCAGCCGCTCCCGCTCTACCAAGGGGCCGCCGCTGATGGGCGGAAACAATTTGGTGGCCACCAGGCCCCATCGCTCCTGATCGGAAGCGCTGCCTGGTTCCCGGGTGTCGTCCACGTGTGTGCGTCCCATGGCTAAGAGCTTATCCGAGCCGGAGGTTTTCGAACAATGATTTTGCGCCGGCCGGCGGCGTTAGCTGGAAAAATTAATGCAATTCAAGGCCATATAATAAAATCCCTTGAAAATTTTTACATCAAACCCGCCGACGAATGAACAGGCAGCCGCCTTAAAATTTAGGCATAGTTTAGGCATAGTGGAGAGCCGGCAGGCGGCAATTTTCCAGGGTCGGATTGCCGGCGGCGGACTGATAGTATCTTGGCGGTATCCATAGCCACGCGAAGGGGAGAGACCATGAAATTCAACCGGGCGCGTTGCCTTGCCATCGCTTTGGCGGCGCTCAGTCTAGCCGCGCCGGCGGCGGCCGAGGAGGCGGGACTTTGGCGGGTATACCAGGAATACTTGAAAGGGGCGAAGTATGTGGACCTGACCCATACCATCACCCCCACCATCCCGGTATGGGCCGGCTTTGGCCGCTCGTCGTTTGCCCCCGCCAAGGCCGGCGCGGCCCTTGACGGCTATGCCGAGAAAGACGAGACGTTTGTTTACGAAAAGCATGGCTTTGAAGCCACGAGCTACGCCTTGCGCACCGATCAGTTGGGCACCCAGCTTGATCCGCCGGCCCACTGGGCGCCGGAATATCCGGCCATCGATGAACTGCCCGCAACTTACGCGCTGCGACCGCTGGTGGTGATCTCGATCGAGGAACAGGTGCAGAAGGATCCCGGCTATGCCTTGGCTGTCGCCGACATTACAGCCTTTGAAGCCAAATATGGCAGAATTCCCGAAGGTTCGGTGGTGTTCGTGCGCTCGGGCTGGTCGAAAAGGTGGCCCGATCCGGCGCTCGCCAAGGATAAGCCATTTCCCGGCGTTGGCCTGGCGGCGCTGAAATTCCTGCATCTGGAGCGCAAGATTTTGTTCCATGGCCACGAGCCCCTGGATACCGATTCGACGCCGACGCTGGAAGGCGAGGCATGGCTGATGCACAACGGCTATGCGCAAGCCGAAGGGGTCGCCAATCTCGACAAGGTGCCGGAGACGGGGGCCCTGGTCGCCATCGGCTACGCCAAATTCGGCGGCGGTCTGGGCGGCTATGCGCGCTATATCGCCATCTGCCCGCCGGACTGGAAGTATGGCGTCGCCGTCGGCGAGGTGCCGGAAGCGCCGCTGCCGAAATTGAAGCAGCCGCTGCGTTATGATGAACAAGCCGGCATGCGGGTTCGATAAAAAAATGCAGATAAGAGATTTCAAATTTGCCGCGCGGATGAACAACGTCAAGCCATCGGCCATTCGCGAGCTGTTGAAGTATGGCGCAGACCCGGAAATCATTTCCTTCGGCGGCGGCTATCCTGACGCCTCGCTGTTTCCGCTGGAGCAATTGCAGGCGGTCTATGCGGCGGCCATTGTGGAAAACGGCCGCACATCGTTGCAATACACCGTCTCCAACGGCATGCCCCTACTGCGCGAGCTGATTGCGGCGCGCATGAAAAAAGAAAATATCGAATGCACGGCGGATGAGGTGCTGATCTTGCAGGGCGGGCAGCAGGGCTTGGACCTGGCGGCAAAGCTGCTGATCGACCGCGGCGACGTCATCATCACCGAAAGCCCGACGTTTCTTGGCGCGCTCATCGCCTTCAACCCGTATGAGCCGCGCTATGTCACGGTCGGCATGGACGAGAACGGCATGGATACCGATGACCTGGCGCGCGTGCTGCAGGTGACGCCCGGCGTCAAGCTGATCTACACGGTGCCGGATTTTCAAAATCCCACCGGCGTCACCATGAGCCTGGAGCGCCGCAAGCAGCTCATCGCGCTTGCCAACCGGCACAACCTGATCATTCTGGAAGACTCGCCTTATCGCGAAATCCGCTATGAAGGCGCGCAGATCCCGACGCTGAAAAGCCTTGATACGGAGGGCCGCGTCATCTTTGTCGGGAGCTTTTCGAAAATCCTCGCCCCCGGCATGCGACTCGGCTGGGCCGTGGCGTCGGACGACTTGATCCAGAAGCTTGGCCTGTTAAAACTTGCCGTCGATACCCAATGCAGCACCTTGAACATGACCGCCGCGGCGCTTTTTTTGCAGCGCTACGACATCGATCAGCATATCCAGTCGCTGAGGCAAGCTTACCGCCGCAAGAAGACGCTCATGCTCGATGCGCTTCGGCAAAGCTTTCCCCAGGACATATCGTTCACCGACCCGAGCGGCGGCTTGTTCACTTGGTTGACCTTTCCCACCGGCTTTGATGCGGCGCGCTTCCTGCAGGAGGAGGCGCTGCCCAAGGCCAAGGTTGCCTACGTGCCCGGCGCAAGCTTTTTCCCGCTAAAGCCAGCGGCCAATCATGCTCGGTTGAATTATTCGTCGCAATCCGATGAGATGATCGTGAAAGGCATCGCCGCCCTCGGCCGTCTGTTGAAAAACCGCTCGGGCGCGTAGTCACGCCATGTTGTCACTGTTGGAAAGTGCAAAATCATGACTGTAACTGTTCATCGCCTTCCCGTTGACACCCTTTCTTCTGATGATATCGAGCGGTGGAGAACCATACCGGCGGCGGTGGCGGTGGACGTCAGCCGCGCCGCCTGTCAGATCGATCCCGCTATCCGCCCGCTATGCCCGCCGGGTCGCCAGCCGCATCTTTTCGGCCGGGCGGTAACGGCGCGCTGCGAGCCGCCGGATTTCAGCGCCGTGCTTCATGCCTTGGAGCTGATCAAGCCCGGCGACGTGCTGATGATCGACGCTGAGGGCCACATTGATACGGCGATGATCGGCGAGATCATCGGCGGACACCTGCGCCGCCTTGGCGCGCACGGTTTTGTCTGCGACGGGGCGGTTCGCGACGTGGCCGAACTGGCGAGCTGGCCGGACTTTTCCGTCTTCGCCCGCGCCATCACGCCGCGCGGTCCGATGGTGGGGGAGCGCGGCGCGGTCAATGGGGAAGTGATGATCGGCGGGCGGCGGGTCAATCCCGGCGACCTTATCATCGGCGATGATGATGGCTTGGCGGCGCTCAATGCGGATGCCGTTCGCTCGCTCATCGAGGCGGCGGAGGCCAAGCTTGCGCTTGAGGCAGCATGGCAAGCCGATCTCGCCGCTGGGCGTTCCGTCGCCGCGACCTTCGGTCTTGCGCCTGCCGGCGACGCTATTTCAGCATAATGCCGCCGTCGATCACCACGCTGGAGCCGACCATATAATCGCTGGCGGACGAGGCGAGGAACACCACCACGCCGGCGACTTCCTCGCTACGGCCAATCCGCCCGGCCGGCACCTTGCGCGCCGCCTTTTCCGCCACGCGCTCGATGGTGTCCTGCTTTAATTCTGTGGTGATATAGCCGGGACAGACGGCGTTGACCTGGATGTTGTGGCGGATCAGTTCCAGCGCCATGGCCCGGGTCAGCATCATCACGCCGCCCTTGCTGGCGCTGTAATCGGCGCTGCACGGCAAGGGCAGGAACGAGCCCACCGAGGCGACATTGATGATTTTGCCATGGCCCTCGCGCACCATATGCCGGCCGACTGCTTGCGAGCACAAGAACATGCCGGTGAGGTTAATGTCGATCGTTTGCCGCCATTGCTCCAGCGTGATGTCGAGAAACGGCTGCGCCGCGCCGGCGATGCCGGCGTTGTTGACGAGAATGTCGATGCGGCCGAAGCGTTCGATAACGGCGGCGACCATCGCCTCGACCTCATTCTGCTGACTGACGTCGCAACGGAAGGCTTCTGCGGCGACGCCGGTCTGGCGGATTTCAGCGCACGCCGTCTCGCACACCGACAGCCGACGTCCGCAAAGCGCGATATCGGCGCCCGCCTTGGCCAGAGCGCGGGCGATGCCAAGGCCGATCCCGCTGCCGCCGCCGGTGACGATCGCCAACTTGCCGCTTAGATTAAAGGCGGCGTTCATGATGCAGCGCCTTTCATGGCTTGTTCGGTAACGGCCGGTGATTTGTCACCCAGGAGCTGCGTCGCCAGCACCTCAAGATGATCATCAACATCGCCAAAAGCAGTTTCCGCCATGCGGGCATGACGGAAGTAGAGCGGCATTTCATGCTCCTCGCAATATCCGATGCCGCCCATGACCTGATGGCCAAGTCGCACGATTCGACGATAGGCCTCATTGCAGCAGATTTTGGCCTTGGCGACAAGGGACGGCTCAAGCGCCCCGCGGTCGATCGCGGCGGCCGCCTTGTAGGTTATCCAGCGCGCGCACTCCAGATCCATCAGCATGTTGACGCAGTGATGCTGGATCGCCTGAAAGCTGCCGATCGGGCGGCCAAACTGCTCGCGCTCGCGGGCATAGGCAACAGCGGTGTCGAGCACGCGCTGCGCGCCGCCGACCATCTCGGCGCATTTGGCGACGGCGGCCTCGCTTAATGCCCGCTGCAGGCCGTCCGCCGTTTCCGTCGATTGGCCGAGCGTATCCGCTGCCGCCGTCTCGACATTTGTCAGTTCTACGGCATAATGATGCGCGCCGCCGATGGTTGGCATGGCGGAGAGCGACACGCCCGATGCATCCGGCGCGATGCGATAGAGGGCCAATGCGCCATCGGCTTCACGAATCGCCGGGCAGAGGAGAATATCCGCCGCCGCGGCGTCGGCCACGAACAGCGCCGCGCCGTAAAGACGCGGCGCGCCGGCGCTGTTCGTGGCGCGCACGGACACGGTTGATAGATCAAAGCCTGCGCGCTGGGTATCGAGCGCCAACGCCAGCTTCAGTCCGCCGCGCGCCAGCACCGGCAGCAGCGAGCGACGCTGCGGTTCGTCTGCAGCATAGAGGATGGAGAGCGCGCCGGTCACGGCGGTGGAAAAGAATGGCCCGGTCATAGAGGCATGGCCGATTTCCTCCAACAGCACGGCAAGATCCAGGAAGCTGGCGCCGGCGCCGCCATAACGCTCCGGCACGACCAGCCCCATCCAGCCAAGATCAGCCATTTGCCGCCACAAGGCGTCGTCAATGCCGCGCGGATCAAGCCGCGCCGCGCGCGCGCGCTCCGACGGAAAAGCCTGCGCCAGAAATTCACGGGCGCTCTGGCGGATCAACGTCTGTTCTTCATCGAGTTGCAGGTACATGACATCCACTCTTTGCGACGATCGATCACGGATCGCGCGGCAGGCGCAGGCCGCGATAGGCGACGACATTGCGCAACACCTCGCTGGTGCCGCCGCCGATGGTCTCGATGACTGTCGCCCGGCTCATGCGCGCCGCCTCGCCCATCAGCGGCGCCCATTTTGAGCCCTCCTCAAGCCGGCCGAAAGCGCCGAGAATGTCCAGCGCGTCATAAGCAAAGCGCTGCCGCAGCTCGCTGCCCACCAATTTGACGACCGTACCCTCCGATTCGATAGTCTTGCCCTCGCGCAACAGGAATAGGGCATGGGCTTCGAAGCACAATGCCGCCTCCAGCTCCGCTTCCATGCGCGCCAGGCGTTGTCGCGCCGCCGGATGCTTCGCCAAGGGTGCGCCATCGCGCAGGGCGGTGCGCATGTAATTGGTCAAGCGGTCGAGAAAGTTTCGCAGTCGGATGTTTTGCGATAGCATCAATCGCTCATGCTCGATGGCTTCGATCATGTAATAGAAGCCGCGATTGGGCTCTCCCACCAGACGGCTTTCATGCACCTTCACATCATCATAAAAAACGGCATTGGTGCGCTCGCCGCCAAGAGTGTGAATTGGATTGATGGTGATGCCAGGCGCCCGCTGATCGACGACAAACAGGCTGATGGCGCGATGGCGCGGCGCATCGACGTCGGTACGCGCCGCCAGCCAGTGATAGTCCGCGAAGTGGCTCTGCGTATTGAAGACCTTCTGCCCATTGATGATGTAGTACTCGCCATCACGCACGGCGCGCATTTGCATGGCGGCCAAATCGGATCCTGCCGGCGGTTCGGTATAGCCCAAACCAAACTCCACCTCGCCGGCGGCGATGCGAGGCAGAAACTCGCACTTCATCCGTTCGCTGCCATGGCGCAGGATCACCGGCCCCGCCATCAATCGCGCCACGCTGTTGGGCAGATAGGCCTCCCGTCGCGCGAATTCCTGCGACAGGATGATTTCCATGGCAATGCTGCCGCCGACGCCGCCATATTGCTCCGGCCAGCCGATGCCAAGGAAGCCGGCGGCGCCAAGCCGGCGCATGAACTCCCGCCCTTCGGGACCGAGGCCGAGATCAAGCGGGTGCTGGCGACGCACTTCCTCAGTCAATTCGCGGTCCAGAAAATCACTCAACCGGCGCTGAAAGGCGCGTTCCTCCGGCGTGGAGGCCAGTTCGAAGTCGAGAATCCGTCGCCCTGGCGACATGCTTGCCCTCATTTGCGCACCAACTGATCGCCGCCGAACCGCGCGCGCAATTCACCCTTGACCACTTTGTTCAAAGCGTTGCGCGGCAAACGGTCGAGGAAAACCACGTGACGTGGAATTTTATAGCGCGCCAGCCGGCCGTTGCAGTGCTGCAGAACCTGTTCAGCGTTCAGATTACTGCCCGCGCGCGCCACAATGGCGGCGCAGCCCACTTCACCCCATCGCTCATCGGCGACGCCGATTACCGCAACCTCGGCAATCGCCGACATTTCATAGAGCACGTTTTCCACTTCCGCCGGATAGACATTCTCGCCGCCGGAGATGTACATGTCCTTCCAGCGATCAACGATATAATAATAGCCATCGGCATCGCGCCGCGCCGCATCACCGGTACGAAACCACCCGTCGGTAAAGGCCTGGGCGGTGGCTTCGGGATTGTTCCAGTATCCCGGCGTCACGGTGACGCCGCGAATCCATACTTCACCCAGTTCGTCGGTGTCGGCATCGCGGCCGTCGCGGGTGACAAGGCGAAATTCGCCATGTATCACCGGTTTGCCGCAAGAGCCGACTTTCTCCATCGGTTGGTTCAGGTCGCTGATGAATACGCCGGGTCCGCCTTCGGTCAGGCCGTACCCTTCCTGAAATGGAACACCGCGCGCCAACCAACGGCGATGCAGACTGAGCGGCACCGGCGAGCCGCCCACGGCGGCCGCGACAATGCGTGACAGATCGACGCTGTTGAACCGCGGATGATCGCTGATCATCTGGTAACTGGTCGGCACGCCCATCAAATGGGTAACGCCAAGCTCGCGGTCGTCAATCAGATCAAGAATCCAATTGGGGTCGGATTGACGGGTGACGATTACCGTGCCGCCGGCGTGCAGCGCCGGGTTGGAGCCATTGCTCAAGCCCCCGGTATGAAACAGCGGCAGCGAACAGAGCTGCACCGATTGCTGACCGACGCGCACGATTGTGCCGTAGTTCATCACATTGAACAGCGCCATGGCATGGGTGATGATGACGCCCTTAGGCAGTCCCGTCGATCCGGAGGTATAAAGAATTGCACATGGTTCGGCGAGGGCGACCGCAAGGGGAGCAAAATCACGGCGCGCCCGGCTTAGCAAGTAAGCATAGTCGCCGCCACAGCCATCGTCCCCCCAATCCAGCAGGCGTATGTCGCTGCCGGCGATGGCTTGCCGCGCCGTCTCAGCATACTGGCTCTGGTAGATCAATATCTTCGGCGAAGCATTCACAAGCTGTTGATTCAATTCCCGGGCCGTCAAGCGCCAGTTCAGCGGCACATTGATGGCTCCCACCTTGTGGCAGGCGTTATGCACTACCAAGTGTTCAGGCGTATTCTGCGACAGTACCGCCACCCGCGCGCCGCGACTGACGCCGAATTCATCCGCAAGCAATGCCGCCAGAATGCGAGCGCGATCATTGAACGCCGCATAGCTGATCATCCGCCGGCTATGGGCGTCGATGAGGGCGGGTTTGTCCGGCTGCCGCGCGGCGTGACGCGCGATCCAGTCGTAGGCCGTCAACTGCATGTGCCCATGGCCTCCTACTCAACCTTAAGCACGACTTTGCCCATGACTTGCCGGCTCTCCAACAGGCGGTGCGCCTCGGCGGCTTGCGCCAGCGGCAACACAGTATGGATATGGGGCGCGATGCGGCCCGCGCCGGCAAGGTTCGCCAATTCCTGCAAGGCCAAGCCCATATCCGGCGGATTGGCCGCGGCCAACGATTCCAGGCTCATCAGCCGCAGCGCCGGGCTAAGGCCGAAAGCGCCCATGAACGCCATCATGAATTCCGCCGTCGGCGGACCTTCGGCCATGCCGTAAAGCACGATCTGGCCGAATGGCGACAGCATTGCCACATCATCGGCCAGCGTCGAACCGCCGAGCGAATTGAACACCGCCTGCACGCCTTTTTCCGCCAGCGCCCGCACCTGCGCGGCAAGCGGACCGGCGCCGGATTGCAGGACGCCATCGGCGCCCTGACCGCGCACGAAACGGCATTTCTCCGCCGAGCCCGCCAAGCCGATCACCCGCAGCCCGTCAAGCCGCGCCAGTTGCACCAGCGCCGAGCCGACGCCGCCGGCGGCGGCATAGATCACCACCGTATCGCCGGCCGACAAGGCCGTGGCCCGGCGCAGCAGACACCACGCGGTCAGATAATTGGTGCCGATCGCCGCTGCCGTTTCAAAGGATACCGTTTCCGGCAGCCGCGCGGCGAAGATGGCGGGACAGGCGACATATTCGGCGGCGCAGCCGCCGGGAGTGACGACAAGCACGCGCTTGCCCATCCACTCTTGCGGCACGCCTTGGCCGACCTCGACCACCACGCCGGCGGCTTCATAGCCGGTGATGAACGGCAACGGCGGCATGTGTGGATATAAGCCGCGGCGCAATTGCACGTCGCCGAAACCGACCCCGCTCGCCGCCACCTTGATCAGGATATGGCCGGGGGCCGCCTGCGGCCGCTCCATTTGCGCATAATCAAGCGTCTCAGCGGGACCCGTTTGTCGCAGTACGATCGCCTTCATCATCATCCCTCCGTTTTTTATCTCTAGCCTATTTTCATTCCGTATAGTAGAAAATTATTCTATCCGGTACAAGAAGCTTTCGGCTAGGCGTCCATCAGCGTCCCTGCCATTGCGGCGGGCGCTTTTCCAGGAAGGCGCTGAAGCCTTCGCGGCAGTCCTGGGTGCCGCCCAGCAGCATGCCGGCGGCCTGGCAGAAGTCCACCGCCCCCTCAAGCGGCATGTCGGCGGCCAAGGTCACCGCGCGCTTGATCATGGCCACCGCCTCCGGCGCCTGGGCGGCGATTCGCGCGGCCAATTGGCGGGTCGTCGGCATCACCGACTCAGGGTCCGCCAAGCGCGCTACCAAACCGAGACGCAGCGCTTCATCGGCATCCACCGCCTCGCCGGTAAGACCCAGGTAGAGCGCCCGTTCGCGGCCGATCAGGTGCGCCAGCCGCGCCGTGCCGCCGGCCGAAGCCATGATGCCGAGCCCGACCTCGGGCAGGCCGAGGCGCGCCGTGGTCGATAAAATGCGGATATCGCAGGCCAGCGCCAGCTCCAGGCCGCCGCCCAGGGCATGGCCGTTGATCGCGGCGATGACCGGAATACGCAGTCTGGTCAAGCGGTTGCCGATGCGGGTGATGCGGTCATGGAGGCGGAAGAAATCATAAGGATGCGCCAGTCCCGTCTTCATCATGCTGATATCGCCGCCCGCCATGAAACAGCTGCCGCTGCCGGTGATGATAAGCGTTCGCAAGGCCGGTGTGGCGGCAACGGTGTCCAATGCCTGCTCTAATTCAATAACCAATGCTTCGCAGATGGTGTTGCGTTGTTCGGGGCGAGAGAGGATGATGGTTCCTATCGCCCCCTCCATTTCCAGTCTTAGGGTCTGCTGGCTCATAGCCTCGGCTCCTGCGGTCGCCATTTTTTCGTCGCGTCACAGTCAGTCTTGCATATCACCGAACACGGTATTATTCTAGACGGTATTATATTATTCTTTCCGGTATCAACACCAGCGCCAGCGGGGGGAGCATGCAGATAAACGATCCACAAACCGTCGGTATGGACGCGAAGCGTCTGCAGCGGCTGCCCAAGGCCATTGCCCGGGACATCGAGGCCGGACTTTATGACGGCGCCGTCATCGCCATCGGTCGTCATGGCCGGCTAGTGATGCACCAGGCGATCGGCTATGCCGACCGCGCCGCCGGCCGCAAGACGGCGCTGGATGATGTGTTCGGAGTGCTCTCGCTCTCCAAGACTCTGACCAATGTTCTGGTGCTCAATCGCTGCGAGCAAGGGCTGTTGCGCCTGACCATGCCGGTGGCGGAACTCATTCCCGAATTCGCCATCCTGGGCAAACAGCATATCACCATTCAACACCTGCTGGCCCATACCGGCGGCTTAGGCGGCATGCCGCCGATGCCGCTTGATCGCATGCCGCTTGAGGCCGCGATCGCCGCCGTGTGCATGTTGCCGCTGATGTCAAAGCCGGGCGAGGCGGTCAGCTACAGCGGGCTGACCGCGCATGTGGTGCTGGCCGAACTGTTGCGCCGCGCCGATGGCGGCAAGCGATCGTTCCGACAAATATTGGATGAAGATCTCTTAAAGCCGCTCGGCATGCGCGATACCGCGCTGGGACTGCGTTCGGACCTCGCCAAGCGACGCGTGCCGTTCGTCGTGCGCGATCAGCAGCCCGGCCTGTTGCCGCCGCCCATGCTGGAAAGTTACAACGAAGTGCTCAATGAGACGGCGGAGGTGCCGGCCATCGGCGTCTACTCCACCGCCGCCGACTTCTACCGCTTTTGCGAAATGCTGCGCCGCGGCGGCGAGCTGGACGGCGTGCGCCTATTGTCGCCGCTGACGCTGGACATGGCGACCCGCAACTGCACCGGCAATATGATCAATGCGTTGTGGACCTATGCTCGGGAAAGCCGCGGCTGGGAAGATTTTCCCGCCTATCTTGGCCTTGGCTTCTCGCTGCGGGGCGAGGGCATTTTCCCGCACCACTTCGGTACGCTGGCCTCGCCGCGCAGCTTCGGCCATGCCGGCGCCGGCGCCACCCTGTTTTGGGTCGATCCGGTTCAGGACATGAGTTTCGTCGCCCTTACCGCGGGCCTGGTGGAGGAAGCCGCCAGCGTGGAGCGCTTCCAGCGTCTGTCGGACTTGGCTCTATCATCGATCGTCGCGCCGTAGCGGCGTTGCTTTAAGGGCGGGCTGTCAACGGCGCGCCAAATTGCGTTCTATCATCGTCTTAAGGAAACAGCATGGCCACCAACGAGATTGAGACCTTGCCTAAGGCTGGCACCACGCGCCGCGGCTTTCTCGCCCTTGGCGCTAAATCCACCGTGGCGCTGGCGCTGTGCGAGCTGGCGCCCGGCCTCAACGCCGCTTTCGTCGGCGAGGTCTTGGCGGGCACCCGCGCCATCGCCTATGCCGGCTGGGAGGATATCTACCGCAAGGAGTGGCAGTGGGACAAGGTCACCTGGGGCTCGCACACCAATGCCTGTTCGCCCGGCACTTGTCTGTTTCATGTCTATACTCGCAATGGCCTGGTCTGGCGCGAGGAGCAGGCGGCGCGCACCAAGGCCAGCAATCCCAAGTACACTGATTACAATCCGCTCGGCTGCCAGAAGGGCTGCGCCTTTCATACCAGCTTATACAGCGGCGAACGGGTGAAATATCCCTTAAAGCGCGTTGGCGAACGCGGTGAAGGCAAATGGCAGCGCATCAGTTGGGATGAAGCGCTAACCGCCGTCGCCGACGCCATTCTCGACGCCCACCAACGGGGCGGCACATCGAGCTTCGTGCTTGACGGGCCGCACGTCCATGCCGGCAACGTCGCCTCGGCCGCCACCTTCCGCTTCATGGAATCGCTCAATGGCGTGATCACCGACCACAACATGCAAATCGGCGATACTTTTATCGGCAGCCTGATTACTCTGGGCAAGATGCAGGTCGGCTATACCCCCGACAACTTCTTTGATGCTCAGTTGGTGGTCATGACCCATGCCAACTGGTCCTATACCGCGCCGGCGTTGTATCACTTTCTCACCGAGGCGCGCTACAACGGCACTGAGATCGCCATTCTGGCGCCGGACGCCAACACCACCACCCATGCCGCGGACATCCACATCCCGGTGAAAGTCGGAACTGATGCCGCCTTCTGGCTTGCGGCATGTCAGGTCATGATCGAAACGGGCAGCTTCAATGCCGGCTTCATCAGCGAGCAGACCGACCTGCCGCTCTTGGTGCATACCAAAACCCGCCGTTTCTTGCGCGCTGCTGAAGTGGATGGCGGGCGCGAGGACCAGCTTTATTTCTATGATAAAAAATCAGGACGCATTGCGTCGGCGCCGCGCGGCACGCTGCGGCATGACTTTGATCCGGCGCTTGACGGCGAGTATACCGTGACTCTGCGCGACGGCGCGAAAGCCACGGTGACGCCGGTATTTGCCTTGCTGCGCCGCCAACTCGATCAGCGCTACCGTCCGGAACAGGCGCAAGAGCTTAGCGGCGTGCATGCCTCGGTGATCCGGGATATGGCGGCCAAGATCGCCAGTCGGCGCACCTGCGCCTACATCGGCTTTAGCAGCGGCAAGCATTACCATGGCGACCTGATGGAGCGCAGCCTGCTGTTGGCCATGGCCTTGAGCGGCAATGTCGGCAAGCCCGGCACTGGCATCGCCATCTGGTCTTTTCCTGCGGACGGCATCTCCATGCTGGCCGGGATGGAGCGGCCGATCGCCCAGGGGGGCATGGCCGCCGGCGCCGAATATGTCCAGGCGCTGGCGCGCGAACTTGCCGCAGAGGACCCCGAAATCACCGAGGAATTGGTACACATCGAAATGATGAAGCGGATGAGCCGCCGTCTTGGCCACTCGCCGTCAGCCTTCTGGTTCTACAATCACGTCGGTTACGACAAGTTATGGAATCGCCGTGAGTGGCAGGATCCAGCCATGCCGCGCTCATTTGGCGACTATATGAAGGAGGCGCAGGCAAAAGGCTGGTGGGATGGCCTGGTGCTGCCGCCGCCGGGCAAGCCGCCGGAAGTGCTGATGTACATCGGCAACAACCCGCTGCGGCGGGTGCGCAGCGGCAATGTCCAGTATCCGACCGAGCTTTTCCCCAAGGTCAAGACCATCTTCACCGTGGAGACGCGGCTGTCATCCTCGGCCATGTACTGCGACTATGTTTTGCCGGCGGCGTGGTACTATGAAAAGCAGGATATGACGCTGTCGATGACCGCCAGTCCCTATATCTCGCTCATCGAAAAGGCGACCGAGCCGGTAGGCGAGGCGATGGAGGAATGGCGCATCTATGGCCGGCTGCTTAAAACCATTGCCGAGCGCGCCGCCGAGCGCGGCGTCGAAAGCTTTGTCGATCGTTTCGGACAATCGCATCGCTATGCCGATCTTTATCACCATTACACGCTCGGCGGCGCGATCGAGGATCACGACGCGGCGGTGCGGGAAATGGTGGCGGTGAAAGTCGCCACCGGTATTTTCCCGCGTGATTACAGCTACGATCAGTTTCGCCGCGATGGTACCGTGACGCTGCACGGCATGGGCGTTACTTTTCAGAAACACGCCGTGGCCAATGAATTCGACCCCAAGAAGCCGTTTTATAGCCTGCGCTGGCATACGGAGGAGAAAGTACCCTACCCGACCTACGCCCGGCGCATGCAGTTCTATATCGATCACGAATGGTTCCTCGAAGTCGGTGAAGAGCTGCCGGTGCACAAGGATATTCCACCGATCGGCGGCAATTATCCTTTCCGCATCACCAGCGGCCATCCGCGAATCAGCATCAACTCGGTGCATCTGGCCAACCCGCAGCTCAATCGCTTGCACCGCGGCCAGCCGGTGATGTTCATGAACGATGCGGAAGCGGCGGCGCTCGGCATCGCCGACAGCGAGATGGTGCGGGTATATAATGATGTCGGCGAATTCGAGATCATGGTCAGCCTGCAGGCCTGCGTCGCGCCCAAGCAGGTCATCGTCTATTACTGGGAGCCTTACCAGTTCCGCGGTTGGCAAAATTTCGACGGCGTGCTGGTCGGCATGCCCAAGGCCATTCACTTCGCCGGCGGCTACGAGCAGTTGCGCTACTTCTACATGCACGGCAGCCCCCATGCCTCGGTAGATCGCGGCGTGCGCGTGGGCGTGGAAAAATTGAGTCGAGGAGTTGCCTGATGGTTTACGCACCCCAGGGAAGCAAGCGGGATCTGGTCAAGGCCAAACGGCAACTCGCCACCGTCATCGATTTGAATAAGTGCATGGGCTGCCAGACTTGCGTGGTGGCGTGCAAAAATTTGTGGACGGTGCGCGACGGCACCGATCATATGCGCTGGATGAATGTCACCACCTATCCTGGCCATGGCTACCCGCGCGATTATGAGCACAAGGGCGGCGGTTTTCGCGATGGCGAACCGCAGCCGGGCGTGCTCACCACCATGAGCGATTGCGGCGATCATTTCCAGTTCAACCACGATGAAGTGCTCAATCAGGGCAAAGGCAACGCCGCGCGCTTTGAACCGAAAACGGCGAGCGGCGAGACGCCGTCATGGGGCTATAACTGGGACGAGGACAGAGGCGGCGGCGAATGGCCGAATGGCTATCGCTTCTATTTGCCGCGCATGTGCTATCATTGCAGCAATCCGCCTTGTCTGCAGGCTTGTCCCACCAATGCCATCTACAAGCGCGAAGAGGACGGCATCGTGCTCATCGATCAGGAGCGCTGCCGCGGCCATCGCCACTGTGTCGAGGCCTGCCCCTATAAGGCCATCTACTTCAATCCCGTCCATGAGACGAGCGAGAAGTGCATCCTGTGCTTTCCCCGGGTGGAGAAAAAAATCGCGCCCGCTTGCAATCGTCAATGTCCCGGCCGCACCCGCGCCTTCGGCTATCTCGACGATGTGGAGTCGCAGGTTCACAAACTGGTGCGGGTGTGGCGCGTGGCGTTGCCGCTGCATCCGGAATACGGCACCGAGCCCAATGTCTATTATATTCCGCCATGGTCGCCGCTTGCCTATGACGATGAGGGCAAACTCACCGATCAGATGCGCATTCCCGTCTCGCAACTGGAAGAATTGTTCGGCCCGGCGGTGCGTCAGTCGCTTGAGCTCCTCGGCCGCGAGCGGGCGAAGAAAAGAAAGGGCGAGCCCTCGGAGCTGATGGATATTCTCATCAGTCGGGTCTGGGAGGATCGTTTCGGCGGCTTTACCGAGGCCCCGCTTGAACCGCATGCCGCGAAGGGAGGGCACAAGTCGTGAAGGTCGTCAAGGTTTCCACCGCCGCCGCCGCGCTTTCTGATCCGCTCTCGCCTTATTGGTCGAGCGCCGCCAAGGAACGGCTGTCGATGATGCCAACGCCGCTGGCCATGGTCGATGAAGTGTCACCGTTTCTCGCCATCAGCAACGATCATGGCAGCGTCGAGGAGGCGGAAGTGGCGGCGCTGCATGATGGGCGGACGTTGACGCTGCGCTTGTCCTGGGCAATGCCGAAGGCGGCCGATAAAATCGATGACTTGGACCGCTTCGTCGATGCCGCAGCAGTCATTTTCCCGCTCGCTCGGAATGCCAGCGCCATGACCATGGGCGCAAAGGGTCAACCCACCAACGCCTGGTACTGGAAAGCGGGCAAGCCGCATCCTTATGACGTCATTGCCGAAGGCTTCGGCTCCAGCCAACGTCACGACGGCGCGACGAGCAGCTTAAGCGCGCGAGCCATTCACGCCGATGGACGTTGGCATGTGGTCTTTCAGCGGCCGCTGGAGACCAGCCGGGACAGGGTGCGATTCGTGCCCGGCAAAAAAACCGGCATTGCGTTTGCGATCTGGGATGGCCGCAATCGCGAACGTTCCGGCCGCAAGTCCTTCTCCGGCGAATTCATCCCGCTGGAAATCGCCGGCTAGAGCAGGATCACAAGCATGGAAAACGGCATGATGGGTGAACGCGGACTATGTGCTGAAGATCGCTCCTCGGCGCCGCCCAGCCTTGCCGGCGTTAGTGCCGGTCACGCGGCGCGCTGCGATCTTTACCGTCTGTTCGCTCAGGCCTTTCGTCATCCAAGCGATGAGATGGCGGAGCTTGTTGCCGAATTGCAGCAAGCCGTCGCTGGCCATCCCAACCCCGTAGCGTCGCCAATCATCGCGATGCCGCCGCTGGCCGAGCTCAGTCAGCGCTATACGCAATTATTCGAGGCAAGCAACGGACGCAGCGCCATTTCCCTGCACGAGTCGGACTTCGTGTCGAAAACGCGGGCGACGGTGTGGGAGGATATCGTACGCTTCTATGAGCATTTCGGGCTGAACTACAATGGCCAGAGCATCCGGCTGTGGCCCGATCATTTGGCCCTGGAGTTGGAATGCCTGCACTACCTGGTATTTCTGGAATCCGGCATGCGCACCGATGCGGAACCGCTGCTGCGGGCAGAGCGGGATTTTATCGATCGCCATCTGCTGACGTGGCTGCCGGAACTCTTGCGGCGGCTGAAGGATGCGCCGCAGGCGGAGCCTTACGCAGCGCTTGTCGCATGGCTTTATGACTGCCTGCGCGCTGATCGGGCGTGGCTGGAGCAGGCCATTGCAGATATGAATTAGGCGGCGACGGGTCTGAATTGGGGCAGGCTGATTGCTCCCCGCTTTTCAAACGCCACTTCAACTGGCAGACCCACTCGCACGGTTTCCGGCGCGCAGCCGATGATGTTCGCCATCATGCGCGGTCCTTCCTGCAGGTCGATCACCGCCACCACATAGGGCGCATCAGCTTCAAAGCCGACGCAGGGCGCGGCGTGCACCACCGAATAAGTGTGCACCGCGCCGCGGCCGCTTGCCGGCCGCCATTCCAGCGCGCCGCCGTAGCAATGCGGGCACCAGGAGCGGGGATAGAACAGATAACGGGCGCAGGCCGCGCAATATTGCAGCAACAGCTTGCCATTGGCGGCAGCCTCCCAGTAAGGAGCCGAAGCGGCGGAGATTGCGGGGAGCGGTTTTTCCGTCATGGCGTTACGCCTCGCGTGAGAGAATGAGCGTGCTGTGATCGGCCTGCATGCCGCCATAGCAATGCACCAGCGCGGCGCGGGCGTTCTCTGCCTGCCTCGCGCCGGCTTGGTTCATCACCTGCAAGGCGCCTTCGACGATCATCGACAGGCCGGAGGCGTCCCCCGTGTGACCGTAGGACAACAGGCCGCCATAGGTATTGAGCGGCAGGTCGCCGCCGGGAAGGATGCGTCCCGAGGCAACGAGCGCGCCGCCTTCGCCCTTGCGACAGAAACCCAGATCCTCCAGGCAGATGATCGGCATGGCGGAGAAGGCGTCATAAATCTCGATAACATCGATGTCATTGGGAACCATATCAGCGCTGCGGAACGCCTGCGCGCCCGCCTCGCGTGTCCCGACCGATATGTTGAAGGCGTCAGTTTGGCTTTGATAGCCGTGGGAGTGAAATTCGCCCATGCCGCGGATATAGGCGGGTTGCGCGCTGATCCGGCGCGCCAGTTCGCCGGTAGTGACCAAAATGACGCCGCCGCCTTCGCACGGCACCGAGCAATCAAGGAGATGAAACGGCGAGGCGATGAGGGCTGACTGAAGCACATCCTCTACGCTGATCTCGCCGCGGGAGCGCATGTAGGCATGAGGGTGGCGCAGCGCCCAGGCGCGCGCCGCCACGGAGACCGCGGCAAGCTGTTCCGGCGTGGTGCCATAGTCGGCCATGTGCCGCGTGGCGAGGAGCGCGTACATGGCCGGGATTGTCGGTCCGTAGGGAAGTTCGAATTGGGGGTGAAAAATCTTCGACATACTGCGCCGGCCGGCTTCGTCCAGACGCGGGAATTTGCCGGCGCCGGCGCACAACACCGCCTCAGCCCGGCCGTCGGCGATGGCGAGCGCCGCGCGCTGGATCATTAGCCCGTAACTGGCGCCGCCGGCGAACATGGTTTCCGACAGCACCGTGCGTAACCCCAGCTCATCGCCGAAACGTTCGTGCATGAGAATATCCGGATGGTCGCCGGCCATGTCCGCCGGCGGCACCAGGAGGCCGTCGATGTCGCGCGCCTTGAGTGGCCATTTCGCCAAGGCGCGCGACAAAACTTCTCGATAAAGATCCAGCGTGGAGAGTTCCGGATAGCGTCCCGGCGGCAGCTCGAACACAGCGGCGATGGCCGGCTCGTTGCGCAAATGCCGCCGCGCGCTCATGGTTGCTGTCCGCTCATCGGGCTGTCGGTGTAGATATCGGTGAGGATGCGCGGGTCGAACCAGTTCTCGGCGACCTCGATGGTCTTGATCTGCCAGCCCAGTCTGGTGTCGGCGCGCGCCACCTCCATACGGTAAGCGCCGCCGGCGGACAACAGCGCGCCGCCGCGGCTGACGCCGGTATCATGCATGGCGAATACAAAGGCGCGGGCCACCGCGTGCGCGCCGTCATCATCCAATTCGACATGGGTGTTGGTAATGTAATGCTGCACCGCCTGCACTTTCGGCCGTAAGTCCCGCATGATGTTAATCAGGATATCGATGCCCTTGAAGGGCGGCGCTACGGCGTCATGCCGGGCAATCACGTCATCGGCGATCACCAGCCGCATGTCATCCTCGTTCCATTCATCCAAGGCCCGGCCATAACGGGCCAACAATTCAGCGATGGCGACGCGCGCTTCCAGGCGCTCCAGGCGTTTGGCAAGGGCTTGCAAGTCGTGGGCGGCGGTCATTTCTTCCGGTCTCCTTAAATCCAGGTTACTCAAGGCCGAGCGCGCCGGGGTTCATCAGTCGCTTCGGATCGACGGCGTTCTTGATGTCCTCAAGCATGCTCCAGCAGTCCGGGTTATGGCGTGAAGCGCGATAAGGATAATACTTGCCGACTTGCACGTGGGTCGGCCGGAAGGGCGCGAAGACGTCCGTCACCATCTCGCGGCGCAGCGCCAGCGCCGCCTCGCGCGCGATCGCGTTTCCCGGTTGATTGCCGAAACGACGGCGGCGATCTTCGCCCAGCACGCTGTAGCGCAAGGGATTCATGCGATCATGCCAGTAGATGATGGGCTCGACGCCGAAGGCATTGGCGGTGGTCAGATAAAGCCGCGTTGCCGTCAATCCATGGGCGCGCATGAAGTCTGCGCGCTCGGCGAAGAAAGCATCCAAGGCGCGTTTCAAGGCCATGCCTTGCGACAGGGAGACCGTACAATTACTGGGAAAGCTGCATTCGCCATCGATGCCGACGATCAGTTCCTCGATCGGCACGAACGGCATGGCGCGCATGGCGATCACCAGCGACGGCGGAATCGGCTTACCGCCCAAGCGACGCGCGGCGCTACGCAGCGTGTCCATGGCCGCATCGGCAGCGCGCTGATTGACGCCGTCGACGATGGTTTGCACCGACCACGGCCAACGGGCGAGAAAACCGAGAGAGCCGCCGCGCAACAGATCAAACAGATTGCGCGCGGCGTTCAAACGTCCCGATGAATTGCGCGCGATGGTGCGCAGCAATGCCTTCAACTCATTGGCCGGCGGCCGCGGGCGGCCGTAGAACACGCGGTGGTGATAGGGGCCGAACACGAAGCAGTCGGTGGCCACGCCTAAGCGCCCGACTTCGCTCATCAGCGCCAGCGCCTGATTCTCATCGGCAAAGCCCCAGGCGGCATAAGCGCTGCCGCCGGCCTTGCGCTCCAGACGGAAGCACGCCTTGGTCTTGATGCCGAGACTGCCGGCGTCGTTGATGAAGAGGCGCGTCAGGTCGGGTCCGTAACAGGTCAATGCGGGGTGCTGCGGATCGGTGGCCAGCGCGCCGGTGGCGAGCAGCCGGCCATCGGGGAGCGCCACCTCGACGCCGAGAAGGTAGGTGGTGATATCGCCTTTGCCCCAGCCCACCGCCCAGTTACCCAGACCGCCGCCCACCGTGGCGCGACTGCCGGAGAAGGGGCCGTGGAAGGGGATTTCGTAAGCGCAATCGGCCAGCACCGCGCGCAAGTCGGCCCAGGTGACGCCGGTTTCGACGGTGACGGTAAGATCGTCAAGGTTGATGTCGAGGATGCGGTTCATGCGCCGCATGTCGACGACGATCGAACCGTCGCGTTGGGGAATTGTGCCTAAGGTATAGGACATGCTGGCGCCGCGCGGCACCAGCGGCGCGCCACGCTTTTCTGCGATGGCGATGATACCGCGCACATCGTCGACGGAACCCGGCCGCGCCACCACCGCCGCAGTGGCCAAGCGCAGTTCGCTGAAATCCACCGAACACAACTCCAGCTCGACCGGATCAGTGCTGACATGACCGTCGCCCAGCAAGCGGGTCAACTCCTCGACCAGCGCGGCATGATCGGCCTTTAATGTTGCCTTTGCGTCGCTGTTCGTCATGGCGTCACGAGAATTTTGCAATGCGCGGCGCGCTCGGGTCCAAGGAGCGCGGCAAATCCTTCACTCATGACATCATCGAGCGGGATTGTGGCGCTGGTCATGGCCGGGTGCGGGTTGACTTTGCCGTTGGTAAGAAACGCTATGGCGATTTCGAACTCCGCGTTCGTATACCCTTGACTGGTGACGATGCTTTTTTCGCGAAAAAACAGATTGAAGAAATCGAAGCTCACCGGCTCGCGATGGACGCCCATCTCAAGAATGGTTCCGCCACGGCCGCATACCGCATCGGCAAGGTGCAGCGCCGGTCCGGAGCCGGCGCACTCGAACACGATGTCGGCGCGCCGGCCTTTGGTCAGCGCGCCGATGATGCGGCCAGGATCGCCATCGCGCGGATCATGCGCCGTGGTTGCTCCCATTTGCAGCGCCAGCTCGCGGCGATGCGCCTCGGTCTCAAACACGTGAACGGCCTGCGCGCCGCACGCCATCGCCATTTGCATGGTCAGCAGACCAATCGGTCCGGCGCCGATCACCGCCGCCACCGCGCCCGGCTCAAGGCGGCTGCGCCGGACGGCGCGCACCGCGCAGGCCAGCGGTTCGACATAAGCGCCCGCTTGCCACGACACGCTATCGGGCAAAGGCAGGACACAATCGGCGCGCACCGTCACATAGCGGGCAAACGCGCCGTCGGCGGCGCCGCCGATGGCGGCAAGCTCCGTGCATTGTATGGAGCGCCCTTCGCGGCAATATTGGCAGCGGTAACAGGGCATGGTGGGCCGCACCACCACGCGCGCGCCGGGAGCGATGCCGCTCACCCCTGCGCCGATATCCGTCACTTCGGCGGAAAATTCATGGCCATAGGTGATGGGCGCCATGCGGCCGGTCTGAGGATGCGGCCGGGACACCGGCAGCAGCCGCGGGCCATCGATGTAGTCATGCACGTCCGAGCCGCAGATGCCGCAGTAGCGCACCGCCAGCTTGACCTCGCCCGGCCCGGCTTGCGGCTCCTCCACCTCCTCAAGTCGGAAGTCCTGCTTGCCATAGACCCGCAATGCCTTCATGAGAGGCTCCCTAAAGCTGCAATAAAGTCTAATACCTACTGGTATAAAAAAATACTTTCTATTATAATCGCCGTCAATCGCTCAAATTGTCGTGGGGAGATCGTTGAATGAAGATTGCAGGACAGACCGCCATCGTCACCGGCGCCGCCAGCGGCATGGGCGAAGCCACGGCCGCCGCCCTTGCCGCCGGCGGGGCCAAGGTGGCGCTGTTTGACGTCAAGGCCGATGTCGTGCGCGCCACCGCTAAGCGGATCGGCGGCCTTGACGTGGTCTGCGATGTCAGCGACGCGGCGTCCACCGAGGCCGCCTTCGCCGCCGTGCGGCAGCAACTCGGCCCGGCGCGAATCCTGGTCAATTGCGCCGGGATTCCGGATTTTGCCCCGGTCGTCGGCCCGGACGGTCCCCTGCCCTTGGAGCGCTTCAACCGCGTCATTGCCGTCAATTTATCAGGCACCTTCAACACCATCCGGCTGGCGGCGGCGGAGATGATGGGCTTGGCGCCGCTGGAGGAAGGGGAGCGCGGGGTCATCGTCAACACCACCTCCATCGCCGCCACCGAGGGCAGCGAGTTCACCGCCGCCTATACCGCCTCCAAGGGCGCCATTCATAGCCTGACGATAGCACTGGCGCGCGAATTCGGCGATGCCGGCATCCGCGTGCTGGCGATCGCGCCGGCCGGCATCCGGACGCCGATGATGACCATGCTGCCGCCGCAGGCGCAGCAGGCCATCGAAGGCACCATGCCCTTTCCCAAGCGTCTTGCCGACCCCATGGTTTTTGCCAAGCTGGTGCTGCACATCTGCGATAATACCTTCCTTAACGGCGCCGCCATCCGTCTTGACGGCGGCGCGCGCGGTGCCTACAAGGTGCTCAAGCCCACCGGCGACTGAGCAAGGCGACGGCATGCTGCGGTTGCAGGGACAAGGAGGGGTGCCAGAGCTTCAGCGGCATAGTGATGCACAACGATTGAGCCGCCTATGACGTCCGAGAACCGGAAAATGCAGAAGTCGAAATCACGCCGCCGCCCCACCAAGCGACGTGCAAATGACGACAAGAACAGCATCCGTGACCGGCTGTTCGATTTCAAGCGCGAGCAAATTCTGGAAGTCGCCGAGCGGTTGTTCTACGAGCGGGGCTTCAAATCCACCACGCTGGACGCCATCGCCGCCGAGCTGTCGGTGACCAAGCCCTTCATTTATTACCATTTTCATAACAAACATGACATTCTCCATGTCCTCGTCGAACGCACCATGCAGGGTAATGCGGAGGTGTTTGACAGCATCGATATCGAGAAGGGCAACCCTACTGATCTGTTGCGCGAACTATGCCGGCGGGTGGTGCTGCTGGTCATCAACAGCCGCACCAGCATCGCCATGTTCTGGCGCGAGCAGAAAGAAGTTCCCGATCAAGAAAAGCAGGTCATGCACGCCAGAAAGCAGCGCCATGACGCTCAGTTCGAGCGGATCATCGCGCGCGGCGTGCAGATGGGCGAGTTTGCGGTGGACGATCCCAAGCTGGCGGTGCTCGCCCTACAGGGCATGCTCAACTGGGTCTACACTTGGTATCGTCCGAACGGCCGCCTGGATGCTGAAACCATCGCCGATCGCATCGCCGACCTGGCGGTTCGTTCGGTATGCATCGCCTCTGCGCCGGCGGCGCTGGGCGTCAAAACGCGGACCCGCAAACCAGTTCGCGCTTCGAGCTGATTCTGATCACGGCAGTCCTATGGCAGGCGCAGCTTCAATAGCGCCGGGGTTTGTTGTGCCGGCGGCACTGGATCGCCTTCGGGCAGGGTGAACATTCCGCCATCGGTGACCACATACAACACGCGCTGGCCATCCTGGTCACGCCCGAGCGCGGCAGCCGTCGGACCGACCACGCCTTCGGCCGCGCCGGCGATCACCGCGCGGCGGCCATCGCGGCCGATGCGCACCACGGTATTGAAGGGGTGGGTGGTCACGTAAAGCGTGCCGTCGTCATCGATGGCGAAATCGTCGCCGCCGATCCCTTCGCTGTAGATGCTGGGAGTTCCAGCGCTACCGTCCGCCGCAATCGGCACGGCGATGATCAGGCCGAGGTCGGAATTGGTGACGAACGCCGTCTGGTTCCATACCTGGATGCCGTTTGCGCCGGGGAAACGGCCGATGTTGGGCCGGCCGGCGAGCCATTCATGACGCAGCCACACCGTGGGCCGGCCCTGGCCGTCGATACGCCACACGCAGCCGGTGGAATCGGCGATCAGCAAATCGCCGGCCTTGGTGCGGGCAATGCCGTTGGGGATGGTGCCGGGCGGCAGCGCCGCAAACGGTCGGCCCTGGCCGTCTGCGGTAATGCGCCATACGCCATGGCGGGCGGGGTCGGCGGCGTTGACATTGAGAAAGAATCCATCGCCATCGGCGGCGGCAACCATGCACCAGGCGCCGTTCCAGGGACCATGGCCCGCCTCGACGTGGAAGAACTTTTCCCGCCGACCGTCCGGCCAGACGCGATAGACCGTGCCTTCGTGCAACGGCGTAACGTAAACCTCGCCCTTATTGCCGACCAGAACCCCCTCCAGAAAAGTCGGCGGATCGAATCGGGTGACGATCTTAGTCGGAACGATGGCTTTATCCAGACTGCCCGGCTGCGGATCGGTCATCTGCTGCACCAGAACCAGGCGGTCCATATACGAACGGCGCGATCGAATGCGGCCGTCCGCCAGATGCAGTACGTCCATTCCCTCCACCTGAACCGTAGCGCCTTTGGGCGGCACTGAACCGTAATAACCCCGCTGCACGCCCTGGCCATGGTAGCGCACCATGATCTCCTCGCCGGTCACGATCGCCGGCTCGGCGCTTAAATGCAGGTCCGGCAGCGCCGCGCGCAATTCCGCAAAGGGGGCGATCAGGGCCATGGGGCCGACGAATGGCAGACCATGGGAAGTGCAATCGGCGCTGGCCAGCGCCCCCAGCGCTCCCCAATCCTGGGCGTTGACGGCGGTAATGAGGGCAGAGACGAGGGTGTCGGCGGCCTTGGCCGCGGCGTCGGTCCGGGGATGGTGCATCAGCGCGCTCTCCTTATGTCTCAATAGGCAAGGCTTTTGGTCCTGGCATTGTATCACGTCCGCCGCTAACCGGGCAGCGTTCGCCGGGCCATCGCATAGGCGCCCGCAATATAATTATACTTGTCAGTAGTATTATATTCTGTAAAGTACAAGAATCAATTCTGGTCAGCCGGTAGGGAGGATAAAATGATTCGTCGTTTTAGTACTGCTGACGTTCTGGGCCGCACGGCCATCGTAGCTTTAGGCATCAGCACCGCGCTCTGGTCGGCGCCGACGGCGGCGCAGCCCGTTGAGGAGTCGGACGCGGTACTGGACGTAATCGTGGTCACGGCGCGCAAGAAGGCCGAAAGCATGCAGCGCACCCCGATCGCCATTACCGCGGTCACCGCCGAGGAAATCCAGGCCCGCAGTTTCGCCTCCATTACCGATATCGGATCATTTACGCCCAATGTGAGCTTATCCGCCGGCGCGACGGACATCGGCGGCGCGGTCAATGCGGTTTTCTTCATCCGCGGGATTGGCCAGCTTGATTATGCGCTGACCAGCGACCCGGGCGTGGGTATGTATGTGGACGGCGTTTATCTCGGCCGCGCCCAGGGCGCGGTGATGGAGCTGTCCGACATCGCCCAAGTGGAAGTGCTCAAGGGGCCGCAGGGCACGCTTTACGGCAAGAACACCATGGGCGGCGCCATCAACGTCACTACCGCGGATCCCGGCCGCGAATTCGGCGGCCGCATCGGCGTCACCATGGGCGAGGATGAACGCATTAACTTTGATGGTTACGTTGATGCGCCGCTTGGCGATACCATGGGCGCGCGCTTTGCGCTCTCCTATCGCAGCCAGGAAGGTTTCCAGAAACGGCCCTTTGCCAACGATGACAAATCGGGCGAGGAAGGAACCTTGGTGTCGCGCGTGAAGTTCGTCTGGGCGCCCAGCGACCAGACCCGCGTCGTGCTGTCGGGTGATTACACCCGCATTCGCGCCGACGCCAACACGGTGTGGATCACGCAGAATCTGAACACGCTTGCCGGGCCGCCGAATCTGGTTGCGTTGTGGAACGGCCTGGTTGGCATTCCCAGCGGTATGCCCTACACCGCTGATGTCACCTCAGTCGATCCGCGGGTCAACAACGGCACCTATCCGATGCGCCTGGAATTCGACGGCGGCGGCGTATCGCTGAAAATCGAGCATCAATTTGATGCTTTCCTGCTGCGCTCCATCTCCTCCTACCGCGCCATCGATTCGCGCAACCAGCGCGACATGGACGGCAGCCCCGCCGACTTCGGCTATGCCGATTATCGCGACGAACAATGGCAGATCAGCCAGGAGTTCAACCTGATCGGCAGCGCTTTCGACGGCAAGCTGGATTGGACGGCGGGCGCCTATTATTTCAAGGAAGACGCCGAAAGCGATTGGACCGTGGGGTTGGCCGCCGGGCTTTATCCGGCCCTGGAGGCGTTGCCGGGGCCGATCATTCCCTTTGCTCCCGGCATCAATCTCGGCGGTGCGGGCAATCCGTTCAACCTGCTGATGGAGCTGGTCGACCTCTATTCGCCGTCGCTGAAGACCAACTCCTATGCGGCCTTTCTTGAACTGGAATGGCACGCCACGGATGCGCTGTCATTCATCGCCGGCGTGCGCTATACCCGCGACGAGAAAGATTTCGGCTTCACTCAATCCGGCATTCTTTCCGGCGTGGTCGATCCCGGCTTTCCGGTATCGGCCAGCGAATCATGGAACGATATCTCGCCGCGCTTCGGCATCAAATACCAGGCCAGCGAGGATGTCTTGCTCTACGCTTCGGTCGCCAAGGGCTACAAGGCCGGCAGCTACACCGCGCGGCCATCGGACGCCATCGCCGCCGCGCTGTCCTATGACCCCGAGGAGCTCTGGGCCTATGAAGGCGGCATCAAGAGCGATCTTTTTGATCGCCGCGTGCGCTTGAACGGCGCGGTGTTTTATTACGACTATAAAGACCTGCAACAGCAGACGAACCAGGTGCCGCCGGGCGGCGCCGGGCCGGCGCAGTATACCGACAACATCGGCTCGGCGACGATCTGGGGCGTGGAGGCGGATCTGACCTTCCTGGTCACCAGCCGTTTCACGCTGTTTGGCAGCGTCGGCTATCTGAATTCCGAGTATGACGAAGCATCCGAAGTGCTCACTGGCGTCGGTCTTGATACGCCGTTGGTCAAAGCGCCGAAGTGGAGCGCCACCGCCGCGGCGCAGTACATACATCCCATGGCCGGCGGCGATCTCTTGATGCGGGTGGATTATTCCTATGTCAGCGAGAACTTCCCCAACGCCCGCGCCACGGCGCAATTGCGTCAGGAAGCGCACAGTCTGGTCAACGCCAGAATGGCTTGGACCTCGCCGCAGGAGGATTGGACCGTCGCCGTTTACGGCAAGAACATCTTTGATGAGAAGTACGTCGCCAACGGCTTCGATGTGTCCGAATTCGTTGCTTATTTCCTTGGCATTCCGAGCAAACCGCGGGAGCTCGGGGCGCAAATCATCAAGCGTTTCTGATGGGCACGGGATGACAGTATCGCGTACGATATATGCGCCATCGCGCGAAGGCTTGCGCGACGCCTATGGCGCCATGCAAAAGATTCGCTGTTTTGAGGAGCGGCTGCACGCGGAGTTCGCCGCCGGCCGCGTCCCATCATCGGTGCATCTCTATGCCGGGCAGGAGGCCTCAGCGGCGGGAATCTGCGCCCACTTGGGCGCGCAGGATTATCTGCACAATACCCACCGCGCGCACGGTCCGGCGATTGCCCGTGGCGCAGACTTGATCGCCATTACCAAGGAGATCTATCTGCGCGCCGGCGGCCTGTGCCAGGGAAAGGGTGGCTCGCCGCATCTGCATGACGCCCGCTTGCGACTCATCGGCGCCAACGGCGGCGTCGGCAGCGGCGCGGCTCTGGCTTGCGGCAGCGCGCTCGCCATCCGTCATCGCCAGGAAAACGGCGTGGCGGTGGCCCTGCTTGGCGATGGCGCGTGCAATCAGGGCGTGGTTTCCGAGAGTTTCAATCTGGCGTCGGTGTGGAAGTTGCCGGTGGTGTTCGCCATCGAAAATAATGGCTATGCCGAGGCCACCGCCACCAGCTACGCCATCGCCGGCGATAATCTTGCCGCCCGTGGACCGGCCTTTGGCATGCCGTCGACGCGGGTCGACGGCGCAGATTATTTCGCCGTCCATGAAGCCGCCGGCGTCGCCATTGAACGCGCGCGCTCGGGCGGCGGCCCCAGTCTCGTTGAGATCATGGCGCCGCGCTTTTATGGCCATTATGAGGGTGACGCACAGAAGTACCGCGCACCCGGCGAGGTCGCGGAGCTACGCCGCACCCGTGATTGCTTGACGCGCTTGCGTCAGCGCATGATTGATGAATATCAGTTCTCCACTGCCGAAATCGATGCCATGGATGCTGAGATCGGCGTCGACATCGATCGCGCCTTCGCAGAGGCCGCGGCGGCGCCGCCGTCGGATCCTGCGTTGTTGATGCGCGACATCTACGCCGACCGCAGCGGTCTATAACAAGGATAGCCATCATGTCAGTTAAAAGTTACCGCGCCGCTATTCGGGAGGCGCTTGAGCATGAGATGCAGCGCGATCCGGATGTGGTGCTGATCGGCCAGGATCTGGCCGGCGGCGCGGGTGGCGGCGGCGAGGATGACGCCTGGGGCGGCCCGATGGCGGTTACCAAAGGTCTGGTCGGCAAATTCGGCCGCGAGCGCGTGCTTGATACGCCGGTCAGCGAGGCGGCCTCCATCGGCGCGGCGGTGGGCGCAGCCGCCGCCGGTCTGCGGCCGGTGGCGGAGCTGATGTTCTGCGACTTCATCGGCGTGTGCTGCGACCAGATCCTCAACCAAGCGGCCAAGTACCGCTACACCTTCGGCGGCCAGGACCAGGTGCCGCTCACCATCCGCACCACCATCGGCGCCGGCCAGCAGCTCGGCTCGCAGCACTCGCAGGCGCTTTACCCCCTATTCAGCTACTTTCCTGGCCTGAAGGTGGTGGTGCCGGCGACCGCCTATGACGCCAAGGGCCTGTTGGCGACCGCCATTCGCGACAATGATCCGGTGATCTTTTGCGAGCATCGTCTGCTTTACCGGCTGCGCGAGGACGTGCCGGATGAGAGCTACACCATCCCCTTCGGCGAAGCGCGCATCGTCGAGGAAGGCGGCGATGTGACCGTGGTGGCGCTGTCGCGCATGGTGCACGTGGCCGCCGAAGCGGTGCGCGCCTTGCGCGAAGACGGCATTGACTGCGATCTGATCGATCCGCGCACCACGACGCCGCTTGATACCGATACTATTTTCGACAGCGTCGAAGCGACCGGCCGGTTGGTCATCGTCGATGAGGCGGGCCCGCGCTGTGGCACGGCGTCCGACATCGCCGCCATCGTCGCCGAGGAAATGTTCAACGCCCTGCGCGCGCCGATCCGGCGGGTGACGCCGCCTTACGCGCCGGTGCCGGCGGCCCCTGAGCTTGAGCGGAGCTATGTTCCCGATGCATCGCGCATTATCGCCGCCGTGCGATCGGTGATGGAGCGCTAGGATGAACGAGGGCATTACACCTTTGCTGATGCCCCGCTGGGGCGTCGACATGACTGAGGGCAAGGTCGTGCGCTGGCTGGTAGTTGAAGGCGCTGTGGTGCATGCCAATACCGAATTGGTGGAGGTCGAATCGGAAAAGGCGGTTGCCCCCGTGGAGGCGGGCGCGGAATCCGTTTTGCGGCGACGCATCGCGCCGGAAGGAGTGATGGTCCCGGTCGGCGGGCTGCTTGGCGTCCTGGCGCCAAACGGCGTGGCCGATGCCGATATCGAGGCGTTTGTACAGGCTTTTGCCGCTCCCAAGCAGAGCGTGGCGGCAATGCCAACCCAGGACGAAACGGTGACGGCGCTGGGGCAATCGCTCCGTCTGCTGTCGTTCGGCGCGGGCGACCCGCCGCTGCTGCTGGCGCATGGCTTCGGCGGCGACCGGCGCGGCTGGAGTCTGGTGCAAAGCGAATTGGCGCGGCAACGGCGGGTCATCAGCGTTGATTTGCCGGGTCATGGCGATTCCAGCAAAACCATTGCATCGGCGTCGCCTGAATTCTTTCGCGATATCCTCCTCGCGCTCATGGATGCGCTGGGTCTGGCGCGGGTTCATCTCGTGGGGCATTCCTGGGGCGGCGTGCTGGCGATGGCGGTGGCCGAACAGGCGCCGCAGCGGGTGGCGAGTCTGACGCTGATCGGCACCGCAGGCCAGGAGACGCCGGTCGAGGCAAACTATATACGCGACTTTCTCGACGCCGCGCGGCGCGCCGAGGTCAAGACGGTGTTGCAGCGTTTGTTCGCCGATCCGGCCATGGTCAGCCGCGAGATGGTGGAGCAAGTGCTGCGCTTCAAGCGCATCGAGGCGGCGGATGACGCGCTGCGAAAAATCGCCGTCATGAGCCATGAAGCATCGCGCCGGCCTGATCCGGCGGCAGCGCCATCGGTTCCCACTCAGATCATCGCCGGCCGAGAGGACAGGATATGTCCGCTGGGCGAAAACTTTACGCCGCCGCAAGGCGTCGTCCTGCATCTGCTCGATCGGGTGGGGCACATGCCGCACCTGGAAGCCCCCGCCAAGGTGGCGTCCCTGATCAACGCCCACGTATCAGCGGCATCCGCCCCATGAGGATATCTATCCCTGGCGCGGCAGAGGTCACTTGGCGTCGATGGCGGGCGTATCCATGCCGACATAACTGTAATGATCCGCCGCAACCCGCCAGCCGTTTGCCGTCTTGACCCAGACATAGAGCGACTTGGCGGTGACAGGAGCTTCCTTCTCATCGGCAGGCATCAACTGAAACACCACGAACTGATACGCCGCCTCACTGCCAAGGGGCGCGGTCCAGACGGCGGTCGCCGTGATGCGAGGATAGGCGGCAATCAGCTCCGCAATCAGTTTCGTGCTTTGAGCATTGCCTGCCCACACCGTGGGGCTATCCGACGCCGTGATGACCACATCATCGGTCAGAAACTCGCTGACGAACTTCGCCGCATCGCCCGTCGCCCAGATCGGGCCATAGGCCTGATCCAATTTCCCTTGGAGCGTCTGGTGCAGCGTGGCGTCGCTCGCGGACGCCGAACCGGCAAAGGCGGCGCCGACGGCGAAGCAAACCAGATAAAAGGCTGTCCTGAAAGCTCGGATAAACATGAAACCTCCTCTTATAGTCCGATGATCCGCACTAACCAGAAGTCACAGGCGCTTGCGCAATTCGGTTTTCTGAATTTTTCCGGTGGACGTCTTGGGCAACGCCTCGAACAAGACCCGCGTCGGACACTTGTAATGGGCAAGCCGTTCCCGGCAAAAAGCAATCAGCTCATCGGCGGTAAGGGCGAAGCCCTGCTTTAATTCCACGAAGGCGACGGGCGTTTCCCCCCATTTCTCATGGGGGCCGGCGACAACGGCGGCTTCGGACACGGCGGGATGCTTGTAGATCACGCCTTCCACCTCAATGGAGGAAATATTCTCGCCGCCGGAGATGATGATATCCTTGGAGCGATCCTTCAATTCTATCTGACCGTCAGGATGGCGCACGCCAAGATCGCCCGAGCGGAAATGCCCGCCGGCGAATGCGCTGCCGGTGGCGTCTGGGTTTTTCAAGTAGCCTTTCATGACGGCGTTGCCGCGGAACATGATCTCGCCCATGGTCTTGCCGTCCGGCGGAACTTCCGCCATCGTCGCCGGATCCCGAACGCTTAATTCCTCTTCGATGACGTAATTGACGCCCTGCCGCGCCCGCAGGTGAGCGCGTTCTTCCGCCGGCAGCTTGTCCCACTCTTGCCGCCAGGCGCAGACCGTCATCGGGCCGTATACTTCCGTCAATCCGTACACATGGGTGACGTCGATGCCCACCGCGTCGGCGCGCGCCAGCACCGCCGCCGGCCATGAACTGCACGCGGGGAGAAAACGTCACGCCGCGCTCTTGCGCCAGCGTAGCGACCATGTTGAGCACGATGGGCGCGCCGCACATGTGGGTTGCGCCTTCGCTCTGCAGGGCGTGCAGAATATCCGCCGCCACCGGCGCGCGCAGGCAGATGTTGACGCCGCCCTTGGCGGCAATCGCCCACGGAAAGCACCAGCCGTTGCAGTGAAACAGCGGCAAGGTCCACAAATAGCGCGGCTGCGCCGGCATGGACCATTCCAGCGCCGTGCCGATGGAAGTCAGGTACAAACCGCGATGGCTATAGACCACGCCTTTTGGCCTGGCCGTGGTGCCCGAAGTGTAGTTGAGCGCCACCGCATCCCATTCGTCATCCGGCATGGTATCCCAGGCGTCAAGCGGTTCGGCCGCCTTGATGACCTCTTCATAAGCAAGACCGGCAAGGCCCGATGCGTCCTCGCCATCGCCGCCATCAATAAGGATGATTTGCGGTCTGACCTTGGCCAGCGCCAACGCCTGCCGCGCCACGTCCGCCAGACCGGTATCGACAAAAAATATTTCCGCCTCGGCATGATCAAGGATATAGGCCACATCGTCCGCGCCCAGCCGCGTGTTGATCATGTTCAACACCCCTCGGGACATCGGTACGGCGTACGACAGCTCCACCGCCGCCGGCAGATTACGGCACAGCACCGCCACCGTGCTATCCTTGCCAACCCCTTTGGCGCGCAACCCAGCGGCCATTCTTAAACAACGATCGTAAACTTCGCCCCAGCTCCGCGTCGATCCTTCAAAGATGATCGCCGGCTGTTCCGCGTAAGCCTGCGCCGCCCGGCGCACCAAGGATACCGGGGATAATGGCGCATGATTGGCGCCGCATTTATCAAGTCCGTCGTCGTATTTAGCTACCATGTCCTGTACGCGATAAGTTTAGTTGACGGCCTTTTTGCCTAATAAGAGTTAAGGCAGAACGCCTGCCTTAACCCCCATAGACTTTCCCAGAACAGCTAGAAGCGATAGTTGATCTCCGCCCCCCACCACCGCGGCCGGCCCCATTGGGTCTGGGTGAAGCCGAAGCTGCTGAAGTCGAGGGCGAAGGTCAGGAAGCGCTTGTCGGTCAAATTACGCACGAAGCCGGCGATCTCCCAGGTGTCATCCTGTCCGGCAAGACTGATACGGGCGTTCACCAGGGCATAAGAATCGCCAACGGTGGACGGATGATTGATGATCGAGTAATTGACCGTATCCTGATAGGAGCCGTCGACCTGCACCGAAGCGACGCCGAATGGCACATCCCAGGAATAGCGCGCCAACGCATTCAGGGTCACATCGGGCGCAATCGGCAGCGTCTGGTCTGCAAATAAGCCATCGGGCAGCAGGACGTTCTTGGCCTCGGCCTTAAAGAGGAAGGACACGCCGAAGTTCAAATCCAGTCCCTTCATGGGATGGGCCTGAAGCTCGATTTCACCGCCGATGATGGTGGCGTCCACGTTCTGCACCCGCTGCGCCAAGCCGTCGAACACAAAGGCTTGATAGTCCTTATAGTCATAGTAGAACATGGCGCCGGTGAGAAATGCCGCGCCATTGAACAAGGAGCCCTTGGCGCCAACTTCATAGTTGCGAAGTTGTTCCCGATCGAAGGGGATGGTATCCGCAAAATCGGGCTGGTAGCTGCCGTTAAATCCGGCTCCCTTGGAGCCTTGAGTGACGCCGGCATAAAGCATCCACTGATCATCCGGGCGATATTCAAGAAGCGCCTTGAAATCAACCAGGCTGTCTTTCGATTTGCCGCTGAATTGCGTCACCGCGCCTGGAAAAGCGAAATATCCGAATGGATCAAGCGCCACGGTATTACCCCAGGAATGGGAAACCTTGTCTCTGGTGTAGCGCAATCCGGCGACGGCCGTCAGTTGATCGGTCAGATCATACTCCACCTGGCCAAACACCGCCCATGCCGTTTTATTATGCTCCCAGAACGAATGGGTGTCAAAGGTCAGTCCATCGAGCGCAGCAATACCGCCAAAGGTGCTGCTATCCCAAACCTTGCTGCCGTAATCGCCTTTGATCCTCAGATAATTCACCCCGGCGAGCCAACGCAGATTGCCCGTTTCGCCGTTGGCGCGCAGTTCCTGCGAGAACGTTTCAACATTGGCAAGGCCGGCGAAGTTCAGCAGCGGATTGGGCGAGGAATCCCCTTCCTCCGCATAATCCTTCTCTGACTTTCGATAGTCGGTCAAACTGACGATGGAGAAATTGTCTTTATTCAACGTAATATTTGCGCTGGCGCCGTAGATCTTTCGATCCAGGAAGCCTTCAAAATCATACTCGTTGACCAGGGGATCATCGCTTGGCCGTAAATAGCCGAGCAAATCGCAGCCATTGCAGGTGCCCCACGGATTGTCGTTTGGACCGATGAGCTCGCCATAGCCATGCTCGCCGGTGGGCGCCGATGGCCGTTGGGTGTAAGCGCCGGTTTTCTCGTTGTCGTTTTCGGTGTAATGGCCCTTCAAGATCACCTGTAGTTCTTCGCTGGGCTTGAACAAGAACTGCCCGCGCACCGCCATGACATCCTGCTCATGGCGGTCCGGGCCAAGCAGGTTTTTATAATAGCCGTCGGCATTCTGGATAAGGCCGGCCACGCGAACGGCCGCCTTGTCGCCCATCGGCAGGTTCACGGCGCCTTCCACCTCGATCTGGTCATAGCTGCCATAGGTGAACCGGCCGTAGCCGTTTATCTCCTCCGTCGAGGGTTTTTGCGTAATGAAGTGGATCAACCCGCCGGTGGCATTGCGGCCGAACACGGTGCCCTGCGGACCCTTCAGCGTTTCCACCCGATCAAGATCGAACAGCGGGAAACCCGCCGCCGTCATCGAGGCGACATAAGCTTCGTCCTCGTAAATGGCGATCGGACTTTCATGATGATCGGCAAAATCGTTCTGATTGACGCCGCGGATATTGAACAGAACGATGGACGGGCTGCCGGATACGGCGCTGACCGCCAATCCCGGCACTTGCGCGATAATGTCGGTGCTTTGGTTAAAGCCGAGCTTGTTCAATTGCTCGGAGGAAAAAGCCGTCACCGCTACCGGGACATCCTTCAGGCTCTCCTCGCGCTTCTGCGCCGTTACGGTGATCTCCTCGATCAACAGGCCGCCCCGGTCCTGCGCGCCGGCGCCGCCAATCCACAGGACGCTGGCGCTGGCAAGCGCCGCCACACTCGTCAATGATTTACTGCGAAGAATTTTCATGTTCACCTCCCTATTTCCTTATTTCCCTATTGCCGTTGAGGTATTTTCTCATTTTCAACCACCCCATCTGATTTCTTAAGCGCCCAATTGCTGACGGACGCGCTGCGCTGCGATGATCCCCTGCTCGATGGCGCCGTCAATGAAGCCGCGCCAGCCATTCGCCCAGTCGGAGTTGGCGAAATGAATATCCCCCTGGGACTTTTGCATATCGCCAATGAACTTCGACATCTGCCCTGGGCGCGAAGCAAACCATACGCCCTGGGAGTAGGGGTCGACATTCCAGCCATAGCCGAAAGCCTGCGTCACCTTGGCGTCGGGCAGGAATTGGCGAACCGCCGCTTCGACGGCTTCCTGGTCGTTCATGTCCAGCGTTTCCGTGCTGGGACCGAAGGTAATAAGGTGGGTGTGGCCGTTTTTCGCGCTGCCCCACAAAACATAATTCATCGGCGCCTTGCCGCCCGGCGCCCAACCGCCGAAGATGGGATACTCCTTATCAAGCTGGATGTGCATCTTCGTTGCCTGCCCGGCATGGGTTTGCTTGGACGCCTCCAGTTTCGCCGCCAGGAGGGCGGGAGAGAACTCCACATCCTTCAGCACGTTCATCGGGATAGCGCAGATCAAGGCGTCCGCCGTCAAGCGCTCGCCGCCATCGGTGATAACCTCAACCCCCTTCTCAAGCTGGCTGATTTTATAGACCGGCGTTGACAGGCGGATATCGGCGCCTGTGTCAGCGGCGATTTTTTCCAAGAGCGCCTTGGTGCCGCCTTTGATTTTAAAACGGGTAATGGCGTCATTCATGACGATGCCGCTGTAGCCGGTAAGGGCATACCAGCGCATCATATCAACCCAGGAAATTTGCTCAGGCGGCGCTCCGCCGTAGGTTGTAAAAAGCGTATCGCAGAATATCTTGTCGATCGGGGAGAGATCCGTGCTGTCCAGTTTGTCTTGCACGGAGTATTTATCGGCCTTCACCCAGCCATCATCGGCAAACGGGCTTGCCGGCCGCGGCATGATCTCGTACGCGTCCTTGAAATAGGTTGCGATGACTTTTTCAAAAGCCTCGCGGGTCGGCCACAGCTTGGAAAACTTGGTGGTATGACGCTTGCCTTGATAGTCAAGATAAATGATGTCTTCCGCGACGCCGCCCAGCGTCTCATCCAGCTCCATGTTGTAACGCCGGATCTCGGTCCACACATGGGGCTGTAGCCAATGCACCCAGGTTCCCCCCATGTCCACCATTTCACCGGCGAACTCCGCCGTGAACGTCCGGCCGCCCAAGCGGTTGCGGGCTTCCAGGAGCGTAACGTCAAATCCCAAGACGCCCAGTTCGCGCGCCGCCGTCACGCCGCAGAAGCCGCCGCCGACGATGATGACATGACCCCGAGTACCGCTTCCTTTTGCCCGTTCCGACGCCTGCCCCGGCGCGCTGGATAGCGCGGAAGCGGCGAGTACGGATGCGCCGGCGCCGGCCAGCAGATGTCGGCGCGACACGGCTCCCTTCAGGACATCGCTGTCTTTACCAAGATTCCGGATATCGCCTTTATTTTTTCCACGCTCTGCCATTTTGCTCTCCTCAACCGGCGCCCTGAGCGCGCCGAAAATGCATCATTTATCAGTCGTCGCCGCGTTCAGCGTCTGAAGAAAACAGATCAGATCCGCGCGCTCTTCCTCTTTTCGCAACCCGGCGAACGCCATGCTGGTGCCGCGGACGTATTTTTGCGGCGCGGCAAGAAATTGATCCAGTTCCTCCGCCGTCCATGTCGTAGTGATGGCGCGCAGGGCGCGGGAGTATTTGAAATCCGGATAACTGGCCGCTTGCCTTCCCACAACGCCGATGAGCGGCGGCCCTACCTTACTGATCGCATCGATATCAATGGCATGGCAGGCCACGCATCTTTTGGCCACTTCCGCGCCATGCTCGACGTTGCAGTCATCGGCAATGGCCGGCTTACCGCCGGCGATCGCCAACGCCGCCGTCAGCGCCACGCTACTTATCCATTTTGCTGCGGCCATCGCCTGCACTCATCGAGTTTGTCATTTCTCGCCGATCCGAGCGCGCCGTACTCAGCGAATATTCCAGACGGCGTACTTGCGTAAGTATCCTGGCTGGCGCCAAATTCCCTTAAATCCCTTCACCAGCAGGAAACTATCCCCCGCCTTGAAGCGGGAGACATTGCCCGCATGGTCCACCAGCTCCACTTCGCCCTCGATGAGCGTTATGAATTCATCGACCGGATAACTTTCCAAGGATAATTCAAGCGCCGTGCGGTTTTCCCAAACCTGGACGATGAATTTATTGTCCGGCGAGGCAAACAGCACTTTATGAAATTCCTGAATCTCCCCCGAACGGACCCAGGCCGGGTCCAGCGCATTGGATGGCGACATATCAGCTTTGGTCAGTGCTTTTGCATTTATGCTAACAATCATCATCATGGCTCCCGGTAGATATTAATTGAACCTAATTCCACGCGATCGCTATGCGACCGCCGCTTTCAGGAAGTTCGACGCGGGCCTTATCCGTCACCCGTTCAGACGCTATCCTTCTCGTGCACGCCGAGCCACTAACGCAACCGTCCTGCGTCCGTCAGAATTACCGGCGATATGAAAACTGCATTCGGTCTTGATTTTCTGGCTTTTTGACCATGTGCGAATCATACTACCGTCACCTGACGGCTTCGTCAATCTTTTTTTCCGTCATCTGACGGCATGATATAAGGAAGAGCTTGACGCAGGCATGTTTTTTCACTGATTCGTTGCTGGCAAAGGATTGACTTTAAAGTATTTTCCAGGATGATCCTTGACCAGTCCGGGGCGGCAACGGCGGTGGTCGCGCCAGGATCGGCCGGCGGCGGTGGGCGGACAGGCCAATGACTGTCGCGGCGGCGTGACGGATTTATAATGTGGGCAGAGTTGAGCCTGCGTGTCACGGATCAGATACGAGGCATGAGGTGTTCGCCGGCGGAAGAAATGCAGGTGGTCTAAGGTTATGAACCCACATTTCCCAAGTAAGGCGCTGATTTCGCTGTCCTGACCATTATATTTCCTATATAAAACATGGTGTTGAAGGCTGCGAGGGGCGCGTTTCATGGATCACCCAGAGGGTGCGGGCTTGCAACGGGCAGATCGGGTGGATTTCGACCCTCGCGTGCGGCTGGAATTTCGCGGCACGCAGCTCAGTTCCGACGGCGGCCTTCTGGTGATGCGCGAGCTTGATGACGCGCTCGGGTTGTCCGATTTGGCGTCAGCGGCGCTGCGCGATACTCGCTCTGGCAAGAACACGGTCCATCGGCTCGACGGCCTGTTCCGGCAATCAGTCTTTGGGCGGCTGGCCGGATACGAGGATGTCAACGACGCCAACCGTCTCGCCTGCGATCCGGTCATGCGCCAAGTTGTCGGCGGCAGAGCGGTCGATGCACAAGCGGCCTCGGCATCGCAGATGGGACGGTTCGAGACCGAGACGCTGGCTCTGGCCGGGAACCGTGCCGCGCTGGCCGACCTGAACGGGCAATGGATCGACCGGTTCCATGACCGTAACGGGCTGAAGTACATCGTTCTGGACATGGACAGCTCGGTCAGCCCGACCCATGGCGACCAGGAAGGGTCCGCCTGGAATGGCCATTTCGACTGTAGCTGCTATCACCCCAACTTTCTGTTCAACCAGTTCGGGATGCTGGAACGCTGCGCCCTGCGCCATGGCAACGTCCACAGCGCCGATGGCTGGCGTGATGTTCTCGACCCCGTCATTGCGCGCTACGCGGAGCGCGACCTTGGTGGCAGGTTCTTCCGGGCCGATGCTGCCTACGCGATCCCGGCGATCTATGAGCGATTGGAAGAAGCGCGGTTCTTCTACGCCATCCGGCTGCCCGCAAACGCGGTCCTCAAGGACAAGATCGCGCATCGGCTAACGCGCCCTGTCGGGCGGCCGTCACTGACCAAGGTCAAGCGGTTCTTCGAGGAATTCGAGTATCAGGCGGCGTCCTGGGACAAGGAACGCCGGGTGATCGCCAAGATCGAATGGCATCCGGGCGAACTGTTCCCGCGTGTCGGCTTCATCGTCACCAACCTGCCGATGGAGCCGGACTGGGTGGTGCGGTTCTACAACCAGCGCGGCACCGCCGAGCAGCACATCAAAGAGGGCAAATACGCCTTTCGCTGGACGCGGCTGTCGTGCCGGAAGTTCCGCGACAATGAGGTGCGGCTGCAACTGCACGCCCTGGCGTACAACCTGGCCACCTTCTTGCGCTGCATCGAGCTGCCCGAGGCCATGGCCGACTGGTCGTTGACCAGCCTGCAACTGAAGCTGATCAAGATCGGGGCACGTGTGGTCCGTCACGCCCGCACCATCACCTTCCAGCTGGCCGAGGTCGCTGTCACCGGCACGATGGTACGCGCCATCCTCGCCGCTATCCGCCGATTGCGAGCGCCACCGCTATGCGCATGATCGCGATCCACGCTCAAACTGAACGAAAGCGGCTGGACAGATCTGTCCGCTGCGCTGAAAAACGCCGCCCCTGGGCAAGGAAACAGCGGCTTCGCGGTCTGATCCGTCCAGATCCAGCAGTCTGCGCGACCGCAGGTGCCGCTTGCGGCAGAAAATCCTTGTCTAGCGCTCGGATACAGGCGATCTTCACCTCAAACGCCACGCCACTTGGGGAATGCAGGGTTAATTTCGTAGAAATTATCCGCGTAATGGATCTTTTTGGCATGGCCCGGATATTCTCCCGCTATAAGCCATCCAGCAGTAAGAAGCTATGAGGATAAGCCATGATCAGCAGCGCCAGGACCATCAAGGATCTGCCGGAACATTTCAATGCCGCGGTTGATTTGATTGCAGGCAATCTTGCCGCCGGACGAGGCGATAAGGCGGCGGTTATCGATTGTGATGGAGCGACCACCTACGGCCAGCTGGCGGAGCGGGTGGATCGCATGGCCAATGCGCTCTTGGCCGCCGGCATCAGGCGTGAGCAGCGGATTTTGCTGTGCTTGTTGGATACCGTGGACTTCCCCACGGTTTTTCTGGGCGCCATCAAGGCAGGGATTGTTCCGGTGCCGCTCAACACGCTGTTGGTGGAGGATGACTATCGGTGGATCCTGCACAATAGCGGCGCGGCCGCCGTCATCGTTACCGACGAGCTGTCGCCGCAATGGCAACGAATTGCCCGGGAAAATCCATCCGTTCAATTCTTCTCAAGCGGCCAAGATGGTCCCTGGCCAAAACTTAGGGACATGCTTAAGGCCGCTGATCCCCAGGCTGAGCCTGCCGCTACGCATCGCGACGAAGTGGCGTTCTGGCTTTACACATCCGGCTCCACCGGTCGGCCGAAGGGCGTCATGCATACCCATGGCTCGCTGCGGCTGACGGTAAATCTCTATGGTCAAGGCATTGTGCGCTATCGGCCGTCCGATATCGTTCTCTCGGTCGCCAAGCAATTCTTTGCCTATGGTCTCGGCAATTCCTTGACCTTTCCTTATGCCGCGGGGGCGACGGTGGTTTTGCACCGGGACAGGGCCACGCCATCGGCGATCAGCGATCTCCTGCGCCGGCACCAAGTGACGATCTTGAACGGCGTGCCGACCTTCTTTGCCGGCTGGCTGGCCAGCGACGATATCCCGACGCGCCAGGAGGCGCCGGCGCTCAGGCTTGCCACGTCGGCCGGAGAATGCTTGCCGGCCCATATCGGCCAGGCGTTTCATGATCGTTTCCAGATTGATGTTATCGATGGTCTCGGCTCGACGGAAATGCTGCATATCTTCCTGTCGCAGGTTCCCGGCGCGGTGCGCTACGGCTGTACCGGCCGACCGGTTCCAGGGTATGAAGTGCGTATCGTTGATGATGCCGGCAACGCGTTGCCGCCCGGGGAAATCGGCGAGTTGCAGGTCAAGGGACCGACCATGGCGGCGGGGTATTGGAAGAACCGCCCGCAGTCCGTGACGACGTTTCTTGGCGAGTGGATGCGCACCGGGGATAAATATTCATGCGACGTTGATGGCTGGTACGCTTATGCCGGCCGTTCCGATGATATGCTGAAAGTGGGCGGCATTTATGTGTCCCCCATGGAGGTGGAGGCGGCCCTGGCGTGCCACGATGCCGTGTTGGAAGTCGCCGTGGTCGGCGCGGCGGACGCGGACGATCTGATCAAGCCGCGCGCCCACGTGGTGCTGAAGGCCGGGTATATGGCTTCCCTTGAGATGGAAGTTTCCTTGAAAAACCACGTCAAGACCCGGCTTGCACCCTATAAATATCCGCGCTGGATAAAATTCATGGAGGAGTTGCCCAAAACCGCCACCGGCAAGATCCAACGCTTTCATCTGCGGGATTAGGACACAGTCCGGGCGCAACATACGACCGGACGCCATCAACCAGAGAGAGAAAAATCATTGGATTTGGAGTCCGGATTCTAGGGAATAACTAACAGGCCCGCCTTAGATAAATTACCATCTTTAGGGCTTAATTCGTTCCGGGACCAATGTCCTCATTTAACTTTCGTTCCATAATGGAGCATAAAATTGGTTTTGACTTCCCTTGCCGCTTCATGGAACTTTCGCCGTAGCCAGGCGACTGTTGGACTCTTTTCATCTCGGACGTGATAGCCAGCCACAATCTTTACGGGCGCAAACTCAAACGGCATATCAAAGGTTTTCATGTTGTGAAGCTTGATAAGCTCACCAAAAATGATCTGCGGCACAGTAATAGCGTAACCACCTGCCGCCGCCACGGCGGGCAATGACGTAGCGCGTGAAACTTGCACCGCCACATCGCGATGAATGCCCATGTTGCGCAATTGTAATTCTGGCGCCTGATAGGCGGTGAATTCCGGATGAAAAATAGCAGCAAGAAAATTTCGAGCAATATCGAGAAGCCAAGCGGCCCTGTCAAATCGGAACAGGGGACTCGTCAGATCGAAATCCTGAATGCGGCCCGGCAGATTCTGATCGAGGAAGGATATCCTTCCTTTACCATGCGGCGTATCGCAAAGCGGGCGAACATTCACTTAAAAACATTGCAGCATTATTTCAATACCAAGCGCATCCTGCTTATGGAAACGGTGAACTACACGCTGGATAATTACTATTTCAAAATCTATGAAGACATCGATAGCGGGGTTGCCAAGCGAAGTCCCAAAGACGCGCTCTCCTGGGTGCTGGAATTCCTGATCGCCGACTGCAAGGCGGAAGACACCTGCAAATTTTTCTTTGAGCTTTGGGCGCTTTCCTCACGGGACGAGGACGCGTGCGAGGCGCTCGATGCGCTTTACACCCGCCACCGTCAACAGATTGAAAAATTGCTGGCGCGGGCCAATCCGACGCTTTCCGCGAAAAAAATCAAGTTGCGCGCGGCGGTTATTGCGGAGCAGATCGAAGGGCTGGTGCCTTTCATCGGCTATGGCAAACCGCGGCACCCCGAGTTTGCCGGCTTGGAAGCCGAAGTGCACAAGAGATTGATGGAATACGCGCTGCAGCCATAAGGCCGGCCATGGCCTGTGCCGGCCGGCAGAATCAAGGAGCCCACCAATGATCATGGACACGAAAGCCGCAGTTTTAAGCGCCATGCTGACGCACCGACTGCGCGTTGCAAGTTTGCTGCTGGTCGCAGCCCTCTGGGCGCTCAACGCCACCGCTTCCCATGCCGGCGCCGGCCGAGAGGCTGAAGCGCAAACAGAAATCAGGCAGTTGCTGGACGCGGTGGAGGCAGCCTGGAAGGATGGCAGCCTCGACGGCTTCATGACGCTCTATCACAACAGCCCGGATACCACCTATGTGACGCCGGGCGGCTTGGTGCGGGGATACGACGCCATCCGAACGATGCTCCACGATGATTTCGGCTTGGGCAAGGGCGAGGCGAAAGGCTGGATGAAATTTAACATCCTGGACTTTCGCCTGCTGCGGCGCGATCTGGCCTATGTCGCCACCAGCTATACCCTTGTCCTGCCCAGCGGCAGCGGCGGCGAGATGCGCGGCCATGCTTCGCTCATCCTGAAAAAAACCAAGGACGGCTGGAAGACGATTGCGGATCACGCAGGCTAACGCCGCCCGAGTCAGGTTGGGTCTAATTCAATGACCAGCCGATCTCTAAACCATACATGCGCGGCCTGGCCGGGTAGCCGATGTTCTGGCCCGGATTATCCCCGATGGGCGGATAGGCGAGCAATGCCTGGCGGTAGGCTTTGTCAAAGACATTGTTGACATACCCGGTCAATCGCCATGCGCCGCTGGCGTAGGACGCGCGCAGGTTTACCAGATGATAGCCATCCTCCCGAGCCTGGGGCTGCGGCGCGGGGATCATGGCTTCCCCTGGTTCATGGAAATATGAACTGCTGTAGGACCAATCGGCGCGAACGCTGATCTCATCGCTATCGCGCACCGGGATGGTGTAATCCACGGCTGCATTGAGCGTGTGCTTGGGCGAGCGCACCATGCGCGTATCCGAATAATCAATGAACTCATCGAATACATAATCGTCATATTGCGCATCCAAGTAGCCGTAGCCGAAGCTGAGCAACAGCTCCGGCAGCGGCCGCGCCAGAACCTCCAGCTCAAAGCCCTTGATGGTGCTGTTGGCGGCGTTGGTGATCACGCCAGATGCGCCGCCGGTTGAGGTGGCGACGATGCGCTGCACTTGCAGATCCTTGTAGTCATTGTAGAAGGCCGCGATGTTGACCGTCAGGCGGCGGTTGAGCCATTGCGTCTTCAAGCCGGCCTCGTAATACCGCACCTCTTCGGGATCAAATACCCGCTGCGCTAAAAGCGGATCGGTGACCGCCCATTGAAAGCCGCCGCCCTTATACCCGGTGCTGTAGGTTATAAAAGCCATGGCGTCGTCGCTGAAGTGGTAATCCAGCGTGAACTTCGGATCGACGGAACTCCAGGTGCGGCGCAGATCAAATTCAAAGGGAAAGAAGATCAGCAGCGTGCCGGGTATGTTGGTGAGACCGCTATAGATGCCGTGCTTCTTGTCATGGGAATAACGCAGACCGGCGGTGAAGTTGAGCGCCGGCGTCAGCGCCACCGAGACCTGGCCAAAGAAGGCGTAACTTTCGGTCTTTGAATCAAGCAGCAGCGTATTGAGAATGGTATCCGTGCCGCCCGCCAGCAGATATAGAAAGGCGGGAAGGCTATCGGGGCCCAGGATGAAGGTATCGGAGCGATCACTGGAATCATGCAGATAATAGCCGCCGATGATCCAGCTCATTCTGTCCTCAAAGGTATATGCGCCGCCATTCTCGGAGGCGATGCGCAGCTCCTGCGTGAACTGCTTGGAGGTTTCGGAGATATCCTGGTCGATGATGTCAAGAATGGTGGCGTCAATATCGCCGAATTCCTCTAGCTTGGAGTAGCGATAGCCGGTAACCGAGACAATCGAGACATTATCGTTCTGCCAGCGCGCCTTGCCGCTAAGCTGGGCCAGATTTCTTTCCAGCGTCGAGTCTTCGTTGTAGTAATCGGAGAAGCGGTCAGGCGTCGGCGCTACGATGGGCGCCACGGGGCTGCGCAGGAAGATGTCCGGCCCTTCCGCTTTGCCTTGCTGGCCCGGCGCGTCATCGTGGTTGTATTCACCGCTCAAGGTGAGCGAGAATTGCTCGGCGGCATCGAATTTCAATTTGCCGCGCACGACGATCTGATCCTCGCCCAAGGCGGCGCCGCCGGTGGCAAGATTCTTCAGGTAACCATCCCGTTTTGTGTAGCGTGCGGCCAGACGCGCCGATACTTTTTCCGGCGCCACGGCGCCCGATACCGCCGCCTCGGCGAAGTAGGCGTCATAATTGCCGCCGCCGGCCTTCGCGAAGGCTTCGAGATGCTGCGTCGGCTCCGCGGTGATGATGTTGATGGCGCCGCCGATGGTATTGCGGCCATACAAGGTGCCCTGCGGACCTTTGAGAACTTCGACTCGCTCCACGTCCAGCATATGGTTGAAAATGTTGTGGGTGCGGCCCACATAAACCTCATCGATGAAAACACCGACGGACGGCTCCGATCCGATGTCGAATTGCCGGCTGCCGACGCCGCGAATGTAGATCTGCGGTTTGCTGGGGGCGAAGCTGCTCATGTAGACGTTGGGCGTCATGCGGCTGAGCGTATCAACGCTCACCACGCCGGCGGCATCCAGAAATGATTTATCGAAGGCCGATACCGTCACCGGCACCGATTGCAATCGTTCGGCTTTTTTCTGGGCGGTGACGATGATTTCTCCCAGCATGGCCTCGTCAGCGCCGGCAGTCGGCGCGTAGAGGGCGCAAAGCGCGGTCGTCGCCGCCGCCCATACGTAAAGTCGGCGCGACGCGCGATCCTGATTGCCGGTAGTCATGGCGACCATTCCCAGCGCGTATGACAGTTTTCTCATCAGTTCCTCCTCCGGTTTTCTGCTGTCTCCCGGCGACGCCGGCGCGTGTTATGTCGTTGTTGGCGCAATTTCTTGATAATCGGCCCGGAACGCATCGACGTGACGGGCGCTGGTGACAGCTTGCATGAGTTGAAAAGTGCGTTGCGGATCAACATAAAATCCGCCCTTGGCGGCGACTTCGCGGGCGATATGCTCCGCCGCATCCGCCAACAGGCGACAAGCGCGCTTGACGTCGGCCAGCAAGACGCCATGGCGCTTTAAGACCTTGCCCTTGATCATGACGGTATCAACATCGGCGATGGATGCCTGCTGAATGATGGTGCCGGCCGGGTTGCTTCGATCCCAGCCGACCAGGGTAATGGAATCGGTATTGAGCAGGATGATGTCGGCGTCCTTGCCCGGCGTCAGGCTGCCGATCCTATGATCAAGCCCCAGCACGCGAGCTCCCTCCAACGTGCCCCAACGCAACGCCTCGTCACAGGTGATGGGAACGCCGTCATAAAGCTCGCCGTCCCGCGGCGCGTTGAGTTCCGCTCTGGCCGTTTGCAAGGCCATCCGCAGCGGCGTGAACATGTCGGCGCTGTTGTTGGATGTAATATCGGCGCCATAGCCATGGGCGATGCCATGCCGGCGGGCGATTATGGTGCTTGGATATCCCATGCCCATTTGCAGCTCGGTATCCGGCGTGAACGCCACCGCGACGCCGTGTTCCGCCACCAAGCGCCATTCCTCCGGCGTGGTATAACGCATGTGCGACAAGACGATATCATGATCGAGCAAACCGAGAGCGTGCAGCCGGGCAACTTCGAAAGGACGGCCGCCGCCATGATTTAGGCAATTACAATGCCAAAAGAGACGCGCGGCCAATTCCCGCGCCAAGGCGAACTGCGCCTTGCCGGCATCGTCATCAATCCACAGCGCCGCCTCCTCGGGCGCCACGCCCATGGTCAGGATGGCGTCGCGTTGAACAAAGTATTGCGCCGCCAGCGTTCTGGCGAATTGCAGCCTTTCCTGTTGCGTCTTGAACGCGGGATCGCCCAAGGGCGGACGATTGAAGCCGTAATTCCATATGGCGCGCAGCCCGGCGTCCCGCAGGCCGCGAATGGCCTCATGGGCGTGATCGGGCGTGTTCAGGTTGTGACAGTAATCGGTGATCGTGGTGACGCCGGCGTTGATGGCTTCCAGCGCCCCCTGGTATTGCGCGGCGTACATGTCCTCCGGGCGGTAGCAGGCGGCCGCCGACATGCGGATGCCGCCCAGATAGTTCAACAGCGACCAATCGGCGGTAACCGCCCGCATGGCGCCTTGCCAGATGTGTCGATGGGTATCGACAAACCCCGGCATGACGATCATGTGCGCGGCATCGATGATCTCCGCATCGGCGGCCGACAGGTTGCGGCCAACGGCGCTGATTTTTCCGTCCTCGATCAGCACGTCGGCATCATCAAGATTGCCGAGGCGCGGATCAACGGACACAACGAATCCACCCTTGATAAGTCGACGACTCATCAACCCTTACTCCCGATACGTGATACGTGCGTTGTGGCGAGAGACTACGCTCTCAGTTTATTCAGTTTTTTTTCGTCGGCGATTTCCGCAATTCGGCGGTGCGCCGTGGCGGTCTTAGCCATCAAGGCGGGGCGGATCTCATCTATGGCAAAGGGAAACACCGCCATGGCGACGCCGGCCTCCACCCGCAAAAGAAACTCTTCATCGCCGATTTCCCGGCACAGCCACAACGAAAACACCCCGCGATAAACGATCGCCAGTTGTCGGCTGATGAATTCCAAGGACATGCCGGCAGCATCCGGACGTATCCAGGAACGATCGTCCGCGATCGGCGCCAACCACAGGCGGCTGGTGCGATCAAAGATCGGCGTTAGCGGCTGGTCCTTGGTGATGGTGGTCATGCTGCTGCACACGGCGCGATACACCACGCCTTCCTTCAGCACCTCCTCTACCGCGGCGCGCACGAACACAAAGAGCCGCTCCACGAACGAGCTGGTTTCCACGCTGTGCAGGCAGTCCAGGGTTTCCTGCAGCACCCGATCGAAGAGGGCCTGGCAGACGCCGTCTTTCGAACCGTAATAGTTGTAAACGGTGACGAAGCTGACATTGGCGGCGTCCGCCAGCTCCTTCATGGAAAAGCTGAGATCCGCGTCGCGGCGGATCAGGCGGCGGGCGGCGTCCAGGATGGTTTCCTGCACCAAACGTTTTTTTCGTGACCGAAGGCTCATGCCCATTCCCCGCCATAACCTCACGAAAATACTTTAATCATATTCAAATATTTTCTGCAATAAATTTTTTTAATTAATTAAAATTAACTATAAGCATTTGAAATAAAAGGTAAAAAATAGATGACAATGCTGGACTGGCCTCGTCGGCTCGCCACATTCCCAGATCCAGACACAAGCATCCGGCCGAGACTCAAAGAAAAAACACCGTCCCAGAACGGGGCGTTATGAGGGAGATGGCTGTCGGTAAGAGGGTGAAAATAAATGGTGCCCAGGGCCGGAATCGAACCAGCGACACGCGGATTTTCAGGTTTATTTTCCGGCCTTGCAGCCCATGGCGGAAGGTTCCTAATATATTGATTTAGTTCTATATATCAGGAAAATCAAATCTAACCTCGGCCGGAACGTTCCGCGAACTTCTGTGTAATCCGGTGCCGTCTTACACAGGAATTACACAAGATAAATTCCGGCTTGGTTCGCATCCTGTTCACGTTTGTTTTTATTCAGGCCAGGGCAGGTCAAAACTATCCCACACACCTATTCCAAAGAGCCGCATGGCGTCTTGGCACCACACCATATCCGCCTCTTGCGCCTGCCGCACCAGGCGATGATAAGTGGCCCAGCGCATGCCCTTAGGCTTGGAGGCATACGCGGCGGGTATGGTTATATCATCCCTCAAGCCCAGCTGTTGCCGCGCCTTGCGGGATTGGCGCATGGCCCGGTCCGCCCTTGTTTCGTTCTGGCAGGGGTAGGCTGCGCGGTGGCAATGACGGCACAGGAAACGCTTGCCGCCCCACAGCACGCCCACCCGGCGGCCACAGTGGGGGCATAAAAACCAGGGACGCTTACCGCCAAAGCGGCAGGCCTGCCAGTCCAGTGTAATGTATTCGTTGATATCTGTCTTCCGGCCGTCATAGCGGCTTGTATGGGTATAGATCAGCTTCAAGTGCAGTGGTGGCTGGCCGTTGCCCACCTCAACCTGGATATTGCCGCTGGGGTGGCCATTGCGGGACCATTGCATAGTTGACCAATGCAGGGGCTTTAAGAAGCCATTTTTATGAAGGTAGCGCACATCCAGGCGCAACAGATCAACACCCGCCACCGGCTTGGTGCCGGTACTAACGCCATATTGTCTGCCGCTGCCGTGACCGCCCATTTTCCGCCCCTCAGGCTTTTTTAGTCGAAATCATTTGGCTAACTTGGGGTTTATCCATCCGCCAAATAGTCGGGTAACTTTGCTTTCCACTCGCTCATCAAAATCAGGGTACCCTGCACAACGTCGCCATCATCCTTGAACAGCTTTTCCGCCCGCGCCGTCCGCTCCGCATCCAGGCCTTTACCCAATTCCTCTATGATCAGGCTAGCCAGGCGGCCCAGTTTTTCATCATCAAAGCCCCGGCGTTTCAGGGCTTTCAGCAGGTTGCCCACAATCTCCATGCCGACAAAGGGATTAAGGACAATATCGGAAATCATGCGCACCGCGTGGGCGGCGTCAAACGCCAAGGTTTCCGAATTGGCGGCCACCACCTCGCCTACAAACAGCTCATCGCCATCATCGGCCAGTTTGATCCGTTGAAGCTGGCTTTCAGCGGCCTGGGCGTTATCGGGTATGCGGGCGGCAATGTCCTTAGGCTCAAAGCCGCGCCAATCAATGGCGGATACGATGTCCGTCTCATAATCCAGCTCGCGCAAATCTCCATCATCGGCCCGCATGACCTTGGGCAGATAGATTTCCGTCTTTTCAAATTCCGGCCGCCGCTTGATCTTGCGGGCAACTTTTTTGGCGCTGGATGAATCGTCTTGGGAAATCTGCAACACCAAGTCCCCCAAGCCATCCTGTTCCAGCCCGTTCTTGATGGCGTCCACCACATCAGCGGTGGCGGCATGGTGGGTAATCACATGACACTCATCAAGGGCGGCAATGCCTGTTTTCAGGGCGTGGGGCTGGCGCAAAATGCGGCCCACCAACTGGGTCATGGCCTTCAGGTTGGAACTTGCGGCCAGCGCGCACAGAACATAAGCAAAGGGGCAGTCCCAGCCTTCCTGCAAGGCTTGTTTGGTGATGATCACCCGCACCCGATTCAAGGGCGACAGCAGGTCTTGATTTTCGGGTTGATTGAGGTCGTTTTGTTCGGCGGTCTTGATGGCGATTTCCGCTTCATCAAAGCCTGCCGTCAACAGCCAGTCCTTCACGTCTTCGGCGTGAATATATTTGTTGTCGCGTTGGTCCTTGCCGGTGCGTTCCACCTGGACCAGCATCATGGGGCGAATGTAGCGCCCGGCATTGGCGTTTAGCTTGCAGGCTTGGCCGTCCAGCTCGTTCAATTTGCCCAGAGCGGCGTTCAACGTCGCCTTCCAGTCGGTGCCTTGCCGGGGGTCCAGGTTTAGCGGCATTTTGATCATGCCCTCCCGGTCCAGCTCCCGCCCCGTCACGTCCACCAGCACGTTGGCGTATCGCCCTTCCCGTGGGCTTTTGCCGCCCCGTGGCTGTACGTCTTGCGGTGTGGCGGAATTCCAGCACGAAACACGGGTTAAAGCCATAAAGGGTCTTAAAGGCCAGATCGGAAATGGCGCGATGGCCTTCATCCATCACCACCATCGGCCGGATCATGCGCAAGGCGTTGCCCAGCGAATCCTTCACCATGGGGAACAGCCCGGCATAAGCGGCCAGATTGGGCGTGCGGTCCAAAGCGGCCTGGTGCGCCTGTTGTTCGCCTTCCGGTGGGAAGAAGCCGTGTACGTCGCCCCGGTCCTGAAACATCTTCAGCGAGTCTTGGGTTTCCCGGTTGGCGGATTGCAGCATCAGCAGCATGACGCACAAGTTGGATTCCACCAAGTTGAATTCCACGTCGCGGGCGTCCAGCCGGTCGGTTTTTTTCCATGATCCGCACCCGGCCCGCTGTGGGCTTCCTGCACATCCAATGCCAAGGCGGTCCGGACCATCACCCGCCATGTCTGGCAGGACGCTCGCGATCGCACCGACGCGCATCGCCTGACGCCGTGGGGCAAGGCAATCTACAAGCGGCGAAAGGAAACCGTCGACCGTTCCTTCGCCGATGCCAAGCAACTTCATGGCCACAGATACGCCCGTTTCCGAGGGTTGACCCGCGTCGCATGCCAATGCCTGCTGGCCGCCGCCGTGACCGCCGCTATCGGCCAACTTCTTGATGCCTTCACCCCGCGCGAATGTTCAAACTACTTTAGACTTTGATGACATTATACTGACGCGTATCCGGCGTTTCTGAAATAGTTAGCGCATTCTTGTGGGGAGAATGCGTCGAGCAAGCAGCCAATGCGTCGCCAAGTTGCCTCCTGTGTTCGCTCAGCGGCTTTACGCAGCAGGTGCTTGAGCTTGGCGAAGACCTGTTCTATGGGGTTGAGGTCGGGACTGTATGGCGGCAGGAACAGCAGGCGGGCGCCTGTGGCGCGGATTGCGGCCCCGACGGCGGGCTTTTTGTGGCTGGAGAGGTTGTCCATGATGACGATGTCGCCTGGCCCGAGCGTTGGGCACAGCTGCTCTTCGACCCATGCGGTGAAGCTGGCGGCGTTGATCGGCTGATCGAAGACGAAGGGCGCGTCGATGCGGTCGCAGCGCAAGGCGGCGATGAAGGTCATCGTCTTCCAGTGGCCATAGGGCGCCTTGGCATGGAGCCGCTGGCCTTTGGGTGCCCATCGCCGCAAACATGTTGGCGTACTGCGATACGTCGCCGCCGATATTAGACTTTCTTTTCACGCTTCTTCTTTCACCTTTTTGGAGCTAAAAATAACGTGTCTATATTTCAATAATAACGCAAGTATTGAATATAAGAAGGCCGCTGTTTGGCCGTCGGCGGATTTTTCCCCGTAGCGGCCCTAAGCCGGTATTTTTGCGTCAGAAACTTCGTTGTTGTTTTTTTCAAGGGCAACAAACAGAACAATTCAATTATTCAACGTCTCCACCGATTGCCGGACCTGATGAGGAAAAGTCGAAATAACGGCAGCAGCGATAAACAGAATGGTGGATGTCAATAGGAACGACGGCCAGGGCGAACCGCTTAAGTCTATCAAAGCGCCCGATATTATCGGCCCAGTAAAGCCAACCGTATTTCCAACCATCATCACCAGCCCTACGGCGGTGGCAATATGCGAGACGCCGATTCTTTCCAATCCTATCAACGTTGTCAGCATAATGGGCAGAATCATGCCGCTGGCAAATCCAGCGATCAACAAAAGTAGTGTAAGGGAAATTCCCGTTAGCAGAAGAAATAAGGGGATGCATAGTCCCATGACAATGGCGGGTATTATTAAAAATGGTTTTCTTTTCCCGATTTTATCAGAGGCCACTCCGCCAAGCGGGCTGCCCAACACACTTGCCCACATGATTAATGATGCCAGTTCACCCGAACGCGCTATGCCCCTTTCTTCCAAAACGATCGGCAATAAACTCATAAGCGATCCCATGGCGAAGAAAAAGCAGCAACTGAATACTGCGATACGCCACAAATCCTTGATTGGGAACACTGCTTTAATATTCTCTGCTATCATTCGCAGCTTGCCTTGTTCATCGGATGCAAGTTTCTTTTCCTGGAACACCAGTAACCAAAACACTCCCATCATAAGGCAGTTGAAAGCAACGAATTCCATCACCCCCCGCCAACCTCCAAAATTTGGAGCAAGGACACTCGCGCCGGTTGCAATCCCCAGCCCGACCCCGATCGGCACGGCTGTAAGAACGATCCCGTACGCCCTTCCAAGTTCACTTTGAGGAAACCGGACGCTTAGTACCTTTGCAACATTGGGGGGGATAAGGGCGAGGGCCAATCCGACAATGAAGGTCAACGCCGTTAGCTCCGTCACGCTGTCTGCAAAGGTTCGCATCCCGCCAAAAACCGCAACGGTAAGCAAAGCCCCGCCGATAGCCCGACGTGAGCCAATGATGTCGCTGAGCACCCCGCCGATTAGGGCAAATCCCGCCGCCGCCAGCGACACTACTCCATAGATCATTCCCATTTGGACTTTGCTTAACGGAATGTCCTGACTGATTTGTGAAAACAGCGGCGGCAGACAAGAATAGGACATCTCGATAAACAGGATACACAGGAACAGAAGAGCTACAACGGCCCAGCGAAATAGATTCTGATGATTGGCCACAGACATTACGAGCGGCTTTTTACGCACCGGCGACGAAGATTTCGTCGCGCGGCAGGGCAGACAGATCATCAAAACCCGTGTCGGTGATGACGATGGGATCCGCTACGATACAAAAACACTCCCCTATCGTGGCAAAACCGAATAGGCTTAAGGTCATGTTTTTTTCCAGAACATGGTTATCACCGACCCGTATGATCAGATCTTCGTGCCATAGATTGCGGTAACCAATGCCGATGCTGTAACCGGCATGAAAGGCTTCGTGGTCCTTTATATCGCGGGCAGCCAGTACTTCTTGGATGATAGCTGACGTCGCCATCCCGGGCTTGATCAAGAACCGGGTCACGTTAACCGCTTCGCGGGCTCGGGCATAGGCTTCCCGCACGTCATTGCCCGGCTCAGATCCGCAAAACACCGTGGTTCCGCCGACCACATGATAGCGATTGAAGCATGCGCCGGCCTCGATAAAAAGCGGCTCTCCGGACTCCAGCATCCGACGCGTAGGCGGAAGCATATGCGACTTCGACATGATTGCCGGAATCATCATCAGGGGTTGGGCAATATCTTCTCCCCCCGCGCGATGATAAGCGTGCAAAGCTTCGGCATTGACGTCGCATTCGCGTACGCCCGGCTGAATGGCGGAAAAAGCTGCGCTCATGAAGACGTCATACAAAATTCCAGCCTGGCGCATGCATGCGACCTCCGCCGTCGACTTATGGATACGAAGCTCCATCACCACATCGCTGGCATCGACCAGATGACCGCCTCCCCGCGCCACATGCTGACGGATAAGATCATAGTCATAGGCATTCAGCGTTTGGCTTCGCATTTCGATGCCAATTTTCTTGCCCGACAACAGACCTAAATCGCTGAGAATTTCCACCGTCTTCTTGGCATTATCGGCATCGAACGGCGTGTCATAGGTCCGAATATCGTTAAGGAAAGGCGAACGGCTCACCCACTGCGCCATGGTATTGCGCACGAAGGCCGTGGGTTCACCATCAAGCGGCGCAATGATCGTCTGATAGGGGATCGCCGCCCCAGCGGCCAGATCATAGCCGTAAAGGTAGAAGAAACTATGATTGGAATAGAGCAGCATAACATCCAGCTGTCGGCGCGCCATTTCGGCCTTGAAGCGCCGAATACGGCTTTCATATTCTTCCTTGGTGAAGGGCAATAATGATTCAAATTCAGGATTCTGCATCGCGCTTCCCATCGTTACACTCGTTTTTCATGGCTCGATAACCACATTGCCCATGACTTTCCGGCTTTCCAGCAAATCGTGACCCTTGGCCAAATCAGACAGCGGTAGTTTGGCGTATATTTGCGGTGCAATCTTGCCTGCTTCGAGCAGCTTTAAAAGTTCCCGCAGCGATTGCCTGATGCGTTCTGGTTCGTGTTCCATAACGGTCCATAGACTGAACATGCTAATAGAGAGGCTTTTGGCCATTACCTCGAACAAAAGAGTCTGAACAGCATCAGGCTTTGGAAGACCTTGTATCAGTCCGTATATAACCGCCTTACCGTGAGGCACGAGCATACGCACGTCGTCGTTGATCGTATCGCCGGCAACTGGATTGAAAACCAAGTCCACCCCGGCTCCCCCCGTCAAATCCAAAACCCGTTGCGATACCTGTTCGTGCCCATACTCGATCACATGATCAGCGCCCTGGGCACGGGCGAAAGCGCATTTTTCGGCGCTTCCGGCCATGGCGATAACCTTCAGGCCGACATGTTTGGCCAGTTGCACCAGCGCTGTCCCCACGCCCCCCGCCGCCGCCCAAACAACTGCGGTCTGCCCCGCCCTGGCGGTGACTGCCGTGTGCAGCAGGTGATAAGCCGTGAGGTAAAAATTCGGTATCAATGTCGCGACGTCAAAATCGACAGAGTCCGGCATCTCAACAGCCGACCCTTCCGAGCAAACAAGGTATTCCGCATTGGTATGTGCGGCGTTGGCGACGACGCGACGACCGAGCCAGTTATTAGAAACACCGTTGCCCACGCCTTCGACAATACCACTGGCTTGAAAACCAAGAACCGCAGGCAACGAGTAGGAATGACTGTCTGGCCCACCTCTGTAGGCGCCTATTCGGATAAGCGTGTCACCGAATCCCACAGCCGTAGCCTTCACCCTGACCAGCAACTCACCGCTCTTCGGTTCCGGTTTATCAACTTCACAATATTCCAGTACGTCACTAGCGCCGAACCGGGTCGCTACCACTGCTTTCATCGGACGTCTCCTGCCCTTTGCACATTATTCTATTTCTGATCCGCAGACCTTTACAATGAAGAGCGGCCAAGGCTATACGCTATCTTCCAGTCTTGCCGCTTGCCGTCATATCGATTCATGCTTTCGGGTCCAGTTCAAAGCGTGTTGTCGTCATTACCTCGCAACCGGACGAGGTAATGATAATATTATCTTCCAGGCCCAGCCATCCTCGGCCGGGAACCATCACCGACGGCTCCAGCGCGATACACATATTGGCCTCCAGCACCATCTCTTCGACCGCCCCACGGCTACCTATCATTGGGTTTTCGTGAATGCCAGCGCCCAACCCATGGCCGCCATAGGACCCAAGATCGTATTTTCCTGCCGAATGTTCATCTAGCGCCCGCGACATGATTTGATGGAGTTCTATGTTAGTCACTCCTGGGCGGGCGGCAGAAATGCCCGCCGCCAATGCATGGTGGACAGCCGCGTAGGCTTGTTGCACTTGATCGTCCGGGCTGCCGACGTAAACCGTTCTGCCGAAACATGAGTGATAGCCGTGAGAGCAACACCCAATATCAATCCTAACCAATTCGCCGTTACGTATGAGTCTGGAAGATGGACTGTTATACGGCATAAGCGCATTCAAACCTGAGAACACCTGGGGCGTGAAGGCGCTGTATTCGGCCCCATGGACCCGAAACGAATGTTCGGCAGCCGCGGCAATATCCAGTTCGCTGGCGCCTGGGCGGACCGCCTTAAAGGCGTCTTCCATCGCGATATCCGCCAGCAGGCAGGCGTTTCGCAACGCCTTTAGCTCTTCTTCATTCTTGATCAGCCGCGCCTGGCGCAATATCTCGCCGCCATCTACTATCTGGGCTGTCTGCAACCTATTTTGTATTGCTTCTTTAAGGGCGAATGGCGTCATCGGGTCGACAGCGATCCGGCTTTTGGAAAGGCCAAGCTGCGACAGCTTGTTGGCAATGATCTGCGGCCACTTGTCCACCATCATCGGCTGCAAACCTTCGCCTGTGCCTTCCATTGGAAGTTCTTCGATATCTTCCATCCATGGGGCGCGCTGACTCATCGGACTGCCAAATCCTTGCAAAGGGAATAATGTCGGAAAGGGCTTGTCAAGGCAAACTAGAGCGGCATTTACCATCGATGAAAAAATAGAATGAAGCATGGGCAGGGCGGTCGCATAGCGCCAGTTGTCCGGCGCAATAACGAACAACGCATCCACACCTCTCGCGCGCATCAGTTCATGCAAACGACCGTTGTTGAGTTCTGCGAGCTTCCTGTCGTCAATCGGGTTTTCCGCGAAATCCGTTATCCTCATACATAACTCCATTAGTGCTGGATAGAGTATTACTCTCGGCGATGTCATCAAGCCGGTAGTCAGTCCCGTAAAATCAATTCAATCGTAATTAAAGGATCGAGATTTATCAATTACCCAATTCATGAGCGAAATATGGGTTTTTCCACGCTCAAAATAGCTTATCAATTCCTATGCTTTTTTGCTGGGCTGAACATTTTCTCCAAATTTGCATGCAGTAGCTGCACACCACCCACGACCATTTGTCTGACCTCTTCATCCGGGCCGGCCAAAGGAGTATATTTCATTTCGAATTTGTAAGAACACGCGTCTGGACCGTTTGCCGTAATGCGGATATCAACGGTGAAATCCGTAACCGGGAGCGGGCCGCAGTCTATGATACGGTGGCTCATGAACATGTCATTGTCGTCGAACTTATCGATCCGCTCAACAATTTTTGCAATCACTCCATCCTGTTCCATCAGGCTGGTGATGATAGCCCCCTCTCCCTTGCCTTTGATTGATCCTTTTTTCACCAACCCCTCAAACAGCCCGCCGTGCTCGTACTTGCCGGTCTTGATCGACCCCATCATGAGATCCCATACTTTACGCGCCGGCGCTTCCACACGATGGGCTATTACTATTGTTGGCATATATGGAAACCTCCCGCCCCTTGGACTAATGCACAAAGGCTCCTTGTTGTTTCACCGAGGATTGCGAACAATTTATACGTTAAGAAAGCCCGATTTTCTGAGTAAGAGACCAGACCGGTCAAAGTCTGGTCTCTCCGACGGTGTCTAACTCCTTGGCCGTCATCCCCATTGCAAACGACCTTCATTATGGATATATCCGCCGTCTATTCATACCTGTAGGCAAGCTTGATGCCATAAGTTCTAGGCGGCGTGATATGCCCTATCAAGCCCAGTGGCGAATAATCCGCCATATCAGTGTAATAGGCCTTGTCTGTGAGATTATTACCAAACACTGATACCTCCCATCTTTTATCAGGAGAGATATAGCCGATACGGGCGTCAAGGAGGCCGAACGATTTCTGCCCCATCAGTGGATCATTGAATTGCGAGTTGAAGAACACATCGTCCTGCCATTTATATCCAGCACGGAAGGATAAAGTACCTTTATCGCCTAGCGTCACATCATACTGCGCTGAAATATTAAATGCCCACTTCGGTGAGTTGTTGAGTACATTTCCGGAAACATCGACCGGAACCGTAGGCATTGCTGAACGCGCCGTTATGAACTCATCATAAGTAGCGTCGAGGTATGCTACACTGGCTGATAACATGAATTGAGGCACCGGCAACGCGGTCACTTCAAGTTCGAACCCCTTTACCGTTGCATTCGCCGCATTTGTCAAGATGACACCTGCTACTCCCCCCGAATCACTTAGATCCTTAAAGCCCTGCACCTGAAGATCGGTATAGTCGTAATAGAAGGCGCTGGCATTGGCACGTAGGCGCTTGTCTGCCAAATCAGACTTGATACCAATTTCATAGGCCCAGAGAAATTCCGGGTCGAAGGAAGGCTGGTCGGCGGAAAAGTTGAAGCCGCCGCTTTTGAAGCCGCGGGTAATAGAAGCATAGAGCATCACATCATCATTGACCTTGTAGTCCAACCCGAACTTCGGTGTCCATCCGTCCCAGCTATCTTTATCTTGATTTGTAAATCCTATTGGAAGCTCAAATCCATCCAGGAATATCGACGCCGACGCATCAATTGATTTCTTTTCATGGCTGTATCTAATGCCTGCCGTTAGTGACAGTTTTTCATTGACGGCGTAACTGCCTTGCACATAGGCCGCATAGGCATCCGTCTTACCTGTTACATCGTTGACAGATAGAAAATCAGTGGTCATGAAGCCAGAGAAAATCAATCCGAAAAACGGCGCTTCAGCGGTAGCTAGGAAATCAGATTCTTCGGTGAAATAGTAGAGCCCGGCAAGCCATTCAAGGCTACCTGTATTGCCAGTAAGCTGAAGCTCTTGGGAAAATTGATCCTGCTTATCCGCAGGGTTGAACGGACCAATGGCAGCTACATCTGTGGCGTCGCTGTCGACGATGGCCTTAAAGTCAAGTTTGCGATATGCGGTAAGTGATGTCAGCGTGACCTCGGGCGACAAATGGGCCGTTAGCTTTCCGGAAACACCTTTGGTTGTCATATCATTATAACTGGGATAATCGCCCGGGATACTGACGGTCCAGGGATCGCTGATGATCGTCGGCGAAAAGCCTGGTATCGGGATAACGACAGGGTTGCCGAAGCCGTCCACGTGCAATGGTTTTTTCTGGTTCCCATAATCTTCCGATTCGAAGTAATCGCCACTTATCAGAACTTCCACCGATTCACTGGGGATAAATTTCAGCATTCCGCGAATGGCAAACGAGTCTTCATTATTGAGTTTATCGGCGGTAGTATCCGGATTAACATTGTCCACGTACCCGTCACGATCGTTTTTGAGGATCGAAATACCCGCCATGACGCGGTTATCTACCAGTGGTCCGCTCACGCTGCCCGTTAGCTTGCGCTTGTCATAATTGCCGTATTCGCCGGCAAGCGACATGCGAAGATCATTGGATGGCTGCCTGGAAATGATGTTGATCGTGCCGCCTGCGGAGTTTCGCCCATACAAAGTACCCTGCGGACCGCGCAGAACCTCAACCCGCTCAATATCGAGAAAATCGGTAAATACCATCAAAGGGCGCGCCAGATAAACGCCATCGATGTGAACCGTAACGCTTGGGTCTGAGCCGATAAACACATTGTTGCTGCCAACGCCGCGTATATAGAGCTGAGCGTAGGACGCGTTATTGGACACCACCAATCCCGGCGTGTTCTTGCCCAGATCTCGGATGCTTTCCATGTGCATGGCATCGAGATCGCTACTAGAAAAAGCGGTAATGGAAAGCGGCGTCTCCTGCAGCAAGGTCTCACCGCGCTTGGTTGCCGTTATCACAACTTCTTCGATTATTCCCTGAGCAAAACCGCCGACAGGAATCATCATTGTCAACGCGATTGTGGCCGTCAAAGTTCCCGATTTACTCTTTTCTTTCATATTGTTAACCTCCCAGGTTTGCTGTCTTAAAGAATACGTTAGCCGCATAAGCCCAATTGAGCAGTAATTATGGGAATGTGAATTATCAATTGACCAAAAAGGGTAGGCGGCTATTCTCGGCTTTCGAATGGCCGGAATGGCTCATCGATGCCAAACGCCTTGGGGCCGAAAGCCTGAAGCCCTGCATCAGAGCGCAAAAGCGCGGGCGCGGACACGGCCATAACCTTGACTCGCTGGCCATATGCCAACGCTTCTGTCGTGATCGGCTCGGCAGTTTCCCTGTCCAGTATACAGATCAGATCTGGAACGATAGCCAGCGTCCGGCCGTTAGATCTGGCCACCAAGTTTTCATTTTGAAAAACAACTTCAAAGCTAGCTTTTGAAGAATTCAATTCTGCTAACTTAGCTGTTCCGGTTGTAAAGCCACCGTTTGTCTGGCGCGCCAGATCAACGATTTTGCCATCAAAAAGCAATTTAGAATATTGATAATGCTCGGTTCCTGACAGATAAGACATCAATTCAGCAAAAGGATCCTCTTTGGATCGACCAGCGGTGATGGCGCGGCCAATGTCAAGCACAATATCAAGCGTCCTTGGAACTGCATATTTTTTTATGAAACGCCCTTCCATAGGGTAGCAACAAATCTGAGCAGAGCCGCCCATCTGCATGACAACGCTACGGGCCAGCATTTCCGTAGTAAGATTGCATTTGGATTTAATCGTCACAAAGTCACCACGTTCGTTGGTCATGACGCAGGGCGAAATGGACGCACCATAAGCGCTGTAGGTCACCATTTGCAATTCAGGGAAGGCGCGGCCCATGCCATCGGCATTAATAACGGGAATGCCGGTCTGAGCAGCGAGCACCAATGGTATTGCCGAATTGAAGCCGCCAATCTCGGCCGGTATGATGGCATCTATAGGGCGACCCAATTCCATTTCCATGGCGCGCAGGCAATTTTCTGCTTCGCTTCCATTGGGAAATTTTTCCAGCAGAACAGTGGGTGCGCCCATCATAGCGACAGAAACAGCCAGGGCATCGTCTGCCACATCATCAAGCTCGATTATGTTAAGTCGGCCATTTCTAAGCAACGCCTGTTCCAGCATCAGACGCCCAATATAAGGGTCACCACCGCCGCCAGTACCGAGAAAGGTTGCACCGCTGGCAAAGTCTTTCAAATTTTGCACGTTCAATTTCATCAGATCAACTCCACTAACTTACACCAGAGTGATCGCCAACAACCTTGACGCGCAATCTCGTCATACCGCCTGGCATATAAGCCAAGGGCAGCTCGCTAACATCCACAACCCGAAGGCTGTCTTCTTTCGCGCCGGCTGAAACGGCGCTATTCTTAGCTTCTTCTATTGCCTGTTGAATAGCGCCATCACGCCCCAGCGAGTTGTACGAATAAACTTTATCAACCTCGCCACTGGCTTGCGCGATCGCAGCGCCGATGGCATTGGCCACCGAATAATAATCAGGAATAATCACCCGGGAGGCGCCAGGAATATTAGCTGGCGCCAGAATGCTGCCGCCGCCCACCAGAATAACGGGAATTTCTTCCGCACTGGTTTTCATGCGATCGACCGCAATGGCAATATTCTGGTGTATATTTTCAAGTACAGCCGTAATCGTGCCCGGCTCAATGTCCGCTACCGCAGCCGGATTGCCAATATCCGCAAGGCCTGCGGCGACAACAATATCTGTGGCGGTCAAAGTTTCCCCGCCGAAAATGCGCGCCATCTCCGTTAATTTGAAACCCACGGAGTCAGGACCAACAGTAATGGCGCCATTGCCGCGCACCAAACTGCCGCCGCCAAGCCCCACCGACAGAATGTCCGGCATACGAAAGTTCGTACGCACGCCGCCAATGTCGACTGAAACCGCGGATTGCCTGGGGAAACCCTTAACTAGCACCCCGATATCAGTCGTTGTTCCACCGATGTCAATAACTATGGCATCTTCGAGATTAGAAAGAAAAGCGGCGCCACGCATGCTGTTGGTGGGGCCAGATGCAAAGGTCATGATTGGAAAGCGTTCAAGCTGATCCAATCCCATCAACGTGCCGTCGTTCTGACTAATGAAAATGGGGCTACTAATGCCCAAATTATCTAGTGAACGCCTGCAAGATTTGACGACAGCGGCCGCAAGACGGGACAAGCTGGCATTGAGAATGGCGGCGTTTTCCCGCTCAAGAAGGCCCAATCTTCCCACTTCAGAGGAAAGTGTTATTTTAGCCTCAGGTATTTCACCTCTGACAATCTCCGCAGCGCGTTGTTCCATCTCCATATTCATCGGGGAGAAAACACAGGATATGGCTATCGCGCATAGCCCTTTCCTTTTAAAATCCTGGGCAGCCTTAAGAATTGCAATTTCGTCCAGCCTGGAAATTTGCCTTCCATCATATTCGTAGCCACCGGCGATAAGATGAATATGCCGTCCAATTATATCGACAAGATCTTTGGGCCAATCTGTTAAGGGAGGAATGCTGGCGGTCGCCGGCAGCGCAATACGGATAATTCCTGCTTCTACCAGCTTCTTGCGCTCGACAAGAGCATTGGTAAACTGAGTCGTGCCGATCATCACGCTTCCGATCGACTGGGTTGGAATGCCGTTCTCAGATAAAACGTGCTTGATAGCAGTGATTATACCTGTCGCAATATCATCCGTCGTAGGTGATTTGAACCACGATACGACCTTAACACCGCTCATTACGACGGCGTCGGTGTTTGTGCCGCCAACGTCAACGCCGATACGCAGCGAATCAGACAACGACTTGTTTGCAGGACTGGAAATCATTCTTCATTGCCATAAGTTGGTAGATTAAATCCTTTAATTTTCTTACGCCTAGGATAGCCAAAGGCGCGTTTGCTGTGACTTAACTTGCTGCGCAGCAATGCTTTGGCCAAAGATATGGCAGCGTTTATCGGATCAATAACCGGCACGCCGCTAAGGCGCGCTTTCATCAGTTCGTTTTCAATAGCATCGGCCAGTCCATCCATGCCGGTGCATCCTAGAATAATCACATCGGCGCCATCATCCTCTATGGCCCGAATTGACTGTTCAGCCAGCGCACGACACAAACGTTCCGGATCCTTGTCCAGTTCAATAACCGGAATATCGACAGAACGTACGGAAGTCATTTTCCCACTTACGCCGTAGATGCTGGCAAGATTATCCAAGAGCGGATGCAGGCGGCACAGAACCGTAACTACTGAAAATCTATGACCCAGCATAGAAGCAACATGCATGGCGGTCTGGCATGGCCCGAGCACTGGTATGGCAACGGCTTCCCGAGCTGCGGCGAGGCCAGGATCACCCATGCAGTCGATAATCACCGCATCAACCCCATCCTGTTCAGCCTGAATTATTTTGGCTACGGTATCGGGCTTGGCGAAGACTTCATCAAACTCGCCCTCTATTGTTTCCGGACCGTTGTCTATGGTGACAAAGCTGATCTCGGTATCATCATCGCCAAGCGCAGCGGCATGCGCCTCGGTTCGCAGGCCCTGCGTTATTATCGGCACGATAAGGCGTATTCTATTTTTCATATGGGACCTCATGAACATGCGCTTAGCACAACGCTCCTGCAGAAGCGCTTTCGTGGACACATAGATAGAGGGGAATGCTTACTCGATGCTATTGGCCAAAAAGGGTAGCCCTGTTCACCCTGGCCTGAAACCCTCAGAACGCCATGGGCTACGCCCTTAGGAATAAAGGGCAAGCTTACGGGCGGCAGATATGGCCTGGGCACGGGATGCTGCCCCAAGTTTCTCGAACAGCCTTTTGCGGTGATACTTTATGGTGTTCATGGATAGCCCTAGCCGGAAGGCTGTCTCTTTTGATGAGCAGCCTTTGATAATGAGATCCAAAACCTCTTTTTCACGGTCAGTTAATAATTCTTTACCCTCCGCCCGTTCGCCAAGGATTACGGCCACAAAGTCCTTCACGGCGGGGATTAGAAGTTCATCCCGGCGGCGTAATCCATTAAGCAGTTTTTTCAGCGCCGCGCCTTCATCGAGATATTGCCGAATAAAATTTTGCGGAGCGGCTTTCAACAGCGACTTTCCTATCAGCTCACGCGCCTCTTTATGGTTGCCAATGGCGTCATGGCACATTGCCAATTTTATTTGCATCTTCATGGAAGACAGCGCCCATCCGTTAGCCTCGGCTTGCGCGAGTCGTGGCCTGAGAATAGCTAAAGCGCGCTCCTTATCGCCAAGTTGCAGCGAAAGATCCGCCAGGCACGTCCCCGCAGCCTCCAGTAGGCGCCAACTGGGTAACTGGGAGCCTATCGGCATTTCAGCTTCCTCAAAGGGTTCAAATTCAGCTGCAAAAGCTTCAGCCGCGCGCAAATCAACGGCCTTTGTCAATTCCCTAACGCGCAGCAGGCGCACCAATCTGCCAAGGCGATCAAGATTCCGGCGGCGTGCGATTTCATCAGCCCGATCCAGCATTGCCATGGCGGCATCAATTCCTTGAGAAATGTGGGATAGCGAGGCTGCGGTGGCATACCCTGAAGCATAAATATCAAACCAGCCATCGAATATCTCTATGTGGGGCAACGATGCTTGCAGATGCTGGCTTGCGGATTCGAGGTCATTCTGATAATAATCCGTCTCTGCAAGCAAAACCCTGGAAATTGCCGTCGCATCACCGCCGTCCCCCAAATAATGGCGGGCTTTATCATAAATATCGCTATAGATTTTTGCAGCCGCATTCAGGTGCGCTTGCGCCAATTCAGACTGCCCGATATGCGTATCTATGATGCTAGCGCCATATTCATCTCCTCTGGCGGCAAAATAATTCTTACACTTTCTGGCTTCTTCAATTGACTGATTAAACCTGCCGGCATCTAGATAAAGCAAGCACAAATAATTACGCAGCAACATCAGCACAAGGTCATCTTCAAATTTCGGTTTTTGCGCCAACTGATTAATTTCATCCAAATCCTGCGCCGTCACAGGCCTGTCTTCATACCCAGCGATAAGAATTCCAATTGCTAGTCGCTCTGCCTTCACCAACTCGCTGACTGTCGCAAGGCCCGCTTGACGCCAATCAAGCTCCCTCAATTTTCGCTGGGCATCATCAATCCGCCCGGATTTTGCTGACATCAGAATGTCTCCAAGCCACAATCTTGGATACTTTCGCAGCATGTTTTCCGGCAAACGGGAACACACCTTCCGCAGAACAAGCAAGTTCTCTTTTATTGCTAGCCGCCACCCTCCTGCCTCTTCAGCAATTTGTGCAACGAGTTCCAGCGATCCTGATTGCAGCGCGTGCTTGACCGCATCTGAAATCATCCCATGACTACTGAACCAACGCGCTGCCTTATCATGAACAGCTTCGCTTTCCGCGCGACCGCGGCGACGCAACCGTTCTTTGAGAAACTCGGAAAATAGATCGTGGTAACGGCACCATTCCCGCTCTTGATCGAGGAAGAATATAAACAAATTTCGTTGATAAAGCTGTTCCATTACGCGCCAGCTATCTTCGCGGCAACATACAGCATTTGCCAGATCACCATTGAACCTTTCAAGCACGGAAGTTTGAACTAGAAAGTTTTGAATATCAGCTGGCTGTTGCTGGAAAACCTGCATAAGCAGATAATCGGTCACTTCCATCGTTCGGCCGGAAAACAAGTAGAGCTTATCGGAGTACTGCGACTGTTTCTTTAGGTAGATAATGGCAAGCTGCAAACCCAGTGCCCAGCCTTCAGTCTTTTGAACCAGCTCTCTTATTTCAGGATCGGATAAATCTATATTCTGGTTCTTGGAGATGAATTTTTTGGCATCTGGAAAGGCAAATTGCAAATCAGTAACGCCAAGCTCAAGCATTTCACCGCGGGAACTGAATTCCGCCCATCCGAATTTAGGTACTTCTCGGCTTGAAATCACAACGTGAACATTGCCAGACAGATGACGAAGGAAGAACGCTAGCAGGTCATCGTTTTCATTTGATTGCCCCCGGTGGTAATCATCTAATATGATTACCAGTTGTTTTTTTGTGGTGCTTAGCCCGTTCAATAGGGTCGAAATCAGCGACCGTGACGGGATGCTCGTAACTTCATTTGCCACCGTATCAAGCAACCCGTCGATAATGATATTGGCTCGGCTCAGCGCCCAGATTAAATAGGGTATGAACTTCTTGGATTGCCGGTCTTCTTCATCAAGAGCCAGCCAGCTGACCGCAACGCCATTTGCCATCAGCTTTTCGCGCCATAGTGCGAGCAAGGTGGTCTTGCCATAGCCGGCTGAGGCCAGAACCAGACTAAGGCGGACATCCAGGGCGCCATCCAACTTCTTTGTCAAGGCGGGCCTATCCACCACCTGCACCGATGACTGCGGCGGTGAAATCTTACTCGTCACCAGCCAAGAGGGCTGCTGGAGGATGCTAATTTTACGTTTATTCACTGTATGGCCATGTCCATGTGCTTAAGTGCCAAACATATATAATCCTTGATCATGGGGGCGTTGACGTTGTCGTTATAACACCAGCCTTCCTCGCCAGTGTTGTAAGGCGGACCAATGAAGATGCAGTCCACCTTGCCCGCATACAGCGGCAACAGCGCTTTTAATGCGTGCAGGTTGTCGCCCTGGATGATCAGGTTGCCGTCCATGACCACCGGGCCGATGCCTTTCTTCGGGTCTGGCACCAGCGGGCGGAAGGGCACCGCCAGATGATGGTTGTAGACAAATTCCTTACCCTTGAAATTCAGTTCCGTCACCGTTCCGCCCCTTGATGTATGGTTTCAGAATTTGCCGCGCTTTTTGATGAATTTTCGAGCAACCTTGACAAACCGGGCCAATTGGCCCATATATGGACCGTGGGCTGGTCACTGCGTAGCGGGGGCTGGCCCCTTTCATTTTGGCAATATGACAAGGCCATATCCTTTCACTTCGCCAGTGCGACTGGCGCGGAATTTATCCATAACGATCCGCCAATCTTCCTTGTCTGCCTTGCCCAGCACATGGCGTCCAATGGGAGAGACGACCAGATCGGCCAGTTGTAGGCCCGCGATATTATCCTTCTTCGCCCGTAAGTTTAGGCCCAAAATGCGGTCTTCAATATCATGGGCTTGCAGAAACCGCGTGCCTTGAATTTTCAGGTTCAACCATGCCAGATCAAGTTCTCGGTCAAGGGTGGGATCGCGTTTTTCGGCAACAATCACGCCGCCGCCGCTTACCTTGCCAATATCGAAACAGAACCGTTCCACCAGCACGTCAAGGCTTAGAAGATAAGGGTCAAGGGCGGCGACGCCATAACGGCTCAGATGGTCTCCCTTGCGGATGGCACAGGCAACCACCGTGTAGCGCAGCCGCCGCATCAAAGTGTTCAAGCGTTGATAGAAGAGCTGGCGGAAGGATGCTTCTTTAAGCTGTTCAAAGCCATTGCGGTTGCGGGTGATGTCGGCGGTATGAAGTACAATATCCGTGCGCCCGAACATGTCCATTTTAAAGGCGTTCAGCTCCCGAACCAGCTCTCCTTCAGCATAGCTTTTGTCCATAATAACGCCGCCCAGCACAAACATGGGATACTGAGGGTCGATCACCGACAGGTTGTGATCTCCGGATTCGTCCAGGAACAGCACTTTCACTGTGGCCACCCAATGACATTGGAGCGTCGGTGTCGCCTCTGTAGATGGCCATTCAGTTGCATGTCTGCCTCTAGTTGCTGGCTGCCTGTTACAGCGGCTCGGTGCCTTGTTTCAGAATATTCAAATAGCCGTCATAGACAAACAATTGTCCGCGCCGCTTGCCGGTGATCTCCCGCACCAGCTTCAAGTCCGCCAGGTGGCCCACCGATTTACGCACGGTGGGCGCGGATAGCCCCAAATCCGTCGCCGCATGGGGTACCGACAGAATGGGGCGGGATTGCAGATATTGATGTAGGCGCAGGGCGGACGAGGCCGGGCGGCCCAGCGTGCCGATGATTTTGCGGTCGTGGTCAAACAGCGCCAGGATTTGCCGTGCCGTAGCCACCGCTTGGTCCGATGTTTCCTTCACGCCGGTGAGGAAAAACTCCAGCCACGCTTCCCAGTCGCCCCGTTCGCGCACCCGCTGCAACAGGTCGTAATACTGTTGGCGGTGAGTTTTGAAATACAGGCTCAAATAGAGGATGGGCTCTTTCAGCGCCCCTTCGGCGGTGAGCAGAAAGGTGATCAAAAGCCGTCCCAGCCGCCCGTTGCCATCCAGAAAAGGATGGATGCTTTCAAACTGCACATGGACCAGTGCTGCCTTGATCAGCACCGACAGGCCAGTGTGCTCGGCATGGAGGAACTTTTCCAACTCCCCCATGCAGTCCATCACCTTGTCCGGCGGCGGCGGCACATAGAGCGCATTGCCGGGCCGGGTACCGCCGATCCAGTTCTGGCTGCGGCGGAACTCGCCGGGTTGTTTGTCGCTGCCCCGGCCCTTGGCCAGCAGCACCTGGTGGATTTCCTTCATCAGCCGCAGGGAGAGGGGGAAGCCGCCGCGCAACCGCGCTAGCCCGTAATTCATGGCGGCGACGTAGTTGGAGACTTCCTGCACGTCATCCAGGGGCGCGCCGGGCACCTCATCACTTTCAAACAGTAACAGGTCCGACAATGACGATTGCGTGCCCTCAATCTGGGACGACAGCAGAGCTTCCTTGCGCACATACATGTACAGGAACAGCGGCGCATCAGGCAGGATGGAGGTTACGCCGTCCAGCCGCCCCAGTGCCCGGTTAGCGTCTTCCAGCAGGCCATAAAGGCCATCCAGCCGCAGAGGCGGGTTGGGCGGCAAGGGGGTTGGCAGGAAGGCGCGCACCCGCTCCCCGCCCATGCTGTTGACGGCGAACCGGCCCGCCCGCTCCCCCTTGGCTGATGGTTCCAATTAAGAAACGATCCTTTCCTAAGCAAATCCTTTAAGAAAGGATAACCGCCCTTCCTTTCTTTGGGAAGGACTTTCATGCCCTTTAGGATATGGCTTTGGCGGGAATGTGAAGGATACAGACTGGTAACTTAATAGGTGCGCAGATTTTGCGGGTGGTTTCAAGCCAAAGCAAGCAGCAAGCCCTTGTAATCATTAAGGGCCCAAGATGGCTTGGCGGGCTAAAATGTATCAACCCCGCAAATTCTGAAGGGGTCAGGTGCAGGATTTGAAGGGGTGGGGCGCAAATCCTGAAGCCTACAAAATGAATCTTTTGCCGGGGGGCGGGGTCAATCTTTGGGGCTTTCAAAGGGGACACCGGCGTGATCCCTTGCCGTTGATAAATCCCACGAAAAAAAGTCAGCGGGCGGGCGGCGTCCAACTTCGCCAGGCGTCGGTGGGCTCCCGCCCCCGGCAGGGGGTGAGGGTGAGGTGATAGCAGCGCGCCTTGCCGTTGGTGTAGCTGTATTCGGCCGTGGGTTCCAGAAAGCCCCGATCGTAAAGCTGCCGGAAGGCCTTGCGGATTGTATTCTGGCTGACGTTCAGCATGGCGGCGGCCCGCTCCACCGATATGGCCAGGTGCCCGTTTTGGCGTTGGTCCAGGTTCAGAAACTCCATCAACAGCGCCCGCGCATCCGATGAGAGAGAGCGATAGGCGGGGCTTTGAAACCACTCCCTATCGACCTGGAAATAGCCCCCAGGCCGGTTAAGGCGCTTGGCTGGGGATTTCTTGCTCATGTAGCCCCCGGCTTAGGTTGGCGGCGGCGGATGTCCTTCCGTTTGACGTGCCGGCCATGGGCTATCCAGCGGTAGCCGTCATTGGCGACTTCGCAGATGATCTTGGCCCTTTTTTGCTCACCTCGGACCTTGAACACTTTGGCGATGGCCAGAGGATCGTTTTGAACCTCCCGCCGTGCCCAGTCCAGACAGCCCGCCAGGGAGCCATGATGGCTTCGGGGGCGGTCTATGATGGCGGAAAAAAGGTGCATGGCTTTCCCCGGTGCCAAAGGGCACCGGCCCGGTGTTGTCTGAAGCGGTTGGGGGCTTTAAATGCGGTGGGCGCGGGCTTGGGCCGTAGAGGCTACAGTGGGGAAGCTCGCCAGCCAGCTATCCAGGTCATCCCGGCGGTAGAATACCCTGCCGCCCACCTTCTGGAATCGGGGGCCAGTCCCGGCACAGGCATGCATGGCCAGGGTCTTCACCGAGAATCCTGTGTACTTTGCCGCATTGGGGCGGTCCATCCGGCCATCAGGAAATATAGAGATTTCAATAGATTGCATATCTGATCCTTTCGTAATGTATGCCACGCCCTAGAAATTATCATAATCGTATGGACTTACAACACATAGAATGATAAATGTCTGCATAGTAGAAAACTGTGGAACTTTCGACACGGGGACAGAATGGCAAAGAAGGTTGCAAAGGGTGGCGGCAGACTAAGCCGATCCGAAACGGTAACGGTTCGCTTGGACCCCAAGCTGAATTACCTGTGCGAGTTGGCCTCCAGGGCCCAGCGGCGTACCAAAAGCAGTTTCATTGAATGGGCGATTGAACACGCCCTTGGAGGAGTCTCGGTGCCCGGAAGCTCCCGTTCCTTTGATGAACCAGATTCGACTATCAGCGGCATAGCGTCTGAACTCTGGGACACGGATGAACCCGATCGACTTGTGAAGTTGGCATTCAACGCCCCTAGTCTGATGAACCATGAAGAACAGGTTTTATGGAAGCTGATTAGTGAAAATGGCTACCTATGGAAGGGTCATTACCCCGACAGGGGGGATCGGGAATGGAAATGGCAAGTTGAGCCAGCTTCCCTAATCATGGATCGCTTGCGCACCACTTGGGATGTCTTTGTATCCGTAGCCAATAATGAGGCCAGCAAAGATAAACTGCCTAGCTGGGACAAAACAAAGTATGTGCCAAAACCTCCACCTGGCCTTGAAGATGAAATCCCATTTTGAGGTGAGTAAATGGCCATCAGCTTTTCAAAACTCACCCGGCCCGCCATGCGCAAACTATCGGCAGGCCAGAAGATCATAGAAAATGGCATCAAGTTTGAACGGCTTGCCAATGGCGATGGCGTTTTCACTGTCAACATCATGGTGGACGGCTGCCGGGTGCATCGGGTTATTGGCCGCGAAAGCGAAGGCGTCACCCGTACTCAGGCGGAACAATTCATAGAGCAAACCCGCACGGCGGCGCGGGAAGGCCGTCTGGCTTTACCCAGCGGCCGCAAGGTAGCCTTATCCTTTGCCAAGGCGGCAGGTTCCTACATTACCCGTTTGAAGGAAGAAGGTGGCCGCAACGTCGCCCGCAAAAAGAAACAGCTTGACCAGCATCTGGTGCCGTTTTTCGGTGATAGGCCCCTATCCAAGATCGCTTCTTTTGACGTAGCGCGCTACCGCAAAAAGCGGGAAGACCAGAAGGCGGCACCGGCCACCATTAATCGGGAACTGGCCGTGCTATCCCACCTGTTTAACAAAGCAGTGGAATGGGGGTGGATTGCCAGCCGCCCTGCAAAGATTACACGCTACAAGGAAGACAAGGGGCGCATAGTCTATCTGACAGCGGAACAGTGCGCCAGCCTTGTGGCGGCGTCTAAGGCAGACCAAAACCCTTACATTTATCCCTTCATCGTCATTGGCCTTTCAACAGCCATGCGTAGATCGGAAATATTGGCTATCCGCAAAGAGCATGTTGACCTGGAGCGCCGCCGTATCTTCATCCCCCAGGCCAAGGCCGGGGCTCGGGATCAGCCCATTACCACCGAGCTGCGGGATTTTCTGGCCATGCATATGGCAGGGCTGCCCAAGGGAACGGAATGGCTGTTTCCGCAAATCAGCAGCCGGACGGGACATATTGTTGATGTCCGCAAGGCCTTCCGCCGCACAGTGGCCCGCGCCGGATTGGACCCTGATGTTATCGTCCGCCACACCCTTCGCCACACAGCCATCACGCACTTGGTTCAGGCGGGTGTAGACCTACCGACAGTACAGAAGATTTCAGGCCATAAAACCATGGTGATGGTGGCGCGCTACGCTCACGCCAATGGCGCGCATATTGATACCGCCATGGATCGGCTGGAAGGACGGTTGGAACTTGGCCTATCAATAGGCCAATCAGCCAGTAATTCCGGCACGATTACACAGGAATTACACAAAGCCCAAAATCAGGGCTAATAAATGTGGCGCTAAGTCATTGAAATAAATGGTGCCCAGGGCCGGAATCGAACCAGCGACACGCGGATTTTCAGTCCGCTGCTCTACCAACTGAGCTACCTGGGCCCCCTGATCGGGCGGCGCAAAGCCGCCCGGCGCGAAGCTGAAGCCTTATAGGAAATCTCGCCGGAGCTGTCCATACCCTTCCCATGCCGCCCCCCGGCCATGTCCGCCGCCCCATTGTGCGCCGCGCCGCCCTCCCGTATCCTCGCCGGAACCGACGAAAGCGAGGGGGACGGCCATGGCGCGTGAGCTGAAGGTTCTCAACATCTCGGTCACCTTCATTGCGGTGGTGCTGGCGGGCTATGTGCTCTACGCCGCCCGCGATCTCTTTATCCCGTTCGCGGTGGCGCTGATGGTATGGTACATCATTACCGCCCTGACCGATCTGGTGGGGCATCTTCGTGTCGGCGGCCGCGCCGCGCCGCGCTGGCTGGCGCTGAGCGTGGCGCTCATCGGCATGGGGCTCGCCATCAAGCTCATCGTCGATCTGGTGTCGAGCAACGTCAACGAGGTGGCGCGCGCCGCGCCGGCTTACGCCGCCAACATCGAGCGCATCGCCGAGGTGATGCGGGGATGGTTCGATCTGCCCGAGCTGCCGACCTTCAACGACATTTTGAAAGACATCAACATCGGGCAATGGATCGGCACGCTGGCCAGCGCGCTGTCCAACTTCGCCGGAAAGTTCGGCCTGGTGGTGGTCTATGTCATCTTTCTGCTGGTGGCGCAGGGCAGCTTCGGCAAGAAAATCGAGGCGCTGTTCCCCGATCCCGGCCGCCGCGCCCGGGTGCTGGTGATGATGGGCCGCATGCACCGCCAGATTCAAAGTTATGTGTGGATCAAAACCTGGGTCAGCGCGCTGACCGGCGTGGTCGCCTATGGGGTGTTGGCGGCGGTCGGGCTTGATTTCGCCTCGTTCTGGGCCTTTGTGGTGTTCCTGCTGAATTATATCCCCAACATCGGCTCCATCATCGCGGTGATTTTTCCCTCGGCGTTGGCTCTGGTGCAATTCGGCGAGCCGGCGCCTTTCCTCGCCGTCACCTTAGGGCTGATCGCCACCCAATTCCTCATCGGCAATATCCTGGAGCCGCGGGTCACCGGCTCCTCCTTGGGCCTTGATCCCCTGGTGCTGCTGTTGGCGCTGATCGCCTGGGGCATGATGTGGGGCGTGGTGGGTATGTTCCTCAGCGTACCCTTGACCGTGATCTTGATGATCGTGCTGGCGCAGTTCGAGGGGTCTCGCCCCATCGCCATCGTGATGTCCAGGGACGGCCGCTTGAGCGAGGATTAGAAGCGTATTTTTGATTTTTCGAGAATGGCGTCCCCGACTGGATTTGAACCAGTGGCCTCAGGATTAGGAATCCTGCGCTCTATCCTACTGAGCTACGGGGACAGCCCGGCGGCTGTTATAGCAGCCCCGAGCGCGCGCTCCAACGCCCTTCGCGCCGTCCTCAAGAGCGGCTAAAGTTCCCCCATGCGGCGGCTGGCGGTTCATCTTTTCTTCTGGCTATGGGCGGTTGCGGCCGCGCCAGCTCTGGCCGGCGCGCCGGCGGCGCTTACCCCCCTGGGTGAAGCGCGGGTGAGCGCCGTCATTGATGGCGATACGGTGGTGCTGGAGGATGGCCGGCAGGTGCGCCTCGTTGGCATTCAGGCCCCAAAGCTCCCGTTAGGGCGGCCCAACTTCAAGCCCTGGCCCCTGGCCGAGGCAGCCAAGGCGGCGCTCTCGCGGTTGGTGGCGGGCAAGCCGGTGCGGCTTTTGAAGGGTGAGACGGTTGAGGATCGCCATGGCCGAGTGCTCGCCCACCTGGAGCGGCGGGAGGATGGCCTGTGGGTTGAAGGCGAGATGCTGCGGCTGGGGCTCGCCCGGGTCTATACCTTTGCCGATAATCGCCGGGCGGCGGCGGAGATGCTGGCGATCGAAGCCGAGGCGCGCGCCGCCCGGCGCGGGCTGTGGGCCGATCCTTATTACGCCGTGCGCGACGCCGCCACCATCGGCCGCCATCTCGATGGCTTTGAGATCATCGAGGCCCGCATCCAGTCCATGGCCAAGGTCAAGGGCCGCATCTACCTCAACTTCGGCGACGACTGGCGGCGGGATTTCACGGTCAAGATCGAGCGGCGGAGCGTCAAGCTCTTTGACCGCGCCTCCCTCGATCCGGCACAATGGGCGGGCAAGCGCATCCGGGTGCGCGGCTGGGTGACGTGGCAAAACGGCCCGATGATCGAGGCGACGCACCCCGAACAGATCACCCTTCTCGACTGAAGGAGAGCTTTCATGACCAGGACACGATGGCAACACACGGCGGCGGCGCTGACGCTGGGACTGATGGCGGCGTCCTGCCAGACGGTCAATCCGGCCACCGGCAAGAGGGAGTTCACGCCTTTCATGTCGCCGACCCAGGAAATCAAGATTGGTCAGGACTCGCACCCCGGCGTGGTGGCTGAGAACGGCGGCGTTTACGACGATGCGAACCTCGGCGGCTATGTCGCCTCGGTGGGCGGCCGGCTCGCCGCCAACTCGGAAATGCCGGAGCTCGGCTTCACCTTCACTCTTCTCAACACGCCATTGGTCAACGCCTTCGCGCTGCCGGGCGGCTATGTTTATGTCACCCGGGGGATTCTGGCGCTCTTTAACAACGAGGCGGAGATGGCCTCGGTGGTCGGCCATGAAATCGGCCACGTCACGGCGCGTCACACCGCCAAGCGCTACAACCAAGCCATGATGTCGGGACTGCTGGGCGCCGGGCTCGGCATCGCTCTGGGCAGCTCCATGGTCAACGACTTGATCTCCTATGGCTCGCAGCTCTATCTCCTCAGTTATTCCCGCGATCAGGAATACCAGTCGGACGAGCTCGGCGTGCGCTACATGACCCGCGCCGGCTATGATCCTTACGCCGCCGCCGACATGCTGCGCGCGCTGGAAGCCGAACATGCGCTCGCCACCTTGACCGCCAAAGGCGAGCAAGGCCAGCGGCCGCCGGAATTTTTCTCCACCCACCCCAACACCGAAAACCGCGTCGCGCGGGCGGAACAGAAAGCCGTGGACACCGGCGTGCAAAAAGACGCGCGACCGCGCCTGCGCGACGCCTATCTCGACGCCATCGACGGTATGCTTTATGGCGACGATCCCGAACAAGGGCTCATCCGCGACACCGTGTTCTGGCATCCCAAGCTAAAGTTCACCTTCACCGCGCCGCCCGACTACATGATGATGAATTCTGCTGAGGCGGTTTACGCCAAGGGACCGCAGGGCAACGCCGTCATCTTCACCGGCTCGGCGCCCACCGCATCCACCTCCACCGATCAGGCAATGCGCGCCATGTGGCAAAAGTTCGCCAAGAATCTGCCGCTCGGCGGCGTTGAATCTCTCACCATCAGCGGCATGGAGGCGCGCACCGGCGCGGCGATGGCGAACTTGCAAAGCGGGACGGCCTTGGTGCGCATCGTCACCATCCGCTATGCCGCCGAGCAGGCTTTTCACTTCCTGTTGGTGACGCCGGAAAAATTGGTGCAGGCGACCACGGCGGAACTGCAGCGCATGACCTACAGCTTCCGCAAGCTCGCCGATAATGAGCTGAACAAATATAAGCCGCTGCGCTTGCGCGTCGTCACCGTCAAGAAAGGCGATACCGCCGCCTCGCTCGCCAAGCGCATGGCGTTTCCCGATTATCAGCTGGAGCGGTTCTTGACCATAAACGGCCTCTCCAAAAGCGATGTCTTGAAGGAAGGCGACCGGGTGAAGATCATCGTCGAGGGCTGAGGTTACGCCTCGATCCGGTCCACCACCTCGCCCGAGGGTGAGAAGCACACCGCCACCAGCGGGCCGCCGAAGCCGCAACCGCCATCGATGGTGACGGCGTGGGGATGCTCGAGGTTGACGCCGCGCCGCTTGTGATCATAGCCGCGAATGACCTTGGTAAAACCGTTGAACGGCTCCGTCAGGGCGTCGAAGCCGCCGGTGTCCCACCAGAAAATATCGCCCTGCATGGACAAAGGCCGCGACGGGTCCACCGAGGCGTGAACAAACAGCAGCGCGCCGTTGTCGGTCAGCGCGGCACGCTTGAAGGCGGCCATGATGTCGTAATGGCCGGGATTGCGGTGGACGGCGTTGCGCAACATGCTGGTCCATTTGGTGATGGCCAAGGGACCGTCGCGGGTGTGGCCGCGCGCCGAGGCGAGCGTGCTGCCATAGGCCTCGATGGTAGGGCCGACGCCGTGGTCAAGGAGCCATTCCAGGATTTCCCGCGGATTGGGTGCGAATTGCAACTGCAGCAATTTCGACCACATCTCCTCTTGCGCGCCGCGCAGGTAGACGAAATCTTGCGGCTCATAGCGGCCGGCGCGGGCCAACAGCCGCCGCCGCATCAGCAACAGCTCGTCGACGGTCTCACGAATGGCGTTGCCGAGCCCGAGATAATTGCCGAGATAGACCAGGCGATCGCCGGGCGCGAATTTTTCGCCGAGCATCGCATGCAGCGCTTTTAAGCGATCCGCCTGGCCATGAATGGCGGCCACCGCCCACACCCGCGCGGGGCGGTAAAGGGTGGCAAAACGCGACTCATCGAGCGCCAGTTCTGAAGGTTTGGTCATCAGCGTCGCCAGGGTTCGAGGAGCGTTCATCGCCCCATGCTTAAAAAAGGTTTAAAAAAGGAAAGCCCGGGACGCAAGCCCGGGCCTCCACGAAAAGAGCGATAAGGGCGTTTATGCTGCGCGCAGCACGTCTTCCAGCCGCTTGATGGCGTCTTTCTCAGCGATCGCCTCCACCGCCGCCACCTCCCGCGCCAAGCGGGCAAGCGCCGATTCATAGATCTGCCGCTCGCTGTAGGACTGCTCGGGCTGGTCGTCGTTGCGGTGCAGATCGCGCACCACCTCGGCAATGGAAATCAGGTCGCCGGAATTGATTTTCGCTTCATATTCCTGGGCCCGCCGGCTCCACATGGTGCGTTTGACCTTGGCCTTGCCCTTCAGGGTCTTCAAGGCCTGATCCATGGTCTGCTGGTTGGCGAGCTTGCGCATGCCGACATTGCGCGCCTTTTCGGTGGGCACGCGCAGGGTCATGCGCTCCTTCTCGAAGCGGATGACGTAAAGCTCCAGCTCCATGCCGGAGATGGTCTGAATTTCAATTTCCTGAATCCGCCCGACGCCGTGCTTGGGGTAGACGATATAGTCGAGTTTGGAGAACTCCAGGGAGTTCTTCTTTGCATTGTTCTTTTTCAAAGGTTTATTCATAGGGTTAGCCATTCCATTCACACACAAAAACCCAACCCCTCGAGGCCCCGGCCGGCCGTAGCGCCTATGCCAGTCATCGCCGCCCCTGACCAGAGTCGGCGATGATCCACGATGACAAATTGGCCACAGGAACTAAAGTCGATACCGCGCCCAGAGGTGTGTTCGTGTTCAAAATCCGCTGCACTGCCGCATCGGATTTGTGCACTGTAGCATAACTTTAGTCAAAAAGACAGCCCCCTCCGCCGGGCGGCGGAGGATTGGGGTGGTCGGGGATGCCCGCAAGGCCCCCAGGAACAGCCGCCTTTTCGGGCGTGCGATGGGGCTGTCCCGTCAGCTTCCCTTGCCGGGTTTATCGCTGAAGTATTGTAACTTTTCTTCTTGGCCCTTCCACTCGTCGGCATCGGCGGGGACGTTGCCCTTCTGGGTCACATTGGGCCAAGACTCGGCGTATTGGGCATTCAGCTTCAGCCACTGTTCGAGCCCGTCCTCGGTATCCGGCCGGATGGCGTCCGCCGGGCATTCGGGCTCGCATACCCCGCAATCGATGCATTCGTTGGGGTTAATGACGAGCATGTTCTCGCCCTCATAGAAGCAGTCCACGGGACACACTTCGACGCAGTCCATGTATTTGCACTTGATGCACGCTTCTGTGACGACGTAGGTCATAATCCACTCATCCTTACCGTCAATGTCGGGGCATTAATGACGGAGTTCTAGCGGCTTGTCGTCAGGGAAGGCAAGGGTTTTTTAGCGCTTCAGGATCAGCCGATCGCCCGCCACCTCAAAGCCCGCCAGGCGTTCCAGGAAGCTCATGCCGAGGAGGGATTGCGGCAGCGGCGCGCCGTTGACGGCGGCCACCACGTTGGTCACCGCGATGTCGCCGACGGCCAGTTCGGCGAGGCGGACCGGGGCCGCCGCGGCGCGGCCGTTGGCGGTGGCGTAGGAGACGGTGAAATCTTGCTCGGAAAGGCGAAACCCCGCCCGTTCGGCGTCTTCCTGGGTGAGGATGACGTGGCTTGCCCCGGTGTCGATGAGAAATTGGACAGCCTCGCCGTTGACTTCGCCCTCGACCCAAAAGTGGCCATCGGCGGCGCGCTCGATGACCACCTCCGATGGCCCGGCGGCATAGCTTGAGGGGATGGCGTCAACCGCTGCGGTTTCCCGTTGCGGCGGTTTGCCGGTGCCGGCGAGCCCCACCGCCACGGCTAGCCCCAAGCCGAGGAGAATGAGCCCTTTTAGAAGGCCGGAATTGCCGCCGAACATGGCTTCTCCCCAATCATATGCTTAATATTCCAGGTTTTTATTTAAGGATTTGTTAAGCGCTCAGATCCTGGTAGAGGAGGGCCGCCGTTGCGGCCGGGCCGCGCCGTTCGGCGATGGCGGCGATGCGGATGACGCGAATGCGCGATCCTTGGGGGAAGGTCAGGGTATCGCCTAAGCCCACCAGAACGCTGGATTTTTCCACCCGCTCGCCATTCAGCCGGATCCGTCCCTCGCGGCACATGGCGGCCGCCAGGGTGCGGGTCTTGAAGAAACGAGCATGCCACAACCACTTGTCCAGACGTTGGCGGGATGGCGGGCCGGTCATTTCCTCTTCAATTGGCCTTTCAGGGCGGCCAGCACGGCGAACGGCGAGTCTTCCAGGTTGCGCGCCGGCGGTTTCTGCCGCTGCGGCGGCTTGGGGCGGGGCTTGAAGCGCTTGGCGGGGAGAGCCTCGGCGGCTGCCTCTTCCTTGGGCGGCGAGGGGCGTTTTGCCGGGTGGGGCCGCTCCTTGCGGTGATGGGGGCGGTGCCGTCGCGCCGCCGGCTCCTCGCGGAAGAAAAGCTGCGCCGGGACCGCTGGCTCGGCGACGGGCGGGCTTTCCATGGCGGCCGGCGTTCCAGCCGGGAGAGCAGCCGCCGGCTCGGCGGTCGATGCCGGCTCGGGCGTCGTTTCGGCGGCCGGCGGTTCTGTAGCAGCCTCAGATGCGACCTCGGGGGCGGATTCCGGCGGTGGCGCTGATTCTGCCGGCGATGCCGCCGGGGCAGGCGCTTTCAGCCGCTCCAGATAGGCGGCTGCTTCCGTCTCGGTAGGAGCGCGCAGGATATAGCCCAGGTGATGCATGACGCGGGTGAAATCCTCGCCGCTCACGCCCACCAGCGACATCATCAAGGGGTCGAGGGGGAAAGGGCCGGACTCGATCTTGTCCCGCGCCGTCTGGCCGATGCGCTCCAACATGTCGAAGCGCACCGCCAGCCCGCCGATGGGCCGGTAGCCGAGCATTTCATAATAGGCAGCCGGCACCACCTTGTCGGTGGGAATGGTAACCAGCCCAGCCGGCGGACAGGCCGGCAGGCCGCGTATCTGGTGATGTACCGCCCACAGCAACAGGCGCAAGCGAGCCGGATAGGGCTTGACCAACGGCGGCAGGTAGAGGGTCGCCGCGCCCAGCCAGATGCCGGCCTGGCGCATCTGCCGCCTGCCGTCCTTGTCGACGGTACGAAATTCCTGCGCCACATGGCGGCGCGGCAGGCTGCCGAGATTTTCATGCAGGCGGTACGCCAGACCCCGGGCCAGCCCGGCGATGCCGTCAGCCGAGTCCAGCGCCGCGCCTAGGCGATGGAGCGCTTTGAGATTGCTTTCCAGGTGGGCGGCGAGCCAGGCTTCCAACCGCGCCTCCACCCGTCGCGCCGCCTCACCGGCGAGCAAGGGCGACGGCAGGAGCTGAATTTTCGGCTTCAACGCGCTCGGGCCGGTGGTAAATTCGGCGATCTCTACCCCCTGCCAGGTCAGGCGGCTTAGGGCGATGTCGTCGGCGTAGGCTATGGCAAAGGCGCTGTCAGCGGCTTCGGCGCAGGCGGCGACCCGGCGGGCGATCTCGTCAGCCAGCGCCTTATCGGCGGCATGGCGGAGCGTGCGGTCCTCGGTTGCCCCGGCGGTGGCGTCAGCCACGAACTGGAAGCCCTTGAGCGCGCCGATATGGTGCCCTTCAACCGCCACCGCGCCGTCGTTGCCAATGACCGTCATCAATTTGTCCTTCGCCCGCAGCTCCCGCATCAATACCGCCGTCCGCCGATCCACGAAGCGCTGGCTTAAGCGCTCATGCAAGGCGTCCGACAGGCGATCCTCGATGGTCCGCACCCGCTGTTGCCAATGCTCCGGATCATCTAGCCAATCCGGGCGGTTGGCAGCATAGGTCCAGGTCCGCACATAGGCAAGGCGCTGGGCCAGGGTGTCGATATCGCCGTCAACGCGATCAAGGGACGTTACTTGGCGATCGAACCAGTCGGCCGGGATCATGCCGCTGCCGGTTACCCGGAACCGGTAGACGCGAAGGCAGAGCCGGGCGTGATCGACGGGCGAGACCTTGCGGAAGTCGGGGATCTGGCAAACCTCCCATAATTGCCTGAGCGCCGCCGGCGATCGCGCCAGGGCGGCGATCTCGGAATCGCCCAGCGCCGTCTTCAGCACCATCAGGTCTTCCGCTTCCCGGGCGCGGCGGAAACGGGCATCGGCGGGCAGCGCCTCCAGGCTCGCTAGCAGTGCCTGGGGGGTGCGAAAGTCAAGCTCGCGGTTGCGCCATTCCAGAACGGAAATCGGCGGAAAGGCGTGGTTTTCCACGGCGCGGACGATCTCCTCCGGGATTCTATCCAACAATTCGGCCACCGCGCCGAAGGTGCCGTTGTTCATGTGCCGACCGGCGCGGCCGGCGATCTGCGCCACTTCCGCCGCGCTCAGATCGCGCCAGCGTTCGCCATCGAATTTGCGCAAAGAGGCGAACGCCACATGGTCGACGTCCATGTTAAGGCCCATGCCGATGGCGTCGGTGGCGACGATGTAATCGACGTCGCCGGCCTGATAGAGCGCCACCTGGGCGTTGCGGGTGCGTGGGCTTAGGGCCCCCATCACCACCGCCGCGCCGCCCTTCTGACGGCGGATCATTTCGGCGAGTGCGTAAACCTCGGTGGCGGAAAAGGCGATCACTGCCGAGCGCCGGGGCAGGCGGGAGAGTTTTTTCGCCGCCACGTAGGTCAGGGTGGAAAAACGTGGCCGGGCGATGACATCGGCCCGGGGCAGCAGCGATTGCAGCACGCCGCGCATGCTGTCGGCGCCTAAAAACATGGTTTCCTCGCGGCCGCGGGCATGCAGCACGCGATCGGTAAAGACATGGCCGCGATCGCTGTCGGCGCAGAGCTGCACCTCGTCGACGGCGAGGAAGGCGGGATTGAGGTCCAGGGGCATGGCCTCCACCGTGGAGACCCAATAGCGGGCGCTTTTCGGCGCGATCTTCTCCTCGCCGGTGACCAGCGCCACCGCCTCCGCGCCCAAGATGCGGACGATGCGGTCGTAAATCTCCCGCGCCAGCAGCCGTAAGGGCAGCCCGATCAAGCCTGAGGAATGGCCGAGCATGCGCTCCACCGCGAGATGGGTTTTGCCAGTATTGGTGGGACCAAGCACCACTTTGACGCCGGGGTCGGCGGCGGGATGGGGGGTGACGAAGTGCGAACTCATAAATGGAGTGGTAGCATTTTGGACATTGCGGCGGAAAGCCCCGCATTTTTCACAATTCCACCCCAGTTCCGCCGCAGCGCCCCTGTACTGTGATAATATGTCATCCTCAGACGAAGGATCAGACCACCATGATGAGCGATAAGGAACAAAACGGCGGCCGGGCCGCCTTGGGCTTGTTTGTTGGCGCCGGCTTGGCGGTCTCGGCCTGGATCATCGCCGATGCCGCCCGCGATGTGGCGGCCGGCCGGGACAAGGTACAGATCAAGGGCTATGCCGAGAAGGTGGTCAAGGCCGATCTTGGGCAATGGAGCGGCCAGTATACGGTGCGCGCCGCCACCCTTGCCGCCGGCTACCGTGATCTGGAGGCCGCCCGCGCCCGGGTGCTGGGATTTCTCGCCGCTCAAGGCTATGACGCCGGGAAGGTAACGCTATCTTCCGTCAATACCATGACCCGCTATAAAACGCTGCCGAACGGCAGTATGTCCGACGAGGTGACGGGTTATGAACTGTCCCAGACCGTCACCTTGCGGGACGGCGACGTCGCCCGGCTCGACCGCTTAAGCCGGGAAGTGACTGCCCTGATCAAGGACAACGTGACGTTCTTCTCCTTTCCGCCACAGTATTATTTCACCGGCCTGGAAGGCTTGAAGCTCGATCTCTTGTCGGCCGCCACCGAGAACGCCAAGGCGCGGGCCGAGGCCCTGGCCAAGGCCAGCGGCGCCGAAGTGGGTCCGCTGCGCAGCGCCCGGCAGGGGGTGTTCCAGGTCACCTCGTACCCGTCCACCGATACCTCCGACTACGGCATTTATGACACCTCCTCCATCGACAAGGCGGTCAAGGCCGTGGTGACGGTGGAATTCGCCATCAAATAAGCCCTGCGCAGAGCGCAAGGCAGCCTGCCGCCCGGCGAATTGACTTAGCGGGTTCCCTTGGGCATGCTCCGGCCGCAAAATAACAAGCCACCATAATGAGGCCCGGACATGACCGACGGCAAGAAAACCCTATCAGACTGGCAGGCGCTGGCCGCCAAGGAATTGGGCGATACGCCCCTCTCCGCCCTCACCTGGAACACCCCGGAAGGCATCGCGGTAAAGCCCTTATATACCGCCGCCGACGTGGCCGGCATCGCGGAAACCCTGCCCGGCTTCTTTCCCTTCACGCGGGGCGTGCGCGCCACCATGTATACGAACCGTCCGTGGACGGTGCGTCAGTACGCCGGCTTTTCCACGGCGGAAGAATCAAACGCCTTCTATCGCCGCAACCTGGCGGCGGGGCAGATGGGCTTGTCAGTCGCCTTCGATCTCGCCACCCATCGCGGTTATGACAGCGATCATCCGCGCGTCGTCGGCGACGTCGGCAAGGCGGGCGTCGCCATCGACAGCGTCGAGGACATGAAGATTCTGTTTAACGGCATTCCGTTGGATAAAATGTCGGTGTCCATGACCATGAACGGCGCGGTCATTCCGACGCTGGCATTCTATATCGTGGCGGCGGAGGAACAGGGCGTCGCGCCGGCGCAACTGGCCGGCACCATTCAGAACGATATTTTAAAAGAATTCATGGTGCGCAACACCTACATCTATCCGCCTGAACCCTCCATGCGCATCGTCGCCGACATCATCGACTTTACGGCGCATCACATGCCGAAGTTCAATTCCATTTCCATCTCCGGCTATCACATGCAGGAAGCGGGCGCGACGCAGGTGCAAGAACTGGCCTACACGCTCGCCGATGGCATGGAATACGTGCGCGCGGCGCTGGCGCGCGGGCTTGATGTCGATAAATTCGCCGGGCGCTTGTCTTTTTTCTTTGCCATCGGCATGAACTTCTTCATGGAAGTGGCGAAGCTCAGGGCGGCGCGTTTGTTGTGGGCGCGGATCATGCAGGATTTCGGCGCGAAAAAAGCCTCGTCGATGATGCTGCGCACGCACTGCCAGACCTCGGGCGTGTCGTTGACCGAGAAAGACCCCTACAACAACGTCATCCGCACCACGGTGGAAGCGCTGGCGGCGGGTTTGGGCGGCACGCAATCGCTGCACACCAACGCGCTCGATGAAGCGATCGCGCTGCCCACCGATTTTTCCGCCCGCATCGCCCGCAACACGCAGCTCATCTTGCAGGAGGAAACCGGGATTACCAAAGTGGTCGACCCATTGGGCGGCTCCTATTACGTCGAAGCGCTGACGAAAGCGCTGGCCGATGACGCGTGGAAGCTGATCGAGGAAGTGGAAGGTATGGGCGGTATGACCAAGGCGGTGGAGGCCGGTCTGCCGAAATTGAAGATCGAGGAAGCGGCGGCCTTGAAGCAGGCGCGTATCGATCGCGGCGAGGAAGTGGTGGTCGGCGTCAACAAATACAAACTCGCCAAGGAAGACGCCATCGACTTTCTCGATGTCGACAACGCCAAGGTGCGCGAGGCGCAAATTACGCGGCTGAACTGCGTCAAGGCCAACCGCGACAACGCCAAAACCCAGGCCGCATTGCAGGCGCTGAGTGAGGGAGCCAAGGGCGGCGGCAATCTTTTGGCTTTGGCCATCGACGCGGCGCGCGCGCGTGCTACACTGGGCGAAATTTCCAACGCCATGGAGCAGGTCTTCGGGCGTCACAAGGCGGAGATCAAAAGCGTGTCCGGCGTTTATGGATCAGCTTATGAGGGCGACGCGGCGTTCGCCAACTTGCGCGGCGAGATCGAGGCGTTCGCCAAATCGGAAGGCCGCCGGCCGCGTATTCTGATTGTCAAAATGGGCCAGGACGGCCACGACCGCGGCGCCAAAGTGGTGGCCACCGCGTATGCCGACATCGGCTTTGACGTCGACGTCGGCCCGTTGTTCCAAACGCCCGAGGAAGCGGCGCGCCAGGCGGTGGAAAACGATGTGCATATTATCGGCGTGTCATCCTTGGCGGCGGGGCATAAAACGCTGGTGCCGCAACTCATCGCGGCGCTGAAGAAGGAAGGCGCTGACGACATTGTGGTGATCTGCGGCGGCGTCATTCCGCCCCAGGATTACGAATTTTTGCGCACCGCCGGCGTCGCCGCCATTTACGGCCCCGGCACCAACATCGTCGCCGCCGCGACGGAACTGTTGGGATTGTTGAAAGCGCGCAAAAAACACGCGGCGGAGTGAGGCCATGGACGAATGGACGGTTTATCGCCTGGATCGCGAGGCGGGGGATAGGCTAACCAAAAATTCCCTCTCCTAGCAGGAGAGGGTTAGGGTGAGGTAGATTTGTACAACCCGCAGGCTCTACCTCACCCGGTTGCTTACGCAACCTCCCTCTCCTGCTAGGAGAGGGAATTAAAGGTGAGACATGAAGCCATCGCCCATTAAACCTGTTGCTCGGCGGTTGCGCCGTGATTCTACGGATGTGGAGAAGAAGCTTTGGCAACGGTTGCGCAATCGTCAGCTTGAGGGATTCAAGTTTCGTCGCCAATGGCCCATAGGCCCTTATGTCCCCGACTTTGTGTGCTTCGAGGCGCGGTTGATTATCGAACTGGATGGCGGACAGCATACAGCGGAAAACGATACGGCTCGCACGGCTATTCTCGAAAGGGCGGGGTGGCGGTTGCTTCGGTTTTGGAATAATGAGGTCTCGGAGAATATCGAGGGTGTCCTGGAGACGATCTTAAGAGCGGTTCGCTCCACACCTTTCTCCCCCGCCTAAAATGCACTATCGATAACGACGCATGACAAAACGCGCTGACGAAAGGGATGTTGGGGGGCTGGCGGCGGATGTTTTGGCCGGCAATCGGCGGGCGCTGGCCAAGGCGATCACGCTGGTGGAATCGACCAAGCGGGAGGACCGCGCGCGGGCGCAGGCCCTGCTGGCCGAGCTGATGCCCAAAACGGGGCGCGCCATTCGCTTAGGGCTATCCGGCGCGCCCGGCGTCGGCAAATCGACCTTTATTGAAAGCTTTGGCACCTATCTCACCGCGCAAGGTCTGAGGGTGGCGGTGTTGGCGGTGGACCCCACCTCGGCGCGCTCCGGCGGCTCGATCCTGGGCGACAAGACACGCATGGAGGAGCTGGCCCGCGATCCATTGGCCTTCATCCGGCCCTCGCCGTCGGGCGGCACGCTTGGCGGCGTGGCGCGGCGCACCCGCGAGGCGATGCTCATCACGGAGGCGGCGGGCTATGACGTGGTCCTGGTGGAAACCGTCGGCGTCGGCCAGTCGGAAACCGCGGTCGCCGACATGGTGGACATGTTCCTCCTCCTCCTGTCGCCCGGCGGCGGCGACGAACTGCAGGGCATCAAGCGCGGCATTATGGAACTCGCCGACCTGGTGATCGTCAACAAGGCCGACGGCGACTTGGAGGCGGCCGCCAAACGGGCGGAGGCTGAATATAAGGCGGCACTCCACCTGATGCGGCCCAAAAGCCCGCACTGGCAGCCGACCACGCTTAGGGTCTCGGCCTTAAAGCGCCTCGGCATGGATAAGGTGTGGGCCGCGGTGCAAAAGCACCAACAGGCGCTGACGATGAGCGGCGAGATAGCCGCCCGCCGCGCCGACCAGGCCCGGGCCTGGATGTGGTCGGAGATCAAAGAGCGCCTGGTGGAGGATTTTCGCAGCCAGCACCCGGAGCGCATCGCCGCCATCGAGGCCGAGGTCATCGCCGGCCGCATCGCCCCCGGCGCGGCGGCCGATCAGTTGTTGAAACTGTTCGAGCGGGAAAGCTGAAATCCGCCATCGGCAACCATTTCGCGAATTGCCAGCAACCAGAATTTCGGATACATCATCTAAGTTAGCCATAACGGGCTAGTTTTGATGATTCGGGGGGCGTATGTCGGGCAGATTAGCGCTGGCGCTGGTAGGGATATTTTTTGCAACATGCGCCATCGCCAAGGAAGAACCGCCGCTGCTCAGTGATCCCACCGCCGCGGCGTTCGGAAAGCTGCCGGATATGTGGGGCGCGCGGTTGTCGCCTGATGGCTCGAAGATCGCTTTTCTCAGCATGTACAAAGCGGACATGCCGATCCTCGCCATTCTTGATGTCAAGACAGGGAAACTTAACATCATCCTCAGCAGCGTTCCCGATAAGGCCGATCTTAAATGGTGCGAGTGGGCGAACAACGAGCGACTGCTGTGTGGTTATTATGGCATCGAGAGGTTCGGCTATGTACTGGTTCCTTTCACGCGACTAGTGGGCATCAACGCCGACGGCAGGAAAATGAAAGTCCTGCTGCAGCGAAAGCTCGCGGGCGAATGGAGTCAATTCCAGGACAACGTGATCGATTGGCTGCCGGACGATCCGCGTCACGTCCTGGTGCAGGTGCCTGTCAACAACGGAACTGGAGTTGCAAAGCTTGATATTTATTCCGGATCGACCGAAACCGAAGCCCGCATTCGTGAGGCAGCCCGTGGCTACATGACGGATGGCCATGGGGAAATCAGACTTTACTACTATTACAGCGATGACATTAAAAAGTGGTATTATAAACTTGCCGACGACAGTTCCTATAAGGAACTTCTGAGCGCTAAAACCACCGACGATCTTGATTATTATCCGGTGGGATTTGGCGCTAACCGCAATCTCCTTTATGTCGTTAAACCCCATGAAGGACACATGGCGCTGTGGACGGAGGATCTAGCCGCCAATCGCAAGTCTACCCTGGTATTTGCCAATCCTGATGTCGATGTCGAATCTGATAATGTATATTTTCGCGGTAAATATCGCCGCCTGGTGGCAGTGAGCTATGAAACGGAAAAGCCGCATCTGTATTTTTTCGATGACCTGACGAAAGTTATTTCCAATGGCGTCTCCAACCTGTTTCCAGGGAAAAAGGTCATCGTGACTGATGAAAGCTGGGATCAGAAATATTTCCTGATCTATGTCTATAGTGATCGCGATCCGGGCAACTACTTTCTCTTCGACGTCGCGGCAAAACAGTTGAGAAAATTGTTTCCGCCACATCCGGCGCTAGAGGGACGCGAACTCGCTGCTGTCAACCCCATCCGTTACAAAGCCCAGGACGGTGTGGAAATCCCCGGCTACTTGACGCTGCCGCCGGGCGGCGCGGAGAAAAACCTGCCGCTGGTGGTGTTGCCTCATGGTGGTCCTTCCAGTCGCGATAGCTGGGGCTTTGATATTCTGCCCCAATTCTTCGCCGCCAAGGGCTATGCGGTGCTGCAAATGAACTACCGCGGCTCAGGCGGCTATGGCGAAGATTGGGAGGGCGAAGGCGGCTTTCGCGCGTGGCGGCAAGTGATGGCGGACATCAAGGATGGCGTCGACAGACTGGTCGCTGATGGTATCGCTGATCCCAACCGCCTTTGCATCGTCGGCTGGAGTTATGGTGGTTATGCGTCGCTGATGAGCGGCATCGAACAACCCGATCGCTACAAGTGCATCGCCAGCATCGCCGGGGTCAGCGACCCGCTGACGATGATCCGCGATTATCGGAATTATCTTGGTGCCAAGGCAGTAAAAGAATTCATCAGCACTGACGAGGCGGTGATCGAGCAAGGCTCGCCGATGAGACGGGCGGCGGAGATCAAGGCCCCCGTCCTGCTGTTCCATGGCGATAAGGATAAAAATGTTTACATCACCCATAGCGAAAAGATGGAAAAAGCCCTCAAAAACGCCGGACGGACGGTGGAGTTCATCCGGTATAAGGGGGTCGAGCATCAGATATATCGCAATAAGTACCGGATCGATCTTTTAAGCCGTCTGGGCGCGTTCCTGGACCGCCATATCGGCCCCGAAGCCGGCCTTCAGGCGGCAAGTAAACCTTGACGGAGCCGTTGGCCTCGCGTATACCGCCCACTCGAATTTGGCCGCCGGTGGGCGGTCTCTAAACGAAGTAATAAGGACGATCCCATGTCTCGGGTATGCGAGCTTACCGGCAAGGCGGTGCTGACAGGCAATAACGTCAGCCATGCCAACAACAAGACCAGACGGCGGTTTCTGCCCAACCTCAATAACGTATCGCTGATCTCCGATACGCTCGGTCAGACCGTGCACCTGCGGATTTCCGCCAATGCCTTGCGCTCGGTGGAGCACAACGGCGGCCTCGACAACTTCCTTTTAAAGGCCCGCGACGAGGCGCTGTCGGTCAAAGCCCGGCGCTTGAAGAAGCTCATTGCCAAGAAGCGGGAAGCGGCGGCCGCCTGATCCGGCCCCGATTGCTTAGACCATAAAGCCGCCTTTTAGGCGGCTTTTTGCGTTTTATGGCCTATTCCTCCAGCCGGAACACCATCACCATGGTGCGCTGCAGCGGGTTGTAGTTGTCGTCCGACACCAGATAAAGCAGGGTGTCGCCCGCCTCATCCTGACGGGCGGTGATGCCTTCCATGTTGTCAATGTTGAAGGGAAAGGCGAGGCTAGCCGCTTCGACGCCGGAGACCACCGCATCGGGTTTGATTTGGTGCTTTTTGACCAGTTTGAGCCGGGTGGCCAAGCCCTGCAGCAGGGTAAATCGCCGCTCCAGCACCATCAGGTCGCCGTTGGGCAGGAAGGTGGCGTCGGTGGGGCTGAAATCCTCATCGGTCCGATAGGTGAACTGGGCGATGGTGGTGGCGCCAATCAGCCAGGCCAGGTGGTCGCCGTCGTCGTCCTTGCCGTCCTCGGCGATGGCGAGAAGGGTGCCATCGGCCATGGTGGCGATGGCCTCGATGGCGCCGTTTTCCGGTAGTTTCTTGATCGCCTTGGCGATGTCCACCGGCAGTGGCAAGGGGTGCGGCCGCTTGCCGAAAATGGCGTCGGACAAGGTGGCGCCGTAATGCCACAGGCGGTTATTGCCTTCAAAGGACACCACGATGCCCGAGCCCGGCAGCTCGGCGATGGCCTCGGCGTCGGCCTCCTTCTTGTCCTTGTCATTGAGCGGTCGGCCGTTGCGGTCGAGGAGCGGCGAGACGATGACGTTGCGCATGCCGACCAGCCGCTCGCCATCATAGTCCAGGGTGGCGCCCACCCAATAGCCGCGATCCGAGATGGCGAGCATGGTTTGGCCGTCGCTGGAGATCTGCAGGCCGGAAAGGCCGCCGAAGCGCTTATCCTCGCTTCTGACCTGAAGCCCGCCAAGATAGGTCAGCTTGCCGACGCGCTCGATGGCGGGGTCGCGGAAATGCAGGGCAATGGGTTCAAAGGAGAGGGGCGATTCCTGGTAAAGGCCGCTGCCCACCGCGCCGGGGGTGACGAGAATCGGCGAGGCTTCGGCGGCGGCTTCCGCCCGCGCCGCCGGCGTTGCCGGCAGTGTCGCCAAGCCCAGGGCCAAGCCCCAGGCGGCCATAACCCGCCCCGTACGCATCATATGTCCAGACCACCCCATCATCATCAGCGCTGAACGTGCCAAATAATCATGGCGATAATATGCCTGACGAGTGCGCCCCTCCCCGAGGCGCGCAAGGGGCGATTGATAGTGGCTCGCGGGCGAGGGGTCAATATCGAAGAGTCATCCACGCCGCAACCGCCCGGCCAGCCGTGGCATGGCGTCTCATCGTCCGGCCGTGGCGGCGGCGCGGGCGCGACCCCGGCCGCGGCCGCGGCGCTCCGGCAGACGGGATTCGCTGGCTTTATCGTCAAACAGCGCCGCCAGCTGGTCGGTGATGGCGCCGCCCAGCTGCTCGGCGTCGACGATGGTCACCGCCCGGCGGTAATAGCGCGTCACGTCGTGGCCGATGCCGATGGCGATGAGCTCCACCGGCGAGCGGGCCTCGATCCAGCCGATCACTTCCCGCAGGTGGCGCTCCAGGTAATTGCCGGCGTTGGCCGACAGCGTCGAGTCGTCCACCGGCGCGCCATCGGAAATGACCATCAGGATGCGCCGGTCTTCGGCCCGGCCGAGGAGGCGGTTATGGGCCCAAAGCAGCGCCTCGCCATCGATGTTTTCCTTCAGAAGGCCCTCGCGCAGCATCAGTCCCAAATTATTGTGCGCCCGCCGCCATGGCGTATCGGCGGTCTTATAGACGATGTGGCGCAGGTCATTGAGGCGGCCGGGGTTGACCGGCTTGCCCGCCTCGATCCACTTCTCGCGGGATTGGCCGCCCTTCCAGGCGCGGGTGGTGAAGCCCAAAATTTCGCATTTGACGCCGCAGCGCTCCAGGGTGCGGGCGAGGATGTCGGCGCACACCGCGGCGATGGAAATGGGCCGACCGCGCATGGAGCCCGAATTGTCGATCAGCAACGTCACCACGGTATCGCGGAAGCGGGTTTCGCTTTCGACCTTGAAGGATAACGGATGCATGGGGTCGATGATGATGCGGCTAAGCCGCGCGGTGTCGAGAATGCCCTCTTCCTGGTCGAAGTGCCAGGAGCGGGTCTGCTTGGCCATCAGCATGCGCTGCAGTCGGTTGGCGAGCTTGCCCACCGCGCCTTGCAGCGGCGCCAGCTGCTGATCGAGGCTGCGCCGCAGGCGACCGAGCTCCTCGGCGTCACACAGATTTTCAGCTTCCACCACTTCGTCGAAGGCAGTGGTGAAGGCCTTATAAGCGTCGGGCAGGCGCTCGCCGGGCTCGATATTGGGCCGCCAGGGCGTGGCGCCTTCCGCTTCATCCTCGCTGGCCTCCGACATCTCCATGTCCTCGGCCATGATGTCCACCGCCTCCTGGGCGGCGTCCGCCGCTTGGTCGCTGTCCGCCATTTCCGCCGACATCGAGGTGGCGCCCTGTTGCGAGGCGTCCGAATCCCCCTCTTTTTCCTCGCTCGATTGCTCCTGGGATTGGCCCTCGCCCTGCTCCTCGGGCCCGATCTCCGCTTCCAGATCGCCGGCGAGGTCGAGATCGGCGATCACCGTGCGGGCGGTGCGGGCGAATTTCTCCTGGTCGCCCATGGCGTCAGTGATGGCTTTCAGGTCGGCCCCGGCGCGGCTTTCGATCCACGGCCGGATGGCGCCAACCACGGCGCGGGCGGCGTCGGGAATGGCCTTGCCGGTCAGCCGCTCGCGCACCAGCAGATTGAGCACGAAAGGCAGATCGGCGCGCGCCGGATCGGTGCTCACCGCCGGCTTATACGTGGTCAGACGCTGCGCCAGCGCGGCATCGAGATTATGACTGCAGCCGACCATTTCGCGGCTGCCCAGGCCTTCGATGCGGGCCTGCTCCATGGCGTCATAAACGGCGGCGGCGAGTTCGTTTATTGGCCGATAGTCGGCGTGCACCTGGTCGCTGTGATAGCGCCGGCGCAGCGCGAAGGCATCGGCCGCGCCGCGGATTTCCGCCGCCTCTTGTGCGCTAAATTCCCGCGACGGCAGCGGCAGGCGCGCCACCGGCGCGGCCGGATCGGTCCGCTCGGCGCCGAATTGCACCTCGATCTCGCGATTCTTGGCGATGGCGCGCAGCGCCGAGGTGACGGCGCTTTTAAACGGCTCGGTGGGGTTGCGGGATTTTGACAAGGGGCACCACTTCTGGCCGCTATTCGGCGGCTAGCACCGGCTTCTTGACCGTCGATTCCGGCAAGTCCTCGCCAAAGCAGCGCTGATAATATTCAGCGACCAGCGGCCGCTCCAGCTCATCGCACTTGTTGAGGAACGAGACGCGGAAGGCGAAGCCCAGGTCGCCGCCGAAAATCTCAGCGTTCTGCGCCCAGGTGATCACCGTGCGCGGCGACATCACGGTGGAGAGGTCGCCGTTGATGAAGGCGCTGCGGGTCAGATCGGCGAGGCGCACCATGTTGCGGATGCGCTCACGGCCCTCGGCCGTGTCATAGGCTGGCATCTTGGCCAGCACGATCTTTTCTTCCTGGGCGTGCGGCAGATAGTTCAAGGTGGTGACGATGTTCCAGCGGTCCATCTGGCCCTGGTTGATCTGCTGCGTGCCGTGATATAGCCCGCTGGTGTCGCCCAAGCCGATGGTGTTGGCGGTGGCGAACAGACGGAAGGACGGATTGGGCCGGATCACCCGGTTCTGGTCGAGGAGGGTCAGCTTGCCCTCCACCTCCAGCACCCGCTGGATGACGAACATCACGTCCGGCCGCCCGGCGTCGTATTCGTCGAACACCAGCGCCACCGGATGCTGCAACGCCCACGGCAACAGTCCTTCGCGAAATTCGGTGATCTGCTGGCCGTCCTTCAACACGATGGCGTCCTTGCCAACCAGGTCAATGCGGCTGATGTGGCTGTCCAGGTTGACGCGGATGCACGGCCAGTTGAGGCGCGCCGCCACCTGCTCGATATGGGTCGATTTGCCGGTGCCGTGATAGCCTTGGATCATCACCCGCCGGTTGTAGGCAAAGCCGGCCAGGATGGCCAGCGTGGTGTCATGGTCAAAGACATAGGCGTCGTCGATGGCCGGCACGTGCTCGGTGGGCTCGGCAAAGCCCTTGACCATCATGTCGACGTCAATGCCAAACGCCTGGCGGACGGATATCTCGCGGTCGGGCAGCCCGGTGGGGGTAACGGAATTTTTCTGGTCGGTCATGATCTGTTATTCTTAGCATTACAAGGTTACAACTGCCTTGAGGGATATCCCCTAAAAGCCATCTCTCGTCGTCGGGTCCCCCTTAATGTCGGGCTTATGGCTCCCTACATCAAGCCCCAAGATCAGGAAGTAGGGGTAAGCCCTCGCGCGCCTGGCGCGAGGCGCACTATAGTGGATTTTGAGCAGCCGGGAATAGAGGACAAGACGTAAAATGACCATCGCCCACCAGATTGAGCAAAAACTCCAGGCCGGCCTTCATCCGGCCAAGATCGAGATCATCAACGAGTCTTATAAGCACCGCGGGCATGCTGGCGATAACGGCAGCGGCGAGAGCCATTTTCGCGTCCATGTGGTGGCATCGGCTTTTGTTGGCCGCTCCCGGGTCGAGCGCCAGCGGGCGGTCTATGCGCTGTTGCAGGACGAGCTTCAAGGCCCAGTGCACGCCCTGGCGCTCGTCACCCAAACCCCTGAAGAAGCAGGATTATAACAGGAACATCAGCACCACGGGGATGGTGACGAAGGTTAAGAGGGTGGAGAGCAACACCAGGCTGGCCACGAACGACGGCATGTTGTTAAAGCGCGCCGCCAGGAGGTAATTGAGGACCGCGATCGGCATCGCGCCTTGGATGATCACCACCCCTCGCGCCGCGCCCTCCAGCCCCAAGAGCCCGGTAATCGCCACCGCCAGCCCCAGCCCGAGGGCGAAGCGGTAGACCACGAACCCCGCCGATTCCCGGACGTGGCCGATGTGAAGCTGGGCCAGGGAGGCCCCGAGCGAGAGGAGCATCAACGGGATCATCATGCCGCCGATGAGCTTGGTGGTGTTCAAAAGCCAGAGCGGCGGCGTGGTTCCCGTGCCTAAGAAGGCCAGCGCTGCGCCAATGAAATAGACCATGGGCATGCGCATCAGGAGCGCCGGCCGCCACTCGCCCGAGGCGATGATGAGGCCGATGGTGAGCTGGGTGACGCTGCCCACGGCGTAAAAAGCCAGGGCCAACGTTAGCCCCGGCTCGCCATAGGCAAAGAGGCAGATGGGCAGCCCGAGATTGCCCCAGTTCGGGAACGACAGCGGGTGAAGCCAGCGTTGCAGCGGCTTGCCCAGGGATTTCAGCACCACGGCGTTGACGGCGACGAACAGCACCAGCATCCCGGCGGCAATGACGGCCAGAGTGGCGAAGTCACGGGTGCTGGCGCTCATGGTGGTCAGGCCATGAAAGACCAGCGCCGGCGAGCCGATGTTGATGACGATGCGGGAAATGAAGGCGGGGTCGATGTCGAGCTTGAATTTGGCCCAGGCATAGCCCAGCCCGACGGTGATGAACACCGGGGCCAGCACATTGAAAAGGGCGATCAGCATGGGGTTAGTGATACGGGGGCTTGCGGTGGGCCGCAATGGGGTTGGCGGCTTTTTACCGTTCTCTCTTCCACCGGCTGAGGACGAAGGGAAATTTCAAGACGATCGTTGTAAGCCCGTCATCGTCACCACTGGCGTAAGGGTTATTAAATTAATCAACTAATTAAGCGGTGCGTCACGCCAAGGCTCGCGGCGGGCGAAGGCCGCGAAACGGTCGAGCAGCGGCTTTTTTTCCTCCTCGTCAATGAGATCGCTCAACAACAGCCCCACCCGGCGGCGGTAGTCGTAGCCGGTGAGTTTGACCTTGACTACGCCCGGATGTTCGTAAGACTGCGGCAAGGTGGTAAAGCCCAGCCCCGCCGCCACCATGGCCAGCGCCCGCTCGTCCTGAGGCGTGCGGTAAACCAGGCGCGGGCGGACGTTCTGGTCGGTGAAATAGCGGCTGGTTTCCGACAGGATTTCGCAGCGGGTGCGGACGATGGTGGGCTCATCCGCCAGTTCCCGGCCAGCGACCTCGGTGCGGCTGGCCAGGGGGTGGGAGGCGCTTACGGCCAAAACATAGCCCTCCTCGAACAGGACCACGGGCGGCTTAGGTCGGTCTCTCCCTTCTGCCACCGGGCCGCGTAGCAGGCTTAAGGCCACGTCCATGCCGCCGCTCTCCAGGCGATTCAACAGCTCCTGCTCGGTGCCCTCGAAAAGCTCGATCACCACGTCGGGCTCGGCCCGGCGAAAGCCGCCCAATAGCCGCTCCAGAAGCGCGCAAGGGATGGTCATAAGAACGCCGAGCCGCAGCACTTTGGGCGCTTTCGTTTCGTGCACCTCGCGCTCGGCGAGGTTACACTGGTGCAGGATGGCTTTGGCCCGTTCCACGAACCGCGCCCCGGCCTCGGTCAGATAGACGCGGCGGTTGGAGCGGTTAAAGAGGCGCACGCCTAGGGCGGCCTCCAGCTTCTGGATGCCGGCCGACAGCGTCGGCTGGGTGACGAAGGCACGCTCGGCGGCCTTGGTAAAGCTGCCGGTTTCCACCACACTCAGGAAATAGCGCAGTTGATAGAGCTCAAACATAGAAATTTTCGATCCAAAAGATATAAACAAAAAATTTTGTCTATTTTTGGGTTCGACGTATGGTTCTGTCAAGATCGGACGACTAGTCGGAAAACGAGGTTTCTATGTCGGTGATTCAAAGCCTGATCGACCCCAAAAGCGATGCTTTCGCCGCCAACGCCGCCCAGATGCGCGCCCTGGTGGACGATCTTCATGCCAAGGTGGCGTCGGTCAAGGACGGCGGCGGCGCGACGGCGCGCGCGCGCCATGTCGAGCGCGGCAAGATGCCGCCCCGGGAACGGGTGAAGGCGCTGCTCGATCCCGGCACGCCGTTTCTCGAACTGTCGCAACTGGCCGCCTACGAGGTCTATGACGACGCCGTGCCTGCGGCCGGCATCATCACCGGCATCGGCCGGGTGGAGGGCATCGAGTGCATGGTGGTGTGCAACGACGCCACGGTCAAAGGCGGCTCCTATTTCCCGCTCACCGTCAAGAAGCATGTGCGGGCCCAGGAAATCGCCCGGGAAAACCGCCTGCCGTGCATCTACCTTGTCGATTCCGGCGGCGCCAACCTGCCCAACCAAGATGAGGTGTTTCCCGACAAGGAGCACTTCGGCCGCATCTTTTATAACCAGGCCACCATGTCGGCTATGGGCATTCCCCAGATCGCGGTGGTGATGGGCTCCTGCACCGCGGGCGGCGCTTACGTGCCGGCGATGGCGGACGAGTGCATCATCGTCAAGGAGCAGGGCACGATTTTCTTGGGCGGTCCGCCGCTGGTGAAAGCCGCCACCGGCGAGGAAGTCTCGGCCGAGGATTTGGGCGGCGCTGACGTGCACGCGAAAATTTCCGGCGTTGCCGATCATTACGCCTTGAATGACGCCCACGCGTTGACCCTGGCGCGGCGCATCGTCGCCACGCTAAATCGCCGCAAGGCGGTATCGGTGCAGTGTCGCGAGCCGCGCCCGCCGCTTTATGACCCGGCCGAGATTCACGGCGTCATCCCCAAGGACACGCGGCATCCCTATGACGTGCGCGAGGTGATCGCCCGCGTGGTGGACGGCAGCGAGTTCGACGAGTTCAAAAAACTTTACGGCACCACCCTGGTCACCGGCTTTGCCCATATCCATGGCTACCCCGTTGGCATCGTCGCCAACAACGGCGTGCTGTTTTCCGAATCGGCCATGAAGGGCGCGCACTTTGTCGAGCTGTGCGCGCAGCGCGGCGTGCCGCTCATATTCTTGCAAAACGTCACCGGCTTCATGGTCGGGCGCAAGTACGAAGCCGGCGGCATCGCCAAGGACGGCGCTAAGATGGTGATGGCGGTGGCCAACGCCAAAGTGCCGAAATTTACCATCATCACCGGCGGCTCGTTCGGGGCTGGTAACTACGGCATGTGCGGCCGCGCCTATAGCCCACGTTTCTTATGGATGTGGCCCAACGCACGCATCTCGGTGATGGGTGGCGAACAGGCGGCAAGCGTGCTCGCCACCGTGAAAAAGGATGCGCTCGCCCGCGCCGGCAAGGCGTGGAGCGCGGAGGAAGAGGAAAAATTCAAGGCCCCGATCCGCTCCCAGTATGAAACCCAGGGCCATCCCTATTACGCCAGCGCTCGGCTGTGGGACGATGGCATCATTGATCCCGCCGAGACGCGGCGCGTGCTGGCGCTGGCGCTATCGGCGTCGCTCAATGCGCCGATACCCGACACATCTTACGGCGTCTTCCGGATGTGAGGCGCGCCATGAGCAAACCCGTCCTTCTCAACATCGATGAGCGCGGCGTGGCGACGGTGACCTTAAACCGCGCCGACAAGCACAACGCCTTTAACGAAGAGGTGATCGCCGCACTGACTGAGACCTTCGCCATTGTCGAGGCTGATCCACGTACCCGGGTGATGGTGCTGACCGGCGACGGCGCCAGCTTTTCCGCCGGCGCGGACTTGAACTGGATGCGCAAGTTCATCGACTACACGGTGGAGGAGAACATGGCGGACGCGCGCAAGCTCGCCGTCATGCTGGAAACCTTGAACTCCTTGAAGCTGCCGACCATTGCCTGCGTCAACGGTCCCGCTTATGGCGGCGGCGTCGGCCTGGTCGCCTGCTGCGATATCGCCATTGCCGTATCAAATGCCGCCTTCGCGCTGACCGAGGTAAAGCTCGGTCTCATTCCGGCGACCATTTCGCCTTATGTGGTGGCGGCCATCGGGCCGCACGCGGCGCGGCGCTATTTCCTGACCGCGGAGCGCATCGATGCGCCCACCGCCAAGGATATCGGTCTGCTGCATGAGGTAGTCGACGATCAGGCGGCGTTGGCGGCGCTTTGCAACAAGCTCATCGCGACAATTCTCGCCAACGGCCCGGAGGCGGTGGCGGCATCCAAGGCGTTGATCTTTGCCGTCACCGGCGTTGCAGTCGATGACGCGCTGCAAGCCGATACCGCGCGCCGCATCGCCGAGCGCCGGGTATCGCGGGAAGGCCAGGAAGGTCTGGCCGCGTTCTTCGCCAAACGCAAACCTGATTGGGCATGAGAGGAAAGACGCGCCATGTTTGAATCCATTCTCATCGCCAATCGCGGTGAAATCGCTTGCCGGGTGATCAAGACGGCGCGCGCCATGGGCATTCGCACCGTGGCGGTCTATTCCGAAGCCGACGCTAAGGCGCGCCATGTGCGCTTGGCGGACGAAGCGCACCTCATTGGTCCGCCCGCCGCGCGGGACAGTTATCTGGTGGCGGAAAAAATCATCGCCGCCGCCCAAAAAAGCGGCGCGCAAGCCATTCATCCCGGTTATGGTTTCCTGTCGGAAAATGCCGCTTTTGCTGACGCCTGCGCAAAGGCGGGCGTGGTGTTCGTCGGTCCGCCGGCGGACGCGATCCGCGCCATGGGGCTGAAAGACGCCGCCAAGGCGCTGATGGAAAAAGCCGGCGTGCCGGTGGTGCCGGGCTATCACGGACCGGATCAATCCGACAAGACATTGACCGGCGCCGCCAAAAAAATCGGCTTTCCGCTGCTCATTAAGGCGGTGGCCGGCGGCGGCGGCAAGGGCATGCGGCGGGTCGACAGCATGCAAGATTTCGCCGCCGCGCTGGAGGGCGCGAGGCGCGAGGCGGTGTCCGCCTTCGGCAATGACGCGGTGCTCATCGAGAAATACGTCACCAAGCCGCGCCACGTGGAAATCCAGGTGTTCGCCGACGGCCATGGCAATGCCGTCTATTTATTCGAGCGCGACTGCTCGCTGCAACGTCGGCACCAGAAAGTCATCGAGGAAGCGCCGGCGCCGGGCATGCCGGAAGAGATGCGGCGCGCCATGGGCGAGGCGGCGGTCACGGCGGCGCTGGCAATCGGCTATCAGGGCGCGGGCACGGTGGAATTCATCGTCGACGGCAGCCGCGGTTTACGGCCCGACGGCTTTTATTTCATGGAAATGAACACCCGCCTGCAAGTCGAGCATCCGGTGACCGAGAAGATTACCGGCCAGGATCTGGTGGAATGGCAACTGCGCGTCGCCGCCGGCGAGCACTTGCCGCTGACCCAGGATCAATTGCGCATAAAAGGCCATGCGGTGGAGGCGCGGCTTTACGCCGAAGATCCGGCGCGGGGCTTCCTGCCGGCCACCGGCAAGCTGCTGCGTTTGAAGCTGCCGCAGGGTGACGCGCATGTGCGAGTCGACGCCGGCGTCGAGGAAGGCGATCAGGTCTCCGTCCATTACGATCCGATGATCGCCAAGGTGATTGCTTGGGGCGAGACCCGAGAAGCGGCGCTCAGGCGCTTGAAGGGCGCGCTCCAAGGCTCGGTGGTGGCGGGGCTTACCACCAATCTGCCGTTCCTGGCGCGGATCATGGGTCATGCGGCGTTTCGCGCCGGCGATGTGGATACCGGATTCATCGACCGCCATTTAAGCGATCTCATTCCTGCGGACGGCAAGGCTGACGATCGCACGCTGGCGTTGGCGGCGCTCGATCACTTGCTGGCGCTTGATGAAAACTACCGCGCCCAAGCGGCCGCGACATCCGATCGCTGGAGCCCTTGGGCATCCGCCGGCGGCTGGCGGATGAACGGCGAAACCAGTCTGGTGTTGCGCTTTGATGACAATGGCGAGATTCGCGATGTCGGCGTGGCGTTCACGGCCAGCGGCTATGTGCTGGGATTGGCCGATGGCGAAATCGCCGCCCGCGCCGTGCGGCGCGCTGATGGCGCCCTCGTCGCCGATCTGGCAGGCGACAAGATCAGCGCCGAAGTGGTGCGCGCCGGCAACGACATTTACGTCACCGTCGGCGGCGTGACGCGCAAATTAAAATTCTACGATCCCGGCGTGGCGGCGGACTTATCATCAGACGCGGGCGGCGGCATCGTTTCGCCGATGCCGGGCAAGGTGATGCGCGTCATGGCGAAGGCCGGCGACAAGGTCAAGCGCGGCGCGCCGCTTCTCATCCTGGAAGCGATGAAGATGGAGCATACCTTGATCGCGCCCGCCGACGGCGTGGTGAAAAAATTGTCTGCCGTGGAAGGCGAACAGGTCAGCGAAGGCGCGGTGCTGGCGGTGGTCGAGGCGGAGGACTGAGATGACCTTGCCCGCTTCGGTCACCCTATACGAAGTCGGTCCGCGCGATGGGTTGCAGAACGAGTTGGCGACGGTGGCGACCGAGGTCAAAGTCGCGCTGATTGAGAAACTCGCAGCGGCGGGGTTGCCGTTCGTCGAGGCGACCAGTTTCGTCTCCGCCAAATGGGTGCCGCAGATGGGCGACAATGCCGAGGTGATGGCGCGCCTCAATCGCCGCGCCGGCGTGCATTATCCGGTGCTGACGCCGAACTTGAAGGGCGCGGAAGCCGCGTTGCAGGCCAATGCCGATACCTGGGCGATCTTCGCCGCCGCCTCGGAAGCGTTCTCGCAAAAGAACATCAACTGCTCCATTGCCGAGAGCATCGCGCGCTTCAAGCCGGTCATCGACTTGGCTCAGGCCCACCATATTCCCGTGCGCGGTTATGTATCGTGCGTCGTCGGCTGCCCGTATGAAGGAGAGATCGCGCCGCGAAAAGTCGCGCACGTGACGCAGGCGCTCCTGGAGCTTGGCGTCTACGAGGTGAGCCTCGGCGATACTGTCGGCGTCGGCGCGCCCAACAAGATCGCCGCCATGCTGGACGCGGTGTTGAAGATCGCGCGCGCCGATCAGTTGGCGATCCACTGCCATGACACCTACGGCCAGGCGCTGGTGAATATTCACGAAGCGCTGCGGCACGGCGTCGCGGTGGTGGACGCTTCGGTCGCCGGCTTGGGCGGCTGCCCTTATGCAGCGGGCGCTGCGGGCAATGTCGCCACCGAGGACGTACTTTATATGCTCAATGGTCTGGGCATTCATACCGGCGTTGATCTGCCGGCGGTGGTCAAGGCCGCTTGGTATATCGCCGATACTCTCAAACGCCCGCCGGCGTCGAAAGTGGCGCGGGCAATGAAAGATAAAGTGATCAATCAGGAGACATAAGATGTCGTCTTTTTCCTATTTCATGAAATTCGCGCTGGGCGAGGAGATCGATGCGCTGCGCGACATGGTGGCGAAATTCGTCGCCGCCGAAATAAGCCCACGCGCCGCAGAGATCGACCGCACCAATGCCTTTCCCATGGATTTGTGGCAAAAGCTCGGCAGCATCGGCGTCCTCGGCATTACCGCTGATCCGCAATATGGCGGCGCCGGCATGGGTTATCTCGCCCATTGCGTCGCCATGGAGGAAATCTCCCGCGGCTCGGGCTCGGTGGGTCTTTCCTACGGCGCGCACTCCAATTTGTGCGTCAATCAGATCAACCGCAACGGCAACACCGCGCAGAAGGCGAAATATCTGCCCAAGCTGATTTCCGGCGAGCATGTGGGCGCGCTCGCCATGTCGGAGCCGGGCTCCGGCTCGGACGTGGTTTCCATGCGCTTGCGCGCCGATAAAAAAGGCGACCGCTATATCTTGAACGGCAACAAGATGTGGATCACCAACGGGCCAGACGCCAACGTGCTGGTGGTCTATGCCAAGACCGACATGCAGGCCGGGCCGAAAGGCATCACCGCGTTCCTGATCGAGAAGGGCTTTAAGGGATTCTCCACCGCGCAAAAGCTCGACAAGCTCGGCATGCGCGGCTCTAACACCTGCGAGCTCGTTTTCCAGGATTGCGAAGTGCCAGCGGAAAACGTGCTCGGCGCGGAAGGCGGTGGGGTCAGGGTCTTGATGTCGGGGCTTGATTATGAGCGCGTGGTGCTCTCCGCCGGACCCTTGGGGCTGATGCAGGCGGCGATGGACGTGGTGGTCCCCTACGTGCACGAGCGCAAACAGTTCGGCCAGCCCATCGGCGAGTTCCAGCTGATGCAGGGTAAGCTCGCCGACATGTACACCACGCTTTCCGCCTGTCGCGCTTATGTCTATGCGGTGGCGCAGGCGTGTGACCGGGGCGAGACGACCAGAAAAGACGCCGCCGGCTGCATTCTTTACGCCGCCGAGAAGGCGACCTGGCTTTCCATGGAGGCGATCCAGGCCTTGGGCGGCAACGGCTATATCAATGAATATCCCACCGGCCGCATCATGCGCGACGCCAAGCTTTACGAGATCGGCGCCGGCACCAGCGAGATCCGACGCATGCTGATCGGCCGCGAATTGTTCGCCGAAACCATGGGCATCAACACTATGTGAGGAGACATTGCCAGCGGCCGCTCTCTCGTGTCACACTGCATTGGCGCAGTAACCAAAGAGGGATCCCATGCTGAAAACGATTATTTTTGGCGCGTCCATCATGACCGTCGCCACGGCCTATGCCGCCGCGCCCGATGACGCCATCCTTTATCGCCAAGACGTGATGCACACCATCGGCGCCAACGCCCACGCCATGAATCTGATCGCCGAAGGCCAGATTCCTTATTCCGCAGCGTTCGCCACCCACGCCAATCTGGTAGCATCTGCCGCCACATTGGCCGTCGACGCCTTCCGGCAGAACACCCATGGTCAAGGCAAGGAAAAAACCACCGCCAAGGCCGAGGTTTGGCAGGATTGGGCGAAATTTGAAGAGGGCCTGAAGCTCCTGGAAGAGCGTGCCAAGACGGTGGCGACGCTGGCCGCTTCGGGCGGCGCGGCGGCGGCCAAGGGCGCCTTGGGCGAGCTTTTCAAAACCTGCAAGGGCTGCCACGACGACTATCGTACCAAGTAGCGCGGGTTTTTACGCCAGAACGTACACATAAACCAGCGCCAGCACGGCCAGCCACAACAACAGGGCCAAGCGCGCCGAGACAAATCGCGCCACCGGCAGCGGTCCTCGCCATGGCCGCTCGCCGGTGATCATCGGCCGCACCAAATCTTCCCTAAAGACGAAGCGGTAGACGATGACCGCCGCGATATGGAAGATCACCAGGATCATCAGCACGTTGAACAACGCTTCGTGCAGCTCGGTCAAGGCGTCTGAGGTTTGTTTGTCCACCAGGTAGGCCAAGGGCCCGCGAAAGGTGACGTCATCGTTGCCGAAGGCGCCGACCATCGGCATCAGCAAGAGAAGCGCCAGGAGCGCCACGATCATCCAGCCGCCAGTGGGCGTGTGGCCGAACACCGGCGGGGCGTATCCGGGACGCAGCTGCCGGGCGTAGCTCACCACTGTTTTCGGCTTCTTGAGGAAGCTGCCAAAGCGGCTGGTGGTGCTGCCGAAGAAGCCCCACAGGATGCGGGTCGCCACCAGGGTAAAGGTCAACAGACCCGACAGCATATGAATTTTCATCGCCTCCTCGGCGCTGACATAGGACACAATAAACAGCGCCACGATCAACCAGTGAAACACCCGGGTGGGCAGATCCCACACCTTAAGCTTGGCGTCTGTGGGAGAGGTCATGTCATCCTCCTTTGTGTTCAGTCAGCCATTGCATCAATGCCTCGGCCGCGCCCGCTGGTGCGGTAAGTCCCAGCCGGGTGCGCCGCCATAAAATATCCTCCGCCGTCACCGCCCATTCATGATGCACCAGATGATGCGCTTCCTGTTCGCACAAGCCGGGGATGATTTCGGCCCCGAGCTCGTTGCGGCTACGCGCCTTGGCCAAAATATCAAAGCTGATCGCGCCATAAGAGCGCGTCCAGCGCTCGGCGGTCTCTTCCGGCAGCCACGGCGCGCGCTCCCGCAGGGCATTGAGCAACGCTTCCGGGCCGCCGAAAAAATCGCCGCCCGGCAGCACGCCGGCATGAGTCCAGGGCGCGCCGCGCTGCGGCAGCGCCGAGCTGATCTTCTTCAGCGCCGCCTCGGCCAGCCGGCGATAGGTGGTGAGCTTGCCGCCATAGACCGTGAGCGCCGTCGCGCCGTCGATCAGGTGGCGCTTTAAGACATAATCGCGGCTCATCTTGGTGGGATCGGCGCGGCCGTCGTCGTACAAGGGCCGCACCCCGGCGAAGCTGTGAATCACGTCTTCAGGGCGCGGCGGGTGACGGAAGAAGCGGCCCACCGCATCGCACAGATAAGAAATTTCTGCTGGCGTGACGGCCGGCGGCGCATCCATGTCGCCGATCTCGACCTCGGTGGTGCCGATCAAGTGATAGTCGTCCTCAAAGGGCAGCACGAACACCACCCGGCCGTCGGTGGCCTGCAACAGGTAAGCGTGATCGCCGGGATAAAGTCGCCGCACGACGATGTGGCTGCCCTTGATCAGCCGCAGCTTTGGCGGTTTGGCTACGCCTAACACCCGCCGGTCGATCTCGGACGCCCACGGACCCGCGGCGTTGATGATCGCCTTGGCGATAAATTCGCGCCGGCCGCGCCCATCTTCCGCCGCCACCCGCCAGACGCCGTTGTGGGGCCGAGCCTCCACCGCCCGGGTGCGCGGCCATATCTCCGCGCCACGTAAGCGCGCATCCATGGCGTTGGCGATCACCAGCCGGGCGTCGTCGGTCCAACCGTCGCTATAGGTAAAGCCGTGGCGAAAATCAGGCTTTAACGGCGCGGCGAAAATGCCGGAGCTTAGATCAACGGCGCGGGAGCGGGCGAAACGGGCGCTTTGCGCCAGGCAATCGTAGAGAAAAAGACCGGTGCGGATCATCCAGCGCGGCCGCTGCAAGCGGTCATGGGGGAGAACGAAGGTTAGGGGCTGCACCAGGTGCGGCGCGGCGCGGGCGAGGATTTCCCGCTCGGCGAGCGAGGCGCGCACCAGGCCGAACTCGTAGGTTTCCAGATAGCGCAGCCCGCCATGAATGAGCTTGCTGGAGGCCGACGAAGTGGCGCCGCCGAGATCGCCGGCTTCCAGGAGCGCGACCTTCAACCCGCGTCCGGCGGCGTCGCGGGCGATGCCGACGCCGTTGATGCCGCCGCCGATGATCAGAAGATCGAGCGTCACGCCCCCCTCAATCTTGCGAAAGACCTCTCGACGCCCACGATAGCGGCAGTAGACTCGGTCTGTATAGGGGGCGTGGGAAAAAGGAGAATACAAGGTGGAGCCGCTGATCTTAAGCATCGACCAGGGAACGACGTCGAGCCGGGCCATGGTCTTTGGTCTCGATGGCCGACCGCGCAGCTTATCGCAGCGCGAGCACCGGCAATATTACCCGGCCCCCGGGGCGGTCGAGCACGACGCCGAAGAAATCTGGCGCGCGGTGCTAGAGACGGCGCGCCAAGCCATCGCCGCCGCCAACGGCGAGATCGCCGCCATCGGCATCACCAACCAGCGCGAAACCTGCGTGCTGTGGGATCGCGATAGCGGCACGCCCCTTCACCCGGCCATCGTGTGGCAGGACCGCCGCACCGCCGATCACTGCGCGCGGCTGAAAGCGACCGGCGTGGAAGCCTTCGTCACCGCGCGCACCGGCCTTCTCCTCGACCCTTATTTTTCCGCCACCAAGATCGCCTGGCTGCTGGACAACGTATCGGGGGCGCGGGAGGCGGCGGCGCGGGGGCGGGTGCTGTTTGGCACCATCGACACCTTCCTGTTGTGGCGCTTGAGCGGCGGCCGGGTGCACGCCACCGACGCCACCAATGCCTCGCGCACGCTCCTTTACAACATCCATAGCGGTGACTGGGACGCCGATTTATTGGAGCTGTTCCGCATCCCGCCGTCGATCCTGCCCGAGGTCCGGGATAGCGCCGCCGACTACGGCGTCACCGACAAGGCGCTGTTCGGCCAGCGCCTCGCCATTCGCGGCATCGCCGGCGACCAACAGGCGGCGACCATAGGCCAGGCGTGTTTTGCGCCGGGCATGGTCAAAAGCACCTACGGCACCGGCTCGTTTTTGATGCTCAATACCGGCGCAGAGGCGGTCGCCTCCAAGAATAGGCTCCTCACCACCGTCGCCTATCAACTGGCGGGTCGGCGCACCTATGCGCTGGAAGGCAGCATCTTCAACGCCGGCTCCACCGTGCAATGGCTGCGCGACGGCCTGAAGGTCATCGCCCACGCCAGCGAAACCGAAGCCCTGGCCGCCGGCCTCTCCGATAATCGCGGCGTCTATCTGGTGCCAGCCTTCACCGGGCTCGGCGCGCCGCATTGGGATCCGGCGGCGCGCGGGCTGATTGCCGGTTTGACCCGCGACGCCGGGCCGGCGGAACTGGCCCGCGCCAGCCTGGAATCGGTGGGCTATCAGACCCGCGACCTGTTGCAGGCGATGGCGGCGGACCTGGCAGAGAGCGGCAGAGGCGCGGATACGGTGTTGCGGGCCGACGGCGGCATGATCGCCAATCAATGGCTGATGCAATTCCTGGCCGATATGGCGGGAGTGCCGGTGGACGCCCCCGAGGTAGCCGAGACCACCGCCTTGGGCGCGGCCTATCTCGCCGGATTGGGCGCGGGGCTCTATGACGGGCTTGAGGACATCGCCAAGCGCTGGCGGCGGGCGCGGCGCTTCATGCCGGCGATGAGCGCGGAGATGCGCGAGCGACTTTATGACGGTTGGCGGCGGGCATTGCAACGCACCTTGATGTAGCGTGGCTTCGCTTAGCGCTTAGCGCTTAGCCCACACCACGCAACTCACCCCCGCCCGACGCGGGCGGCGTTGGCGATGCGCAGCGAGGTGCGGGCGCAGATGGTGTCGGCCGGCAGACCGGTGGTCTTGGCCTGAATTTCGGCCTCGATCACCAATTTGAGCGCGCTCATCAAGGCGTCGGGCGTCCAGCGGTTGAGCTGCGAGACGAACGCCGGCACGTCCTTGAAAAACACCATCGGCCGCAACCGTTTGACCGCTTCCTCCGGCCGTGCGCCGGCGGCCACCGCGTCCGCCGCTTCATAAAGCCGCAGCAGCCGGCGGCCGATGGCGCGTAAGATAGACACCGCCGCCTCGCCCTGCAAAAAGGCGCGACTGAGCACGTCCTCCAGCCGCTTCAGGTCGCCGCCGGTGACCGCCTCCGCCACCGCATCCAGGGTCAACTCGGCGCTGTCGCCGATGGCGGCGCGAATGTCCTCGACGGTGATCCGCCGTTCGGCGTCATTGGCCTTGTAAAGCAAGAGCTTGTCGATCTCGCCCCGCGCCACCATGCGGTCACTGCCCACCGAGGCCGTCAGCAGACGCAGCGCATCGGCGTCGAAGCGCAAACCCTCGGCTTCCGCCAGCCCGCGCGCCAAGGCTTCGATGCTTTGCGCGTCATCGTCATAACAAGGCAGCGCCAGCGCCGCCGCCGATGCCTCGGCAGCTTGGCGCAGCGCCGAGCGCGCCGGCAGATCGCCGGCGATCACTACGATCAGCCCGTCGCCCTTGGGCGCAGCAAGAAAATCTTCTAATGGCGCGGCGACGGCATCGCCGGCCGCCTCAACTAGGATCACCCGCCGGCCGCCCATCATGGAGATCGCCGCCGCCTCGTCGCCAAGCAGCGACGGATCGGCCGCCACCATGGCCCCGGTCAGCCGCGCCACGTTGAAGGGATCGGATAAATCGGCCACCACCTGACGGGCGATCAGATCGGCGCGCTCGCGCACCAAGCCTTCGTTGGGGCCGTAGACGAGAACCGCGCGATAGACAGCCTCCAGGGATTTAAGCTGCCGCGGGATGTCGCGCGTTGCCGCCTTGACCATGGCCGTCAGGGCGCCGCCGGGGCGGCTGCGGGGCGGTTGCGGAAATAAAGCCCGAGGCGGCTGGAGATGCGCTCGCCGAGATCGCGCGCCAACCGCTCTTCCATGTTGCGCTCGGCCATCAGCGTGGCGAAGTCCGACTGCACCACGTCGTAGGAGTTATAAGCGCGCGCCGATTCTTCCAGCGCCACATTGCCGGTAGCGAGATCGATCAGGCGATAATGCGCGGTCAGCTTCAAGCCATAGCGCGTCACCGCCTCGTCGGGACGAAAGCCGAAGCCTTGCAAATCGCGCTCCACCGACATCTCCAAACGATAGCGTGGGCTGACGCTGCCGGAGGCATAAAGCCGGTCGCTCAAAGCGTTCTTCATGAGGAGGCCGAGACGAAACGGTCCGCCTTCGGCGTCAACGATCGGCGCCAACTCGATCGCGCCAAGATCGCTGGCCGCCGAACCGCCGCGCGGCCGCGCGCCATACATCGGCTCAAACCCGCAGGCGGCCATCGTCAGCGCCAGCAGCGCGATCATCACGGTGCGGATGGCGCGCGCGGTCATGAGTTTATGCCACCACGTTGACGATGCGGTTGGGCACCACGATGACCTTTTTCACCGCCTTGCCATCCAGCGCGCGCTGCACTTTCTCCAGCGCCAGCACCTGCGCTTCCAGGGCGTCGCGCGGCGCGTCCTTTGGCGCCTCGATGGTGTCGCGCAGCTTGCCCTGCACCTGCACCGCGATGGTTACCGTATCATCTGCAAGAAGCGCCCGATCGGCCTTGGGCCACGGCGCGTCGATGGCAAGAGTGTCATGTCCCAGCAGTTGCCACAGCTCCTCGGAGAGGTGCGGCATCATCGGACCGATGAGGATAATGAGCGTGTCCAAGGCTTCGCGCACCGCCGCAGCATTTTCATCCGGCTTGAGAGCCGACAAGGTGTTGACGTATTCATAAAGATGGGCGACGGCGCGGTTGAAATGGAAATCCTCGATCGCCTTGGTCACCAGGGCGATGGTCTTGTGGGTGGCGCGGCGTAAGCCCAAGCCATCGCCGCTCGCGCCAGTCGCCGCGCCCGCGGCGTTGTCGTGCAAAGTGATGACCAGCCGCCACAGCCGCTGGGTAAAGCGCCAAGCGCCCTCGATGCCTTGCGTCGTCCATTCCAGATCGCGTTCCGGCGGACTGTCGGAGAGCGTGAACCAGCGCGCCGTGTCGGCGCCGTAGGTATCGATGATCACCGACGGATCAACGACGTTCTTTTTCGATTTCGACATTTTCTCGGAGCGGCCGACGCTGACGCTCTCGCCTGTTGCCGCCACGCGCACAACGCCGCCATCATCGCGCGCCACTTGGTCGGGCAGGAGATAATCGCCATTGGGCGCGCGGTAGGTCTCGTGGCACACCATGCCCTGGGTGAAAAGCCCGGCGAACGGTTCATCAAGGCTAATCAATCCCACCCGCTTCATGGCGCGGGTGAAGAAGCGCGAATAGAGCAGATGCAGGATCGCGTGCTCGACGCCGCCGATGTACTGATCGACCGGCAGCCAGTACTCCGCCGCTTCGCGTTCAAACGGCGTCTCGGCGTGCGGCGAACAAAAGCGCGCGAAATACCAGGACGAGTCGATGAAGGTATCGAAGGTGTCGGTCTCCCGCGTCGCCTTGGCGCCGCACTGCGGACAATCCACATGCTTCCAGGTGGGGTGATGCTCTAAGGGATTGCCCGGCTTGTCGAAGGTCACGTCATCGGGCAGCGTTACCGGCAGATGCTGCTTCGGCACCGGCACGATGCCGCACGACGGGCAGTGAATGATCGGGATCGGACAGCCCCAATAGCGCTGGCGCGACACGCCCCAATCGCGCAGACGATAATTGACGGTACGGCTGCCGAAGCCGCCGGCTTCGGCGCGGCGCGTCACCTCCGCCTTGGCGTCCTCGACGCTCATGCCGTCGAGAAACCGTGAATTGGCGATGCGGCCGGCCTCGACGTAAGCGTCATCGCCGATGGTAAAGGCCGCGGGATCGATGCCCTCAGGGATCACCACCGGCAGCACCGGCAGCTCATACTTGCGGGCGAATTCCAAGTCGCGCTGATCGTGCGCCGGACAGCCGAAAATCGCCCCCGAGCCGTATTCCATCAGCACAAAGTTGGCGACGAACACCGGCAGCCGCCAATTTGGATCGAACGGGTGCACGGCTTCGACCGCGGTGCGATGCCCGCGCTTTTCCGCCTTCTCCAGCGCTTCCTCGCTGGTGCCGGTCTGGCGGCACTCGGCGATGAAGGCGGCCAGCTTCGGATCGTGCGCGGCCAGCGCGGCGGCCAGCGGATGATCGGCGGCGATGGCGCAAAAGCTCGCGCCAAAAATAGTATCGGGCCGGGTGGTGTAGATTTCCAACTGCTCGCACCCCGCCGGCGCGGCTTTCAGGTCGAAGAGGAGCCGCGCCCCTTCCGAACGGCCGATCCAGTTCTCCTGCATCAGCCGCACCTTGGCCGGCCAGCGCTCCAAGCTATGAAGGGCGGACAACAGCTCCTCGGCGTAGGCGGTGATTTTTAAAAACCACTGCGACAGCTTGCGCCGTTCCACCAGCGCGCCGGAGCGCCAGCCGCGGCCATCGATCACCTGCTCGTTGGCGAGCACGGTCATGTCCACCGGATCCCAGTTGACCCAGGATTCCTTGCGGTAGACCAGTCCGTCAGCCAAGAAATCCAGGAACATCGCCTGCTCGTGGCGATAGTAGCTGGGATCGCAGGTGGCGAACTCGCGGTCCCAGTCCAAGGCTAGGCCTAAGTCCTGCAACTGCCGGCGCATGTTGTCGATGTTCTGATAGGTCCAGCGCGCCGGGTGGGTCTTGTTCTCAAAGGCGGCGTTTTCCGCCGGCATGCCGAAGGCGTCCCAGCCCATGGGATGGAGCACGTTGAACCCTTGAGCGCGGCGGAAGCGCGCCATCACATCGCCCATGGCGTAGTTGCGCACATGCCCCATGTGGATGCGGCCCGAGGGATAGGGAAACATTTCCAGGACGTAATATTTCGGCCGCGTGCGATCGGCCGGCGTGGCAAATGAATGCCGCTCCTGCCAAATCTTCTGCCATTTTATTTCAGTGGCGCGGGCGTTATAGCGAGTCATGGTGCAAAACCTGGCGCGGCGGATTCTTTGACGTCGTTAATTGGAGACGAGACGCGCTCGGCTCAGTCTTCTTTTGAAACCTGGGCCAGGCGCAGCCGGCGGGCTTCGATCAGGATGGCGTCGGCGATGGTCTTTTCGGAATCGAGGCCGCCGGCGCTGTCGGCCCATTCGCCGTTTTTCAGCACCTGCTTGAAGACATTGACCTTGACGGCGTCGGCGCGCAGGGACTTGTCGACGATATAGACCGTGACCTTGGCCCGCTCTTGGGGATCGGCGGGGTTGACGTACCAGTCGCTGATGATCACCCCGCCGGCGGAATCGACCTGCGCCATGGGCAGGAAGTCCAGGGTGTTGAGGGCGGCGCGCCATAAATAGGCGTTGACCCCGATGGAGGATATGGTCTCCGAAGCCAGCGTGCGCTCGCGCAGCACCTTCTCGCGGTCCTTGCCGCATCCCGCCAGCGTCAACGCTAATAGCGCCGCCATCATCAGCGCCGTAGTCGTAGAAATCCTGTCTTTCACCCCAATCACCCTCGGCTAAACTTGGCTGGAGCCGACTCACCTGCCGCCTCAGCCGCATCAGTTTTAGTGCGGATCGGGGTTGGAGGGAAGCGGTTCTGTTGGCGACGAGGAGCAATGCCGCTCCCTTGATCCCGGTCAGATGCAAAAGCCGTGGAATTATGCTACTCTATCGCCTGAATTTAACGAATCGCCCTTATCCTGCCCTTGTCGCCGTGGCAAAGCGGGATTAAATAGGGGTTTAGAAGTGCAATCGGTTGCCGGGACGGGGTTTCCCCGTCGGTTGAGCGGACCGTAACGATGAGTTGGGAGGAGCGCCGGTGTCTTTTGGTGGCGCCATAGTTAAGGTTCTGACGGCGACGGCACTGGCCGGAGCGCTGGCTTTTGGCGCATCCGCCGGCGAACAGGCCAAGAACGCTAAGCCGGCGGCCAAGAAATTCATCTATCTGGAGGACGGAACGGCGCCCGCGCCGGTCCGGGCGGCAACCAAGGCCAGGGCGCCGCTGCCGCCGCTGTTTGCCGAAACCTCCCCGGCCTTGAGCCTGGAAGATCGTTTGGCCCAGATCAAACCCTCCTCGCTATTCCTGGTGGAAGTGGACGCCGTGGGTCTGTCGGCGCCCGGCATCCATCCCACAAGCGCCGCCTCTGGCGCGCGGGCGCGGACCGGCTTTCAGGTGGGATATCCTTTATCGGCGTCCGGCCGCAGCGGGCTGGAGCATTCCGGGGTGTGGCTGACCACCGAAGTCGTGCTGCAGGCGCCGGGCTTGGGCGGGCGCTGGCAGCATGTGCCGGTGGCGACGGACGGCGGCCGCCAGAACTACAATGTCGGTCTTAATGTCGCCTATGCCGGGTTCTCCCTGGGCGCGGCCTTGAGCCGCCAGGACGACAGTTTCAATTTAAGCCTGCAAGGCATCGACCTCGGCTTCGGCTATTACGGCCGCAGCTGGTTTACCAACATCCAGGTTGGCAACTATCGCGGCGACGGCAATCCGCTGGCCCTCGGGCTCTTGGGCGACCGCTCCATGAACGTGGTTGAAGTCGGCGCCGGCTACAAATTCTGGCCGGGATTGACCTTTTCCGGCCGCTTCAAGTACTTCGACTACTCCAACCCGCTGTTCCCCAGCCCGCAGGACGCGGGCCAAGAGCACGTTTTCTCGCTCGACACCAAGCTGAATTTCTAAATTCTTGGCCGGACCCCCGACAGCCTTTTGCCGCACTATATTTAACATTTTTTTCACGTAAATAAAAATAAGTTACATTTATTTTTCGTAAATTACTTGACTTTCTTAAGGATTGCCTGATTTATTGAGCCGCGTTATCCCCAGGCAGGAGCAAGGCACAAGGCATGACCAAAAGAGCGCTGGAACAACCTTCGGCGGCGGCGCGGCCGTCGCCTTTATCGGCGCACCTGCGCCGTCTGGAGGCCGAATCCATCGCCATCATCCGCGAGGTGGCGGCGGAGTTCGCCCATCCCGTCATGCTTTATTCCATCGGCAAGGATTCCGGCGTCATGCTGCACCTGGCGGCCAAGGCGTTTTATCCATCGAAGCTGCCGTTCCCGCTTCTCCATGTGGACACCACCTGGAAGTTTCGCGACATGATCCGCCATCGCGATCAGATCGCCGAGCGCTATGGCGCCAAGCTCCTGGTTTACGTCAACGAGGAAGGATTGGCGCGCGGCGTCAACCCCATCGCGTCGGGTTCCTCCTTGCATACTCAGGTAATGAAGACCGAAGCCTTGAAGAAGGCGCTCGACACTTTCGGCTTTGACGCCGCCTTCGGCGGCGCGCGGCGGGATGAAGAAAAATCTAGGGCCAAGGAACGCATCTTCTCTTTCCGCGCCGCCGGCCACGTGTGGGACCCGCGCAACCAGCGCCCCGAATTGTGGCGGCTCTATAACACCAAGATCCGCCAGGGCGAGAGCATCCGCGTTTTTCCGCTGTCGAACTGGACCGAGCTTGACATCTGGGAATATACCCGCGCCGAAAACATCCCCGTCGTGCCGCTTTATTTCGCCGCGCCGCGCCCGGTGGTCAATCGCAACGGGCTTCTCATCATGCGCGACGATGATCGTCTGCCGCTGCTGCCCGGCGAGAGAGAGGAGATTCGCAAGGTACGCTTCCGCTCGCTGGGCTGCTATCCGTTGAGCGCCGCCATTGAATCGAACGCCGAAACGCTGGACGACATCATCGCCGAGATGCGCGCCAGCCGCACCTCGGAACGTCAGGGCCGCCTGATCGACACCGACGAGGCTGCCTCCATGGAAAAGAAAAAACGCGAGGGCTATTTCTAAATGCGCGCCACCGCTCCACAACATCCCAGCGTCAACGGCAAAAGCTTGCTGCGTTTCTTAACTTGCGGATCGGTGGATGACGGCAAGTCGACGCTGATCGGCCGTCTGTTGTATGACACCAAGCTGATCTTTGACGATCAGCTGGCGACCTTGGAAAAAGATTCCAAAAAGCACGGCACCACCGGCGAGGAGATTGATTTCGCGCTCCTGGTGGATGGCCTGGAAGCCGAGCGCGAGCAGGGTATTACCATCGACGTTGCCTATCGCTTCTTTACCACCGACAAGCGCTCGTTCATCGTCGCCGACACGCCGGGACATGAACAGTACACCCGCAACATGGCCACCGGCGCGTCGAACTCTGACGCCGCCGTGATCCTGATCGACGCCCGCAAGGGCGTGCTCACCCAAACCAAGCGCCACAGCTATATCTGCGCGCTATTGGGCATTCGCCATGTGGTGGTGGCGGTCAACAAGATCGACCTGATGGGCTATTCGCGCCAGGTGTTCGAGCATATCGTCGAGGATTACCGCGCCTTCGCCGCCGCCTTGGGTTTTGCCTCGATCACCCCCATTCCGATCTCGGCGCGCTATGGCGACAACGTCACCACCCGCTCGGCCAGCATGGATTGGTATCAAGGCCCGACCTTGCTCGACTGGTTGGAAGACATCGACGTCGATACCGATCTGGCGGCCAAGCCGTTGCGCTTGCCCATACAGTGGGTCAATCGTCCCAATCTCGATTTTCGCGGCTTTTCCGGCACCATCGTCTCCGGCGCGGTGCGTCCCGGCGACAAGGTGGTGGTGGCATCCTCCGCCAAGGAAAGCCGGGTCAAGCGCATCGTCACCTTCGATGGCGACTTGGCAGAGGCGCGGGCCGGCGAGGCGGTGACGCTCACCCTGGAAGATGAGATCGACATCGCCCGCGGCGACGTCATCACGCTCACTACCGAGCGGCCGGAAGTGACCGACCAGTTCGCCGCCCATGTGTTGTGGATGGCGGACGAGGCGATGCTGCCGGAGCGGCAATATCTGATGCGCATCGGCTGCCGCTACGTGCCGGCGCGCATCACGGCTTTAAAACACAAGGTCGACGTCAACACGCTGCAGCATCTGGCCGGCAAGACGCTGGAGTTGAATGAGATCGGCTTTTGCAACGTCTCGACGGCGACGGCGGTGGCGATCGATCCTTACGTCGACAACCGCGACACCGGCGCCTTCATCCTGATCGACCGCTTCACCAACGCCACGGTGGGCGCCGGCATGATCGACTTTGGACTGCGGCGCGCCACCAACGTGCATCGCCAGGATTTGTCGGTCAACAAGGCGGCGCGCAGCCGCATCAAGGGCCATAAGCCGGCAGTGTTGTGGTTTACCGGCTTGTCGGGCTCCGGCAAATCGACCATCGCCAACATCATCGAGCAGAAATTGAACGCGCGCGGCATTCATACCTATATGCTCGACGGTGACAATCTGCGTCACGGGCTGAACCGCGATCTGGGCTTTACCGACGCCGACCGGGTGGAAAATATTCGCCGCGTCGGCGAGGTGGCGAAATTGTTCACTGACGCCGGCGTCGTCGTGCTGTGTTCCTTCATCTCGCCATTCCGCGCCGAGCGGCGCATGGTGCGCGAGCTGATGGCCGAGGGCGAGTTTGTCGAGATCTTCGTCGATACCCCCATCGAGGAGTGCATGCGGCGCGACCCCAAGGGGCTTTATGCCCGCGCCAAAGAGGGCAAGATCAAGAACTTCACCGGCATCGACTCGCCATACGAGCCGCCGGAGCTGGCCGAGATCACCGTGCACTCGCACCACACCGGGGCCGAGGCCGCCGCGACGCGCATTCTTGATTACCTGGAAGCCAGCGGGATTGTTTAAGGCGTCATCGCGCCGATGGCGGCGATGCCGGCGAGCGGCAATCCCTCCAGTCGCGCCACCGTTGTGCCATCGATGCCGCCCAGCGCAATCACCGGCAGCGGCGCGTTTTCAAGCAAGGTTGTCAGCTTGTCGATCCCCAGCGACGGCGCGCCGGGATGGCTGGCGGTGGCGAACACCGGCGCCAGGAAGGCGGCGTCCGCCCCGGCCCGATGGGCTGCGGCGAGCGCCGCCCGGCTGTGCGCCGAGGTGGTGAGCAAGGCCTCGGGCCAGGCGGCGCGGGCGGCCCTTAGTCGTTCCAGACTTCTTTCCGGCAGGTGCAGTCCATGGGCCTGAACCCGGCGCGCCAGCTCCGCATCCTCACCGACGAGAAAAATCAGCCCCTGCTCCTGGGCGAGCCGGGCGAGCTCGGCGGCCAGATCGGCGCGGTTGAGCGCGACATAGTCGCGCAAGACAACCCCGCTGCCCGATGGTAAGTCCCTCATCACCGCCGTTGGGTCACTGATTCGCGCTCGGTCGGTGAAAAACCATAATCGCGGTAAATCCTGCCCACGCACCTTGACCGGGGCTAACGATTGGGCGAAACAAACCAGGGCGTCAAAATCAGTTCGGCTCATGGGTGAAGGAATGGACCTTGTGCAAACGACCGCCGCCGCCACAGTGGCGGCGAACTTTGCCGCTGTCAAAGAGATGATCGCCAAGGCGGCCACAAAGGCCGGCCGCACCGGCGACGCCGTGACCCTGGTGGCGGTATCGAAAACCCATGGCGCGGCGATGATCCGGCCCTTGCTGGCGGCTGGCCACCGGGTATTCGGCGAGAACCGTGTCCAGGAAGCCATGGCCAAGTGGCCGGCGCTCAAGCAGGACTACCCCGACATCGAGCTGCACCTGATCGGCCCGTTGCAGACCAACAAGGTCAAGGATGCGGTGGCGCTCTTTGATGTCATTCAGTCGGTGGATCGGGAAAAACTCGCCCGCGCGCTCAGCGACGCTTTTGCCAAAACTGGAACAGCGCGCGATTGCTATATCCAGGTCAACACCGGGGCCGAGCCGCAAAAGGCCGGCGTGTTGCCCGCCGACGCCGACGCCTTCATCCGCCTTTGTCGCGATGAGCTGCAATTACCGGTACAAGGCTTGATGTGCATTCCGCCAGTGGACGAGGAGCCGGCGCTGCATTTCGCGCTGTTGCGCAAAATCGCCGAGCGCAACGGCTTGAAAAATTTAAGCATGGGCATGAGCGGCGACTTCGAGAAAGCAATCGCCTTCGGCGCCACCCACATCCGCGTCGGCTCGGCGATCTTCGGCGGCCGCGTCTGACGGTTTGACGTCATGACGTCAAACTGACTTCACCACCAGCCGGCTGCCGGGCTCCAGGGCGGCGAGCACCGTCAGCAAATCCTCCCGCCGCAGGGCGACGCAGCCTTGGGTGCCGGAAAAATCCGGCCGCGCGATGTGGAGGAAAATGGCGCTGCCCAGGCCGGGGCGCGGCGGGTCGTCGTTATAGCCAATCTCCACCACCAGGTCATAAAGCGCGTCATCCCGCCACAGCCGTTCGTGACTGGCGGTAAAAGGCAGCGTCACCAGGCGGTTATATTCCGGATGCGCGGGGTCATCGCACCAGCCGGTACTGGGCGTGATCGCCGCCGCCGGCAGCCGGGTGACGGGCGGCGTGGCAAACACGTCCGGGCGATAGAACAACCGGCGCAGCAGATAGGAGCCCAAGGGTGTCGCCTGATCGCCTTCCCGCTTCGTCCCAGTGACGCCGGCGGCGCCAAGGGCGCAAGGGTAAGGCGATGCGCCGCAACGCAGTATCCCACGATGCGGCGTCAGAGCATCAGCATGAACGATGAGATCAAGCGGCATGAAAAACTCACAGCGGCGGCAGGGTTGCGACCTCTACTGTGGGCGTCCGATGGGCGCTGTCAAGGGCGCGGTGAGCGGCCAGGACATCGGCCATGCGCTGCAAGGCCGCCTCGTAGGCATCCTCGCGGCGGCGCGCGGTCTCGAGCTTGGCGGCCGATTTGGCCGCCGGCGCAATCTCATTGAAGGATTGGGCGAGTAGCTGCAGCTGGCCCTCGCTCAAGGTCGGCGGCGCGGCGGCAGCAAGAACGGGAGCCGCGGGCTTCTTCTCGCCGGCAAGGAGCGCCATGACGTGACCGCCGGCATCCTTGCCGGTCTCCTGCTGCACCACCGTATCAGCCGTCGCCAGCGCCAGCCCGATGGGACCGCCAAACAGGCCGCCGCCCGCCAGTTTGGCCTCCGGCCGGATGGTATCGCCGGTAATGGCGCGATAGATGGTGCTGACCACCGGGATGTGCTGCAGGGGATTGATGACGTCGATAAAATCCCAGAACGAGAAACCTTTTTTCGTCGCCGCAGGCGTTGCCGCGCCGGCTTTGAGCGGCGATGCGGCGGGCGGATCAAGGCGCGCCAGCGGCGGCGTGAGCGTTGCGGCAGGGTCCATGGCAAAGGGGAGCGAGCAAGATGTGGGCCAAGACTACAACCCTGAACATTCAAGGACTTGGCGGGTGAGGCCGGCAACATCTGCCGGGAACATCCCGCCCCCCTACAGATAATGCCCGCTGCGTTTGCGCTTGGTCAGGAGATAATGCTCGTTATGGCGGTTGCTGGGGAAGGCGTGCGGCACCCGCTCCGTGACCTCGATGCCGCATTCGGATAGGGCCGCCACCTTGTCCGGGTTGTTGGTCATCAGCCGCACCCGCGTAAACCCCAAACGCTGGAGCATTTCCGCCGCCGGCCGGAACGCCCGCTCATCGGCAAGAAAGCCTAATCGCTCGTTGGCGTCCACGGTATCGAAGCCCTGATCCTGCAGGCTGTAGGCGCGCAGCTTGTTGATCAAGCCGATGCCGCGGCCTTCCTGGGCGATGTAAAGAATGACCCCGCCACCGGCTTTGGCGATCTCGGCAAGGGCGCCGCGCAGCTGATCGCCGCAGTCGCATTTCAAGGAGCCCAACAGATCGCCGGTGAAACATTCGGAATGCAGGCGGGTAAGCACCGCCTCATGGGGCTTCGGCTCACCGATGAGGATGGCCAGATGCTCGACGCCGCCGTCAGCCGGGCGAAAGGCCACGATCCGCGCCTTTTCCGCCCCCGCCAGCGGCACATGGGCCGAGGCCACCGCCTGCAGCGCGGCGGCGATGGCGTCCTCATAGGCGTCGATATCGGCAGCCCGAACCCGCAACAGGTCCTCGGCGCGGGCGATCCGGTCGCCCTCCGCCGCCGTCAGGGTCGCGCTCGTCACCACCGCCGGCAATAGGCGGGCGATCTTGGCCAGCCGAACGGCGGCGCGATGAACGTCAAGCACAGGCTCGTCCGCGCGGCCGCGCCGGAACGGACCTTTCAAGGGTGAGGCGAGGTCGGCGGTGGGATCGGCGATGGCCTTGATCTCGGCTGCCTCCTGGTCGGCGGCGAGCGCCAGGATTTCCACCGCCTCGCCGCTGGGATTGACATGGAGCACCGCGCCGCGCTGGGCGGTGATCACCAGATGAAGCGCCGGGCCGACGCCGCGCAGCCGGGCAAGGGTTCGTGGCGTGGCGGTTTCGGCGGCGATGATCGCCAGGCCGCTGGCCGGACCTTCCACCAGCGCCATGCGGCCGCGGCGCAGCTCCGCCGCCGCCCGCTCGACGGCGCGGACGCCGGGCAAGTCATCTTTCTCGGCGGCTTGCGGCATGCTTAAATTTCGGCAACCAATAAAATCGTGGCCTGGCGGCTATGGCTCCCGGTATATAGTAAGCCTCAAGGCGAGCACAACAGAATGATCGGCGCCAAGCATATTCTCCTGGTCGACGATGACAATGACCTGCGGCAGGCGCTGGCCGAGCAGTTGGCGCTTTATGACGAATTCGTCACCTACCAAGCCGCCAGCGGCGGCGCCGCCATCGAGGCTGCCAAAGAGGGTGGCCATGATCTCATCGTCCTGGACGTTGGCCTGCCTGATCTTGACGGCCGCGAGGTGTGCCGGCTCCTGCGCCGCAGCGGCGTCAAGGCCCCCATTGTCATGCTCACCGCCTCAGCCTCGGATTCCGACACCATTCTTGGACTGGAAGCGGGCGCCAACGATTATGTCGCCAAGCCGGTGCGCTTCCATGTGCTTCTGGCCCGCATCCGCGCCCACCTGCGCCAGCACGAGATGACCGAGGACGCAGTCTTTCCCGTGGGCGGCTATACCTTCAAGCCGGCGGCGAAAATCCTCATCGACGCGGCCGGCAAGAAGGTCTGGCTGACCGACAAGGAGACCGCGATCTTAAAGTACCTGAAACGGGCGCAAGGGCGGGCGGTGAGCCGCGAGGTGCTGCTGGACGAGGTGTGGGGCTATAATGCCGGCGTCACCACCCACACCCTGGAAACCCATATCTACCGCCTGCGCCAGAAGATCGAAAAGAACCCATCCGACGCCCAGCTGCTGGTCACCGAAAGCGGCGGCTACAAGCTCGTCGGATGACAGGCCAAAAAAGACGCCCGGTCGGATGAACCGGCCGGGCGTAAAAGACGCATATGTCCGATATGCGGTCGGCGCGGGCAAAAGGGGACAAAACCCGCGCCTGGCGACCGACGGTCAAGGACATCAGGGGGGACGTGCCCTTGCCGGTGTTCAGCCGCTATCAAGAGATATGGGTACGGATGCGGAACATTCAAGATAAAGCCGTTCACATCCCCGTGAGGGGCGATCAGCGCGGCCCGATCTTCTTGAAGGGCAGGGTGCGCGGGTCGTTGAAGGTGAAGAACTTGTCCGGCACATCGGCGTTGGTGACCGGGTTGACCAGGGTGACGCGGGTGACATAGCCCTGGGGATCGGTGACCTCCCACGCCCGCAAGGTGAGCGGCGGATCCTCGAAAATCAAGGTGATATACCCCTGATCGGTCTTTTTGGGGTCCACCACCACCACCCGCAACAGGCCATCCTCGCCGTGGCGGGTGGTGACTGTCAGGGCCTTGGTCAGATTGATGGTCTTGGCCACCAGGATGCCTAAGGGTGTCTCGGAAATCGGCCAGCGCGTCACCTGTTTGACGTCATAGTCGACGAAGGTTAGGGTCGAGCCGTCGGCCACCACCAGGATCGGCACCCCGGGCTGGTACTCGAAGCGCAGCTTGCCCGGCCGTTCCATGGTCACCTTGCCTTCGGTCACCACGCCATCGGGGGCGACCTGAATGAACTCGGCTTTAAGCGAGCGGATATCGTTCAAATAGCGCTCGACCCGGGCGACATCCGGCCCAGCCGGCGGCGGCGCGGCGGCCGTCAACGCCCCAGCGCAGAAGAGGGCGGCCACTAAGGCCAACCCGCGTTTGGATATTGCTTTCATAAATCCACTGTCCGCTCAGATTGGGACGAAATTAGGGCTTGCCTTAATGCTCCCCCACCAGCACTTCGCGCTTGCCGACGTGGTTGGCGGGGCTGACCACCCCTTCCTTTTCCATGCGGTCGATGAGGTTGGCGGCGCGGTTATAGCCGATCTGGAGCTGGCGCTGAATATAGCTCGTCGAGGCCTTGCGGTCGCGCGCCACGATGGCCACCGCGCGGTCGTAAAGATCGTCGCCGCCGGTGCCTTCCATGCCGCCCAACAGCAGCGAGTCGAAGCCTTCCTCCGGCTCCTCGGTGATCTCCTCCAGATAGTCTGGCTTGCCCTGGGCTTTTAAGAACGCCACCACCTTTTCCACCTCGCCGTCGCTGACGAAGGGGCCATGGACGCGAGTGATGCGGCCGCCGCCCACCATGTACAAGAGGTCGCCCTGGCCCAAAAGCTGCTCCGCCCCCTGTTCGCCCAAGATGGTGCGGCTATCGATTTTCGAAGTTACCTGGAAGCTGATGCGGGTTGGGAAGTTGGCCTTAATCGTACCGGTGATGACGTCCACCGATGGCCGTTGGGTGGCCATGATGAGGTGAATGCCGGCGGCGCGCGCCATCTGCGCCAGGCGCTGCACCGCCGCCTCGATGTCCTTGCCGGCCACCAGCATGAGGTCGGCCATTTCGTCCACCACCACCACCACCATGGGCAGCGACTTTTTCGGCAGCTCCTCGCTTTCGTAAATCGGCTCGCCGGTTTCCGCATCAAAGCCGGTCTGCACGCGGCGCATCAGGGTCTCGTTCTTGGCCTCGGCCTCGGCGATGCGCTTGTTGTAGGCCTTCAGGTTGCGCACACCCAATTTGGACATCGCGCGGTAGCGGTCTTCCATTTCGCGCACTGCCCATTTTAGCGCCACCACCGCTTTCTTGGGATCGGTCACCACCGGCGTCAGAAGATGCGGGATGCCGTCATAGACCGACAGCTCCAGCATCTTAGGATCCACCAGGATCAGGCGGCATTCCTCCGGCGACAGGCGGTAGAGGAGAGAGAGGATCATGGCGTTGATCGCCACCGACTTGCCCGAGCCGGTGGTGCCGGCGACCAACAGATGCGGCATGGACGCCAGATCGCCATAGACCGGCTCGCCGCCGATGTCCTTGCCCAGCGCCAGCGTCAGTCGGCTGGCGGCGTCCTCATAGGCGGTGGTGCCGAGAAGCTCGCGCAAATAGACCGTCTCGCGGCTACTGTTCGGGAGTTCGATGCCGATGACGTTGCGCCCCGGCACCACGGCGACGCGGGCCGACACCGCGCTCATGGAGCGGGCGATGTCGTGCGCCAGGCCAATGACCCGGGCGGATTTGGTGCCCGGCGCGGGCTCCAGCTCATAGAGCGTCACCACCGGGCCGGGGCGCACCGAGATGATCTGGCCTTCGACGCCGAAATCATCGAGCACCGATTCCAGCATCCGCGCGTTCTGCTCCAGGGCCTCGGCGGACAGCTTGTCGCCCTTGACCTTTTGCGGCTTGGCGAGAAGGTCGAGGGGCGGCAGCTTGAAGCCGTCGCCGCGCACGAAATCAAATACCGCCTGGCGCTCCCGCACCGCCCGCTGCGACGGTTTGGCCTCGACCACCGGCTCCTCCACCCGCGGCGCCACCTCGGCCACCGGCGGCGGGGGCGGCGGCGGCGCTTTGGGCTTGGCCTCCTTGGGCAGGCGGATGCCCGCCGAGGTGGTGGCCTGCCGGGCGGCGATCTTGTCCATCACATAGCGGCCGACGGCTGCGCCCGAGCGCGCCAGGAAGCGGCCGGCGACCGCGCTAGCCGCGGCGATCACCCGGCCGACCGCGCGCCACTCTTCACGGTTCATCTCAAAAGCGAAAAGATAGCCGGCGCCGCCGACGCCCGCCAACAACGGAGCGTAAATCCAGGGATAAAGACCAAGGCCGAGGGCGGCCAAGGCCCGCTCCAAGAGATTCATCGTCAAAACGCCGAGAAAGCCGCCGAACCCGGCCTTGATCGGCCACGCCTCGGGCGTCGGCAGCTGCGACAGGGCGGCCACCAATAGCACAATCGCCAGCGGCAGGGTGAGAAGCTGCAAGGCGATGAACGGCAGGGCGCGGTGATTGATGATGCGCCAGCCATAGACCGCCAACGGCAACACCAGGAGATAAGCGCCGAGCCCCAGGGCCTGCAACAACAGATCGGCGACATAAGCGCCGCCGGCTCCCAGCCAGTTGACCGGCGCGGCGGTGGTGGCGTTGCGCCAACCGGGGTCCGACGGGTCGTAGCTTATAAGCGCCAACAGCACGACCGCCAGCGCCGCCCACAGCAACAGGCCGCCCAGCTCAACGAGGCGGCGTTGCAGAAAAATCGCGACCGCTTCCGGCAGCAGGGCTTTTTTGCGCGGTTTGGCGGGGGCTCGTGCCAATAGGCGATCCTTACCTAAAGAGTCTGGTAAAAGTGATACATCAGGCGAACATTTGTCTCAAGGCGCGAGAACCCGGCGGATACCGGCAAGCCCTTTTTCCGTGGTGGCCAGATCATCCACCAGGGCGACGCGGATAAAGGCGCGGCCGGGATTGCCACGCGCCGTATCAGCCGCCAGATAGCCGCCGGGCAGCACCCGCACCCCGGCCTCGCGCCACAAGGTCTGGGCCGCCTGTTCGCCGTCGCCCGCCTCCAGCCACAAGAAGAAGCCGCCGGCCGGGCGGTAGAAGCCGAGCCGCCCCGCCAAGAGACTTTCCGCCAGGTCAAATTTTTCGGCGTAAAGCTGGCGATTGGCGATGACGTGCGCCTCATCCCGCCACACGGCGGCGGATGCCGCCTGGATGGGCAGCGGCATGGTCGGGCCGATGTAGCTGCGGAAGCGCCGCAAGGCGGCAATCAGCTTCACGTCGCCGGCGATGAAGCCGGAGCGCAAGCCGGGCAGGCCAGAGCGCTTGGATAGCGAGTGAAACACCAGCACGTTGCGGAACGGATCGGCATCCGGCCGCGCCGCCGCCAGGCGGGCGCAGACTTCCAGCGCGCCCGTCGGCGGCGTGTCGCCATAAATTTCCGCATAGCACTCATCGGCCAGCAGCACCGCATCGCGTTCGCGGACAAAAGCGATCAGCCGCTCCAAATACTCGGCATCAGCCACCGCGCCTTGCGGATTGGACGGCGAGCAGAGATAAATCGCCCGCACGCGATCGAGAATGTCCTGCGGCTGCGCCAGGAAGTCGGGCAGAAAACCGGTGTCACGGTTGGCGTTGACGTAAATCGGTTCCGCGCCGGCGGCCACGGCGGCGCCGACATAACATTGATAAAACGGATTGGGCAGCAGAACCGCGGGCGTCGGTCCGCCGTCCGCCGGCGGCGTCGCCACGAAGATCGCCGAGAACAAGCCCTCGCGGGTGCCGACCACGGGCAGCACGTGGGCATCCGCCGTGACCATTCCCGCCGCCAAGCCATAGCGCCGGGTCAGCCACTCGGCCACCGCTTGGCCCCATTCCGCCGAGCCGCCGATGGGTGGATACTTGCCGTAAAGCGGTGCTTCGCGGGCGAGGATGTCGGCGACGAAGGCGGGCGCGCCGTGGCGCGGCTCGCCGATGGTCATGTCCACCGCCACGCTGCCGGGCTTGATCCCCGCCAACAGCGCGCGCAGGCGCGGAAAGGCGTAGTCCGGCAGATCGGCAAGGCGCGGATTGAGCACGGGCGGCGATATCCTTCGGTTCGGCGAGAGCGGCCGCAACTCTAGACGTCAGCTCACCCGAACTCAAGAAGTCAGCGCGGCGACGCCATGTCCTCCTCGGGGTACGCGCCGACCTTGTGGATCGCCAGATCCGCGCCCATGAACTCATCTTCGTCCGACAGACGAATGCCGATGGTGACTTTAAGCACGCCGTAGATCGCCGCGCCGCCGATGAGCGCCGCCGCGATGCCGGCAACTGTGCCCACAAGTTGCGCCGCCAAACCGACGCCGCCCATGCCGCCCAGCGCTTCCAGGCCGAACACGCCGCAGGCGATGCCACCCCACGCGCCGCACAAGCCATGCAGCGGCCACACGCCGAGCACGTCATCGATCTTCCAGCGGTTTTGCACGATCACGAACATACGCACGAACAGTGCCCCCGCCACCGCGCCGGTAGCCAGCGCGCCGATCGGGTGCATGACGTCGGAGCCGGCGCACACCGCCACCAGACCGGCGAGTGCGCCGTTGTGAACAAAGCCCGGGTCATTGCGGCCAACGATCAGCGCCGCCAGGATGCCGCCGGCCATGGCCATCAGCGAATTCATGGCGACAAGACCGCTGATGGCGTCGAGCTTTTGCGCGCTCATAACGTTAAAGCCGAACCAGCCGATGCACAAAATCCACGAGCCCAAGGCGAGGAAGGGAATGTTCGATGGCGGGATGCCGACCACCGCGCCGTCGCGGCGATAGCGGCCGCGCCGCGCCCCCAATAGCACCACCGCAGCGAGCGCGATCCAGCCGCCCATGGCGTGCACCACCACCGAACCGGCAAAGTCGTGAAAGGCATAGCCGAAAGCGTTTTCGATCCAGGCCTGAAAACCAAGCCGGCCGCCCCACACCAGCCCTTCAAAGAAGGGATAGAGAAAGGCGACGATGAGGAAGGTTGCCGCCGTTTGCGCCCAAAAGCGGCCGCGTTCGGCGATGCCGCCGGAAATGATCGCCGGAATGGCGGCGGCGAAGGTCAAGAGGAAAAAGAACTTCACCAGATCATAGCCGCTCGCGGCAAAGCCCGCGGCGCTCGGCGCGCCGCCTTGCAGATCGCGGGCGCTGGCGATGAAATCGACGCCATAGGCCACGCCATAGCCGATGAAAAAGTAGGCGATGGTCGAGACCGCGAAATCCGCCAGGATCTTGACCAGGGCGTTGACCTGGTTCTTGCGTCGCACCGTGCCCACTTCCAAAAAAGCAAAGCCGGCGTGCATGGCGAACACCAGAATTGCCCCCAACAACATGAACAGTACTTGGCTGCCCGCCGCAATTTCTGACATGACGAAACCTCCCCTTTCGTTGCCTCCGCCCATGCGGAAAAAATAGGCAAAAGCGCTTCGCGTGCGCTTTTGCCTAAGTTTTGGGCTGAATGATGGCGTCCCCCAAAGGGGACCATCTTCGTCGCCCGACCGCGGCGAACCTTCCGTTGCCGGGCGACAAGCCGACAGTCACACGCCGCGTCCCTATAGGTGTCGAAACGCGGCGCACCTCTCTACTTCAAGAAGCATGCCAATGCTGGACAGGGCGCGCCGCGCTCGCCCATACTGGCGCTGGACAACGGAGCGCCCGCCACCATGACAGCCAACGACAGCCATGACGTGATCATTTCCGGCGGCGGCCTTGTCGGCATGACGCTGGCCTTGGCGCTGGCGCAGGGCGGCTTGCGCTCCTTGGTGGCGGATCGGGATGCGCCGGCGCGGGCGCTCGACCCCGAGTTCGACGGCCGCGCCTCGGCCATTGCTTTTGCCGGCTATAAGCTCTTTGACGCCATCGGCCTGTGGCCGGCGCTCAAGGACAACGCGCAGCCGATCGAGGAAATCCGCGTCTCCGACGGCGCGTCGCTCCTCCATTTGCATTTCGATCAGCGCGAACTGGGCGAAGGCCCGTTGGGCTTCATGCTGGAGAATCGCCGCATTCGCTTGGCGCTCCATGAAGCGGCGGCGGGAGAGCCGTTGATCAGCTTGCGCGCGCCGGCGCGGATTGCGTCGGCGACGCGCGAGACGGCGGGCGTTAAGATTGAGTTGGAAAATGGCGAGGTCGCTACGGCGCGGCTATTGATCGCCGCCGAGGGCCGCCGCTCGCCGCTGCGCGAAGCGGCCGGCATCAAGCTTTACGCCTGGAGCTATGACCAGACCGGAATCGTCGTCACCGCCCATCACGAACGGCCGCACCGCGCCATCGCGCATGAGCATTTTCTGCCCGCCGGGCCGTTCGCCATCTTGCCGCTAACCGGCAACCGCTCGTCCCTGGTGTGGACCGAACGCACCAAGACCGCCAATACTTTACTTAAGCTGCCGCAAGGACTGTTCGACGCCGAGCTGCGCCGCCGCTTCGGCGATTTTTTGGGTCACGTGCAGTCAGAAGGTCCGCGTTGGTCCTATCCCTTGGACCTGCAAATCGCCGAGCACTACACCGAGCGGCGGCTGGCGCTCATTGGCGATGCGGCGCACGGCATCCATCCCATCGCCGGACAGGGCTTAAACCTCGGCTTGAAGGACATCGCCGCACTGGCGCAAGTGCTGGCCGAGGCGGCGCGCGCTGGCGAGGACATCGGCGGCAACGCGGCGCTGGAGCGCTATGCCCGCTGGCGACGCTTCGACAACATGACCTTAAGCGTGGTGTGCGACAGTTTGGTGCGGCTGTTTTCCAACGACATCGCGCCCGTGCGCATCGCCCGTGATCTCGGCCTTGCCGCCGTCAACCGCTTACCGCCTTTGAAACGCTTTTTCATGCACCACGCCCGCGGCACGGTGGGCGAGCTGCCGCGGCTGTTGCGCGGCGAGGCGCTCTAATCCAACCGCCGCGCTTCGTCGGCGAGCATGATCGGTACGCCATCGCGGATGGGATAGGCGAGGTTGGCCTTGCGGCTGATAAGTTCGCCGCGTTCGCGATCATACTCCAACGGCCCCTTGGTCAACGGGCAGACCAGGATTTCCAACAGCTTAGGATCGACGGCTGTCTGTTCAGTCATGGTATTCCTTTCAATGGGCCGCGCCGGAGCCTTCGCCGGGTTCGGCGATGGCGAAGGTCATCAAGGTCGACATGGTGCGGGCGCGGTCATAAAGCGTCGGCGCTTCCAACAGCGCCTGTTTTTCGCTCGCTTCAAAGGGGCAGATCATGGCCAGCGCGTTGACCAGCGTCTCATCCGGCGCCTGGGTGATGGCGTCCCAGTCGGGCGACAGGCCGCGGCAGTGGAAAAACCGTTTCAAATCGTTCAGCAGCTCGGCCCGTTCCTTGCCGCCGATGGTTTCCACCACCCGGCAATCATCAGCGAAGCGGTCATAATCCACCATCGCCTTGCGGTAAGGCGTGGTGCGCGCCAATTCCTCGCGCACCTCGAAGCGCGACACGCCGGTAAGCGTGATCAATATGCGGCCGTCGGGCAGATCGCGATGTTCGCTGATTCGTCCCAGGCAACCCACGCTGTAGATCGGCGGTTCGTTGCGCGTGTCCTCGGGATCCAAGGGCTGGATCATGCCGATCAGGCGATCGCCCTCCAGGGCGTCGCGGACCATGGCGAGATAGCGCGGCTCGAAAATATTGAGCGGTAGATTGCCGCGCGGCAGCAACAGCGCGCCGGCAAGGGGAAAGATCGGGATGACTCGCGGCAAATCGTCCGCATCGTGAATGACGTCGGCGCTTGAGGACGACCCGGTCATGTGAACAGGAGCGACGACAGGCGTCGCCGGTTGGCGAGGGTGAACGGGCTCGTCGGTCCCATCGCCTCGAACATCTTGATCAATTGTTTGCGCGCCGCCTCGTCATTCCAGGCGCGGTTGCGGCGAATGATTTCTAAGAGATGATTGGCGGCGCCGTCGTGATCGCCGGCGTTGGTCAACGCCAGCGCCAGATCGTAGCGCGCCTGAAGATTTTCGGGGTCAGCGGTCAGCTTGGCGAGCAGAACCTGCACGTCGCCAACGTCCTTCGTCTCCTCGGCCAGCGCCAGCGCGGCGCGCGCACCGACGATATCGGTGTGGTTTTCGTGTTCCTTCGGCGCACGGGCCAGAATGGCGCGCGCCTGATCGTAGTTTTTGCCGCGGATCGACGCATGGGCGAGACCGGCGATGGCTTCCGGATTTGCCGGATCGAGCTTCAACACTTCGGCAAAGAGCGCCGCAGCGCCGGTCATGTCGCCGGCTTCAAAAGCGCGCTCGGCGGCCTCCATCAGCGGCGCGACCTCTTGGCCGCCGTCGGCGCCGGGGCCGATCAGCGCCTGCACGAATTGCTTTAATTGGCTTTCTGGCACCGCCCCCTGGAAACCGTCGACGGGCTGGCCGCGGTGAAACACCAGCACCGTGGGCACCGACTGGATGCGCAGCTGCTGGGCGATCATCTGGTTGTCGTCGATGTTGACCTTGACCAGCCGCACCGCGCCCTTGGCCTCGGTCACCACCTTTTCCAAGGCTGGGGTGAGCTGCTTGCAGGGCTGGCACCAGGGAGCCCAGAAATCCACCAGCACCGGCGCCTGCATGGAGGCCTGCACCACGTCGGCCATGAAGGTGGCGGCGGTGGCGTCCTTGATCAGGCCGCTGTTGCCGCCGGCCGCCGCCGTACTTTTTTGGCCGATGATGGTTTCCATGGCTGCCCCGTTTTGTCGCCGTTACCTGACCTATTTAGTTTACGCCGTTCATATAGCCATCGAAAGCCGAACTTTAAAGGGCGTCGAAATCAAGGACGATCGGCGCAAAGCCGCAGTGACGGATGAAGGCGATCAGATTATCCGCCGCGATGGCGGTGGTGGCGGCGTTATGGAGCGGATGAAAGTTCAAGGGGTTATGGCGCATCAGCGCGGCATCCAGCGCCACCGTCAGATCACGCCGCCCGCGGGCGTTGATCAAGGCAAAGGGCGTGACCGAGCCGGGGCTGATCCCCAGCACCTCGGCCAGGCGCTCGGCGCTGGCGAAGCTTAGGCGGTCGACGGCAAGACCCGGCGCCTTGCCCAGCGCCTTTAAGTCCACCCGCCGCGCTTCGTCCACCACCGCCAGCAGATAGCGGTCCTTCTTGTCCTTCAAGAACAGGTTCTTGGCGTGGCCGCCGGGCAACACCCCGCGCAACTCCTGGCTTTCCGCCACCGTGAACACCGGCGCGTGGCGGTGGGTGACATGGGCGATGCCCAACGTATCGAGAAGCGCCGAAAGATCTTGTTCGCTGGCCGGCATGGTGTTTCCCCTTTCGGCTACGTTCCATAGCCGCAGGGCCAACGATGCGCAATCCTTAGCCGGGGCGCCTGTCAGTCCGACGCCTCCCGCGCCAGGAGCGCCTCTTTGCGTTTAAGCCCCCAGCGATAACCGGCAAGCCCGCCGTCGGCCCGCACCACGCGATGGCAGGGAATGGCGACGGCCAGCGGGTTTTGCGCGCAGGCCCCGGCCACCGCGCGCACCGCCTGGGGACGACCCAGCTTGGCGGCGATTTCAGTGTAACTGGCGGTCCGGCCCGGCGGGATTGCTTGCAGCGCCCGCCATACCTGCTCTTGAAAGGCGGTGCCGCGAATGTCGAGGGGCAAAGGAAAGGAGCGGCCCGGCGCTTCCACGAAGTCCACCACGGCGGCCACCGTCTCGCCAAACGCCGCATCGCCGCCGATCAATTGCGCCTGGGGAAAGCGACGCGCCAGGTCGCGCGCCAAGGGTTCGGGGGCGTCACCCATAAGAATGGCGCACACTCCCTTCTCGGTGGCGGCCACCAGAATGAAGCCCAGCGAGCACGCGGTTATGGCAAACCGCACCACGACATTCCTGCCGCCGGCCTGATACTCGCCGGGCCGCATGCCGAGCGCGGCCGGCGCTTCGGCGTAAAACCGGCCGCTGGAATTAAAGCCGGCGTCATAGAGGGCGGCGGTCACGCTCTGCCGCCGGGTCAAGGCCTCCCGCACCCGCTGACGGCGCTGCGCGGCCGCGTAAGCCTTCGGCGTGATGCCCGTTACCGCCTTGAAAATACGGTGGAAGTGATAGGGACTGAGGCCCGCTTGCCGGGCCAGGGCGGCAAGATCGGGGGCCTCCTCAGCGCGCTCGATATGGCGGCAGGCCTCGGCCACCAGGTTGGCATGCCTCTCCCCAAGCGACGGCGCATCGGGCCGGCAGCGCCGGCAAGGGCGAAAGCCCGCCCGCTCGGCCTCATTCCCTGTGGCGTGAAAGCGCACGTTCTCCCGCTTCGGCCGCCGGGCCGGGCAGGACGGCCGGCAGTAGACGCCGGTGGTGGCGACCGAAAAGTAGAACCGCCCGTCATAAGCGGCATCGCGGCGCAGCACGGCATCCCAACAGTCGTCCGGACTCAAGACGGCATCTGCGGCAGGCGCGGTGGCGGCGGTCATGGGTCTCCTCCTTCCTCTGTCATCATAGGACCTGCCGGCCATTATGACGAGGGCGGGGACGCTTGACGCTCCGTCTCTTGCGGTCAAATTCAGGAGCGGCGGGCGGGGCGGAAGCCCGGTCCGGCCGCTTTTAGGGCTTGCATTGGGGCGGTGTTTGCGTAATATCGCGACCGCCTGGGACCAGGGGCGCCATGCCGCCTGATGCGGTCCCGTCCGGTCGTGGAGCGCGGGCGTAGCTCAGGGGTAGAGCACAACCTTGCCAAGGTTGGGGTCGTGAGTTCGAATCTCATCGCCCGCTCCAGAATTAAGCATTCACATCAACAACAATGCGGCCCTTGACCTGGCCCTTCAGGATCGCTGCGCCCAAGCGCGGCAGATCGGCAAGCGTTGCCGGTTCGATCATGGCTTCCAATTTATGCTTCGGCAGATCCGCCGCCAGACGCTGCCAGACGCGCACCCGGTCGGCATAGGGGCGCATCACGGAATCGATGCCGAGAAGGTTGACGCCGCGCAATATGAACGGAATGACGGTAGCGGGCAGCGCCGCGCCGCCGGCAAGGCCAACCGCGGCGACGGAAGCGCCATAGCGCATCTGCCCCAAGACCCGCGCCAGCATGGCGCCGCCGACGGCGTCGATGCAGCCGGCCCAGGTTTCCGTCTCCAGGGGGCGCTTCACGGTCTCCGCCAATTCGGCGCGCGGCACGATGCGCGCCGCGCCAAGATCGCGCAAATATGGTTCCGTCTCAGGCCGTCCGGTAACCACCGCCACTTTGTAGCCGAGCTTGGCCAGGACGGCGGTGGCAACCGAGCCGACGCCGCCGCCGGCGCCGGTCACCAACACTTCCCCCTGTTCAGGTTTCAAGCCATGATCTTCCAGCGCCAGGATCGCCAGCATGGCGGTGAATCCAGCGGTGCCGATGGCCATCGCCTGGCGCGTGGTCAAGCCGTCCGCCAGCGGCACCAGCCAATCCGCCTTGACGCGCGCCTTTTGCGCATAGCCGCCCCAATGGGTTTCGCCGACCCGCCAGCCGGTGAGCACAACCTTGTCACCCGGCTTGTAACGCGGATCGGATGAGGTTTCGACCGTGCCGGCGAAATCGATGCCCGGCACATGGGGATAGGCGCGGACCAATCCGCCGCCGGTGGTCAGGCAAAGCCCGTCCTTATAGTTCACCGTTGAATATTCAACCGCGACGGTGACATCGCCCTCCGGCAACCGGTTTTCTTCAATTTGCTGCACGCTGGCGGTGGTGGCGCCATCTTCATTTTTTTCAACGATCAAGGCTTTGAAAGTCACGTTGGTGTTTCCTGCTGTTTTGAGAAAAATTCCGCGCGTTTGAGTAAAGGTGGCGCTACTTGCCGGGACCGCGCCAGTCGATCTGGCATATTTCCGCCGAGCGGCCGTCAAAATCCCACACCCGGCCATAGGCGCGCACCCGGCCCTTGGTGGCGGTGGCGATGGTGACGTCCGGCCCCATCCAGTAGCCGGTGTTCGTCACCACGATATCCTCATGGGGATCGGCGCCCGCGACCGGCACCACCTCTCCTTGGATTTTTTTGCCGACCATCAAGCGGCGCGCCTTGCCTTCGGTTTCATATGACACCGCCGCGCGCTCCGCTCCGAGAAAGGTGCTGACCAAAACGCCAAACAGACCGGTGGTGCCGCGCGCCTTGCCGGAGAAAATGTTGATGAGCGCTTCATAGGCGTCATCGCTGGCGCGCTCATCGATATAAGCCGCCGCCGTCCAGTTGCCGCGCGCCATCAGGCCGGGAATTTCCAACAAGAGGCCGACATTCAACCCCGATAAATCGGCGTCGCCGTAATGGCCCTTGTCGATGCGCACGCCGGCCCACGCCTGGCAATATCCTTCCGTCGGCGGATGCTTGCCCAAACTGACGACGCACGGGCAAAACACGGTGCAGTTGCAGTTGAGAATGAGCTCGCCCTTGATGGCCCAGGGCGTTTGCCCGATGGACGATGGTTGTCCGGCGGTTGTCATCGTTCCTTGTCCTTTCTTCACATCGCTAATACCCACGCCGCCGCCAGCACCAGCAGCCCGCCCAAGGGCCGGGTCACGAGACGGCCGACGTCCGGCAATTTCTCAAACGTCATCAGCACCATGCCGAGCCCCATCCAGAAGAGGTTCATGGCGCCGCCGATAAAGGCCAACAACATCAACGCCCAGCAGCAGCCCAGACACAATCCGCCAAGCCGCAGCCCCATGACGGCTGCGCCCCACGGACCTTCCCGCCAATACTGCATGAAGAACGCCAGCGGCCGCCGGCAGCGGCTGAGACACGCCGCCTTGACGGCGGAAAACTGGTAGCCTCCCGCCAACGCCAATAATCCCGCCGTCAGCCAACGGGAAACGCTTTCGCCTTGCGCCGTGAGGAGGCCAGCCGCCGCCAGCGTTACCTGCAGCTGCGCAGCGAGCAGGGCGAACGCCAGCCACACGCTCAAATAGCCGACCAGAAGCGCCCAAAACCCCGACCTGCGCGCCGCGCCGGCTTGCAGCAGGTCGTCATAGGTCGCCAGGGCCGGCAGGAAAGTTGGCGTCATCATGCCGAGCGCCATCAGCCCCCACATGACCGCCGCCGTCGGCAAGTCCGCGGTCGTTGCCCCGGCCGAGCATAGCCCCGCCCACCATGCCGGCCCAAAAATCGTTGTCGGTTGGTCGAACGGCAGCGGCGCCTGCATCAGGTAAATCGCCGCCCATGCCGCCAGCAGCAGCAGGTAGAAGGTCAGCCAATGGACGCCCGGCATCAGACGAGGGCGCGCTGATCCATCCATGTTTCCATCCCTCGATTTCCCGTTGCAATGGAGCCGGAATGAGATAGGATTAATAAATGTCATACATTTAAATGTCTGACAAATAAAAATCGGTCATGAGATGAAAACCGAGCTCAAAACCGCTGGGGAATATTCGGCGCAGATCGCCAACGCCATCCGAGAGTCGATCCTCACCGGAAAACTGACGGTCGACGCGCGCCTGCCGTCGGAATCCGATCTCGCCGAGACCTTCGGCGTTTCTCGCCCGACGGTGCGAGAGGCCTTGAAGCGGCTGGCGGCGCAGAACTTGATCCGCACCCAGCGCGGCGCCGCCGGCGGCGCGTTCGTCAATCGGGTAAGTTTTGATGAGGTGCAAAGCAGCCTGGTTACCTCCTCCACGCTGTTGTTGTCCATGAACGCCATCGATTTTGAAACCGCCTGCGAGGCGCGCTATGCGCTGGAGCGGGCCTGTCTGCCGCTGGCCGCCGAACGCCGCCTGCCGACCCATCTGGCGGCGATGCGGGCCGAAATCGCCCGCCAGGGTACCGACGGCCTGGATGATCAGGCCTTTTGCGCCTCCGACGTCGCGTTTCATCGGGCGCTCGTTGAGGCGGCCGGCAATCCCATCCTGTCCCTGCACCTCGCCGGCGCTGTCGAGGCCATGCAGCCGTTGATGAACATGGTCACCTTCCGCACCCGGTCCCGGGAGCGGATCATCGCCCTCCATCGGCGTATCGCCGACGCCATCGATGGCAGAGACGCCGGCGCGGCGGAAGCGGCGCTTCTCGAATTGGCGTCCTACACCGCCCAACTGGGCGGCAAGGCGCGCGAACAGCGCGCCGTGCGCGCCGCGGCCATTGGCTGACCGCGCCCGCGGCGACCACTTACCCCCGATCGATGCGCGCCAGATAGCAGCCGGCCTTGGCCGCGTGGGCGTGGATGTAAGCTGTCTGGGGATTTGCGAATAGCTCCTTAATGAAGCGTTCGATCGCGGCTCCTTCTGTCACCTCGGCGTCCACCATCATCCCCGCCGCATCAAAGGCGCGCAGCGATAACAGGCGGCAACGCAGCACAGCCGGCACCTCGCCAGCCGCCAGGGTCGCTTCCTCCGCCTGGGGACGAACGTACACCGCATGGCTGGCGCGAAACGGCGTGTTGATCGGCTGGTGCTCGAAGTTGATGAGCAGCACCTCCTCGCCCACTTCGGCATCCCTGAGGCTGACACGGCAGGGAAAGCCGGGCTTGGCGGTGACCACGCAGCGGCGCGCGCCCTTGCGGGCCAGCTCCTCGTCCGTCAGCGCCCACAACGGAGCAAAGTGGGACCGCGGCAGGGCGGAAACTTGGAAGGTCATGGCCGTCTCCTTTCGCACCCTTTTTAACGCGACGGGAGATGCCACGCTTCCCGCTTCTTGCGGTCAAATTGGCGTTTGGGCGGCCTTGGCGGCGTGATAGGCGTTGATCTTCGGCATCAGCGCCGCGCGCCGTTTCAGGCTTTCCGGCGGCCAGTATTTCTCGCGCTCGTAAAATGCCGGCACCGCCACGGCGTCCGGCGGCAGCGCCACCCAGGGCTGCTTTGAGGCCGTGAATATGTGAATGTTGGGCGGCAGTCGGTCGGGATCGTCCAAGCTGCCGACGCGGATGAAGCTGATGAAGGGGCCGGCGCTTCGATAATGGCTCCACACCGCAATGCGGCAGACCGGACAGCGGGCGATCATCTGCCCGTCGCCGCTCTCTGACGGGGTATCAATGAGCTCCGGCGGCTCCCGCAGCAGCGTCACCCGATCCGCCTCGATCAGGGCGTTGAGCGCGAACGACGCCCCCGTCTCGCGCTGGCACCAGCGGCAGTGACAGCAATGGACGAACATGGGCGGCGATTCCAGACGGTAGCGCACCCGCCCGCAATCGCAGCCGCCTTCCAAGGGATGAAAGGGTTTATCGGTCATGCGAACATTCTATTACTATTCCGACGGCTTGAGAAGATTCGCCGTCCGGACGATTGGTTTGGCGTCTTGAGCTTTGGTAAAAAAACCGGCCCTTGTATCAAGGGCCGGTTGCAAGGTGGGGAGGCGAACGTGACGAAGAAAACAGACTCTAGGCAACCACTTCCAGCTTCGATTCCAGGCGAATGGGCTTGGATATATTGAAATAGTTGGGTGAGGTTTTCATCACCGCCTGGTGAATTTCCTCAAATTCCGCCGCCGTGCCGTTACCCTTGATGCGCACGCGGTACTTGATCGCGTCATAGCCCGGGCGCACGCTGTCATCGAGGCACAAAAAACCGCGCAAATCCAGCGCGCCTTCGGTTTCCACCTCGAGCAGATCGAGCGTGATGCCGCGCATCGCCGCGTTGGCGACATAGCCCACCATCATGCAGGCGTTCAACGCCGCCATCAGCATTTCCTGCGGGTTTGGCGCGGTGTTGGCGCCGCAAAGCTCGAACGGCTCGTCGATCTTGATCTTGAACGCGCGATCGATGCGCTGGCCGCCTATGGTGTAGCCATCGACCGCGGTCTCGCTTCTGGTCTGGCCGTTCCAGGCCGAGCGCACGGCGAACGCCACCACGCCTTTTGACGGATCGGCGGCAACGTCGGCAATGACTGACTTTAAGGCATCCACATCGATGCCGTTGACCTTGGTGCTTTTGACGATATCCAACATGACAGTCTCCTCTAGGTTGATGGTCGTGTAAAAAATTATGCCTTACGAAAATGCCGGGACGATGCCTTCCAGGCGCGTACGCTGCGCCGGCGCAAGGCTTTCCACCGTTTGCAGGAAACGGCGATGGCCCATGCCGGTGCCCAAGAACGTCCAGCGCATGGCCTGATGCTGATGATTGACGAAAGCTTCCAGCTCCTCGGCGTCGAGACGACGCTGGGCGGCGCGGCAAAAAGCGTCGACATCAAAGATCGTTTGCTGCTTCAAGCCGCCGTCCAACAGCATGCCGATTTCCAGATAGCCATCGATGGCCTTAGCGATGCTGTCGGCGTCGCGGTCTTTAGCAATGGTTTCCACCATCAGCGTGTCGAGCTTGGCGTGCTGTGCTTCTTCCATCCAATGGTGCTTCAAGAGACTTTTGAATTGTGGATCAAGATCGCCGTTGTCCTTGATGCTGTCCACGTAATGGCGCTGTGTCATCCATTCGATATGCAGAATCACCAGCGCCACCGACAGCGGATCATGCGCCAGCACCGCCTTGGCGATTTCTTCGGGCGGGCCGATGACGTCGCAGGCGATGCCGAAGCCCTTCTCAAATTCTTCGCGGAAGCGCTTGAAGAGATGAATGTGCTTGGCCTCTTCGCTGGCGAAATTCAAAAAGGCGCGCACCCGATAGTCGTCGCCCTGCAAGTGCGGCCGGGCATGATCGAGCACGAAGGGCAGAATGAATTCCTCCACCAGACCAAAAAGATAGAGATAGTTATGGCCGCGGATCTGATTGAGGATCAGCTTTTCGCGCGGCGACAGGTAATCCATGCTCTGCACCCGGGCGAGCGCGTCGGGCATGAACGGCTTGGAAAAATCCAGGGTCTTGTCGGGACCGATCAAATCCTCGATCCGCCAGTTGACGCGCTCGGACGCGGCCAGGCTTTCCGCATAGGTGAAATTGTGATGCATGTTCATGGTTTGGGTCTCCTCGATGTCCCAGGGGGGCGATTGCCGATGACCCGACCATGCCGGCGTGGCGAGCGCGGTTCCGTGACGGGCGTCACAGAGGGCGACAAAATACGAATTTTTCGGGTAGACTGACCCGAAAAGAGGGAGATTCATGGCCGCCGGCGACATTCTGGACCGCTTACCGAAGCATTCGATCCTCGCCGCCCTCGAGGCGGCGGAGGCCGCGGCCATCCTGGCCGCCTCACCGACCCGACGCTTCGCCAAGGGTCAGGTGCTGATGGACATGGGCGATGAGGGCGACAGCCTGATGATCGTCCTTTCTGGCCTGACCAAGGTCAGCGTCGTCACCCCGGCGGGCCGCGAACTGACCCTGGATTATGTCGGCGTGGGCGGACTGATCGGCGAATTGAGCGTGCTCGACGGCGCGGCGCGCTCGGCCCGTATCACCGCGGTGGAGCCCACCGAGGCCGTCGTCATCTACCGCCGGGACGTCATTCCCTATCTGGAACACAACGGCCGCGCCGCGCTCGCCGTGATTCGCGCCCTGTGCGAGCGGCTGCGGCGCACCAACGAACTCCTGGAAACCACCACCACCATGGGCCTGGAGCCTAAGCTCGCCCGCGGCATCCTGCGCCTGTTGCCGGCGGGCGAGGCCGAGCTGCGCCTATCCCAGGGCGAGATCGCCAACGCCGTGGCGCTGTCGCGGGAGAACGTCAACCGTCAGCTGCGGGAATGGCAGGATATGGGCTTCGTCGACCTGGCGCGCGGCCGCATCGCGGTGCGCGACCGCGCCGCCTTGCAGGAAATCGCCGATATCGCCGAGTAATACCGAATAATCAGCGCCCGCTGGGCCGCTCCGAGACTAGGGTGAACACTTCACACGCGCCAAAGCCCTTCAATTCCGCTACCCCCCGTGAGGCGGCGACGAAATCCGCCTCAATCAGCTCGCGGGTCTGGGCGTCCAGCCGCGCCATATCGATATTGGCGAAATACTTCTGCAAGGCCGCGTCATCCAACAGGCGGTCATAGAAATCGGCGACGATCTTGCGCACCGCCGAGAAGCCGCCCGCGCGTTCAAAAATAGTGCTCGCCATCATATCCCTCTTTTATGAAGGCCGCGTTCTCTCATTTGTGCCGTTTTATCAGCAACTATAGCATTATTTCCCGCCAGCCCAATCCCTAATGGCGTGTCCGCGGCGGGGTCTTGGCCGAGGCCATGAGCAGGATCAGCGATCCGATCAGCGCCGAGACGAGCGAGCCGGAGAGCACGCCCAAGCGCACCGCGTTGGATTGCGCAACGCTGTCGAAGGCCAAGGAGCCGATGAACAGGCTCATGGTAAAGCCGATGCCGGTCAGCACCGCCATGCCAATGAGCATCTTTGGCGTGGTTTCAGCCGGCAGCCGTAGCCTGAATAAGGCAAGCGCGAAGGCGGCGCCGGCCAGCACGCCGATGGGCTTGCCGGCCACCAAGCCGAGGATGATGCCCAAGGGCACCGTACCGACAAATTGATCCAGCGTCAGGCCGAGGAGAGGCAGACCGGCATTAGCGAAGGCGAACACCGGCAGGATGCCGTAGGCAACCCAGGGGTGCAGCATGTGCTCCAAGTGCCGCAGCGGGCTTTCGCCGCGCGCGTCGGCGGCGCGCAACGGGATGGCCAGGCCGACCACGACGCCGGCCAGGGTGGCGTGAACCCCCGACTTGAGCACGAACGCCCACAACAGCACGCCGACCATGAGATAAGGGGCAAGCCTGGTCACCCCGCGCTGATTAAGGAAGGCCAGCGCCGCGATGGCGATGCCCGCCAACGCCAACGAGGCAAACGAAAGTTCCGCGGTATAAAATATCGCGATGACGATGATGGCCCCCAGGTCATCGATCACCGCGATGGTGGTCAACAGGATTTTCAACGACAACGGCACGCGATTGCCGAGGAGCGCCATCACGCCGAGCGCAAAGGCGATATCGGTGGCGGCGGGAATCGCCCAGCCGCGCAGCGCCGCCGCATCGCCGACGTTGATGAGGGCGTATATCACCGCCGGAACCGCCATGCCGCCGATGGCGGCGCTGATCGGCAGCAAAACCTGCTCGCCGGCCAGCGGGCCGGCCAGAACTGCGCGTTTTAATTCCAGCGCCACCAAGAGAAAGAAGATCGCCATCAAGCCATCGTTGATCCACAACAACAGCGGTTTCGAGATGGCGGCTTCGCCAAGCGCAATGGTGAAAGGCAGCGTCAGGAGAGCGTCATAGAGCGGCGCCAGCGGCGAATTGGCAGCCATGATGGCCAATACCGCCGCCGCCATGAGAATGATGCCGCCGGCTGATTCAAGCGCGAAAAATTTGCGAATGGCGTCCACCATCGTTTCCCCTTCTGGTCGCGCCGCCGACGCGAAAGATCTCTAATATTGGACGCCAGCACGCCCAGTACAACCGAAATCGACCTCCGGCAGGACCGTCAAGGTGCGGAATCGGTTTAAAATCCGGCCCGAACGCTTTAAGATCAAATCACTACGGCAGCTTGGAGAAGCAAATGATGAAAGAAATCGTCGTCGCCACCGATCTTTCGCCGCGCGCCGCGCGCGCCGTTGAGCGCGCCGCCATGCTGGCCAAGGAACAGGGCGCACACTTGACGGTGGTCAGCGCCGTTGATGACGCCCTGCCGGCGGACATGGCGCGTGACATGGCGGAACGCGCCAAAGCCAAAATCGATCATCAGTTGCAGGCCCTGGGGCAAAAAAACGGCTGCAAAGCGACCTCGCGCATCGTGTTTGGCCGACACTTCGAAGCCATTCTCGACGCCGCCAACGACGCCCGCGCCGACCTTTTGGTATTGGGACGGCATCGCAAGGGACACGTCCGCGAGCTGTTTCGCGGCAGCACCGGCGAGCGGGTGATCCGTTATGGCCGGCTGCCGGTGCTGCTGGTGCGCAATATCGCGCGCAAGCCCTATAAGCGGATACTGATCGGCGCCGATTTTTCGCCCGCCTCCGAACGCGCCGCCGGCTTCGCCTGCCAGCACTTCAAGGACGCCGCGCTGGAAATCTGTCACGCCTTCGACATGGCGTTCGCCGGGCTCATGGGCGGCGTGCGCACGGGCAGCAAGCGAACGGCCAAGGATGAGGCCGCCATCGCCGCCATGGTCGAGGAGGAAAAACGGTATTTCCTCAAGCGCCTAGGCAAACCAGCGCACAACCTTCGCTTCCACCATGTCATCGGTCAGGCCGAGGAGGTGTTGCGCCGCGAGGTGCGGCGGCGCAAGCCCGACCTTCTGGTGCTCGGCACCCATGGCCGCGGCGCGCTCGCCCGCGCCGTCATCGGCAGCGTTGCCGAAAACTTCCTGCGCGACCCGCCGTGCGACATTCTGGTGGTGCGGCGTTAGACCTCTTGCGCTTACCAACAAGAGCACGTAACAGTTCATGCCGTGAGGAAAGCATAAGGCGGCAAGCGCCGCCGAAGGGCGGGCGCGGCATTTGGCGAAAAGCAAGCTTCAAAAAGACCTTGAGCGGCTTTGGCTGATCGCCGATACGCTGGCGCTGGAAGCCCGCGCCACCTTACGATTCGCCCTTGCCGCGTCGGTTATCGCCGGCTCCCTGCTATTTTCGATCCTGTTTTTGACCCCCGGCTCGGGGCAATTGACCATTCTGTTGGCCTGCATGGTCGGCGCCTATATGGCGATGAACATCGGCGCCAACGACGTCGCCAACAACATCGGGCCGGCGGTGGGGGCGCGGGCCCTGACCATGAGCGGGGCCTTGGTCATCGCCGCCATATTCGAGGCTTCAGGGGCCATCATCGCCGGCAGCGACGTGGTGCAGACCATTTCCAAGGGCATCGTCTCGCCGGACAGCTTCGGCGCCCCGATGACCTTTGTCTGGGCGATGCTGTCGGCGCTGCTGGCCGGCGCGGTCTGGCTCAATCTGGCGACCTATTTCGGCGCCCCGGTATCGACCACCCATTCCATCGTCGGCGGCGTCGTCGGGGCCGGCGTCGCCGCCGCGGGCCTCGACGTGGTTGACTGGCCGAGCCTTGGCGCCATTGTTTTAAGCTGGATCATCTCGCCGGCATTGGGCGGCACCATCGCGGCGCTGTTCCTGCTCCTTATCAAGGCGAGCATCATGTACCGTCCGGACCGCGTCGCCGCCGCCCGGCGGTGGCTGCCCATTCTGATTGCCGTCATGACCGCGTCCTTTGCCGCCTATCTGATGACCAAGGGGCTGAAAAATGTCTGGAAAGCCCCCACGGAATTGGTCACGGCGGCGGCGCTGGCGATCGGCGTCTTGGCGCTGTTGATAGCGCGGCCCATGATCCGCCGCGCCGCCGTCGTCACGGTCAATCGCCGCAAGGCGGTATCCAAGCTGTTCGCCGCGCCGCTGATTGCCGCCGCCGCGCTCTTGTCCTTCGCGCACGGCGCCAACGACGTCGCCAACGCCGTCGGACCGCTGGCCGCCATCGTCAGCATCATCGAGCATGGCGAGATGCAGGCCGCCGTCGGCGTCCCGGTTTGGATCATGGTCATCGGCGCGGTGGGAATTTCCGCCGGGCTGCTGATTTATGGCCCGCGGGTGGTGCGCACGGTGGGCCAGGAGATCACCCGGCTTGACGAGGCGCGGGCATATTGCGTGGCGCTGTCGGCGGCGATCACCGTGTTGGCCGCCTCCTGGCTCGGCCTGCCGGTCAGCTCCACCCACATCGCCGTGGGCGGCGTCTTCGGCGTCGGTTTCTTGCGCGAGTTCATCGCCAACCGGCGACGCAACGGCGGCGGCAAGCAACCCTCCGCCAAGGCCCTGGCCAAACGCCGGCTGGTGCGCCGTCGCCATGTCTTCAGCATCGCCGCCGCCTGGATCATCACCGTCCCCGCCACCGCCGGCCTCGCCGCGCTGATTTTCGTCATCATCGACCTGATCCGGTAATCGGCCTGAAGCTGCCTGTTACCCATTTCGAGGGCTCGGCTACCCATCGTGGAAGATTGACGTCACCCGGCGCTAAATTAACCTTGACCGATCATCGAGGTGGCCATCATGACGAAAATTCGCATCATCACGCCGCTGCATTCGCTCTCCGCTGCCGTCAGCGGCAGCACGCTGGAGGAATTACAACCACTGGAGAAATTGGGCATCGCTTTTGACGAAGCGTGTCTGCAGAGCGGACCGGCATCCATCGAAACCCATTTCGACGAGGTGCTGTGCGCGCCCTATACCGTCGCCGCCGCCATCGAAGCAGAAAAAGCAGGCGTCGACGCCGTCATCATCAACTGCATGGGCGATCCCGGTCTCTATGCGGCGCGCGAAGTTGTGACAATGCCGGTGTTCGGACCCTGCGAAACCTCGCTGCATGTCGCCGCCATGATGGGCCATCGTTTCAGCGTGGTATCGGTGCTGGACAGCGTGCGGCCGATGTTCGAACGCAATGCGCTTCTCTATGGTTTAGCCGGTAAAGTCGCATCGCTGCGCATGGTGAATATTCCGGTGTTGGAGCTTGAGGATGGTTCACCGCGCCTGCTGGAGCGCCTGCTGGAGCAATCACGTCTTGCCATTACCGAAGACCATGCCGATTGCATCGTGCTCGGTTGCACCGGCTTTCTCGGCGTCGCCGAGCAGCTGGAGAAGAAACTGCATGCCGCCGGTCATCCGGTGCGGGTGATCAATCCGATGCCGACCACAGCGCTCATCGCCGCCGCGTTCGTCCACGGCGGCTTGGCGCACAGCGCGGCGGCCTATCCATCGCCCAATAAAGAAAAACCCATCATCGGCTTCACCATGCCGACGTGGCGCAAGAAGTAGCGCTCAATAATCTTTTTTCCAGCGCAAGCCCAATCGATTGCCGGCGGTTTGCCCGCCGACGTCGCTTTCCACTTGCAGGTTTCTGGTGACATCGACGCGCAGCGTGGCGTCGCTGGCGCCGGTTTCGGTATCGGTGCGGACCTCCAGATAGACCCGGTCGGTGAGGTATTTGCCGCCGGTCACCTGCGCGCCGGCGCTGCGGTCCTCGCTCGCCCCCACCGCCAGCCGATCAAGGCTTAGGGCTTTGCGGGCGACGGAAAAGACGTCCCAACCGCCGCCCGACGACAGCGATGACACCGCGCTGGCGAGCTGCACCGCCTCCAGCGCCGTCAGCGATTGCACGCCGGCGCCAAACAGAATGCGCGCCATCACTTCATCCTGCGGCAGCGGCGGGTCGGAGGTGAGCTCTACCGTCGGCCGCGACAACGTGCCGCTGAGCGTCAGGATCGCCTTGAAGTCGAAGGTTGCGTATTCGGCGCGCAAGTCGATCGCCGGATCGATGGCGCGGCCGCCGGTGAAGCGCAACCCACCGTCGCTTAAGGTGAACGTCTTGCCGGCAAACTCGAAGGTGCCGCGCACCGCCTTTAGCGCGCCGTCGATGGTGGGAGCGGCAGCGTCGCCGCGCACCCTAAGCGCGCCTTGCCATTCCGAGTCAAGACCGCGGCCGCGCAGCCACACCCGGCGGTCGGCGCTGAGCGCCAGGTCCAATCGACGGAACGTGGGCAATGCCCGATCCCCGCCGTTGGCGGCAAGCGCCATCGACGTTGGACTATTGATCTCACGCACCTCCAGCACGACGATTTCCGGCGGCAGCTTCTTGGCCAGCGAGATTTCCGCGCCGTCAATATCAAGCGCGCCGGTGAGCGCCGCATCGTCCGCCGTGCGGTCATACGCCAACTGCCCGCTGGCGCTGGCGGTGACGCTGCCGATGCGCAACAGCCGCAGCTTCTGCAACGATGCCGTCAGGCGGCCGACAACATCGCTGTAGCCCTTCAGCGTCAACGTTCCGGCAGCGCTGGCCTTGCCGCCGTTGCCGTCTTGCGCCGTCAGTTCGGTGACGCGCAGCGTCTGGCCATCCAGCGTTGCCGCGGCGGCGACGTTTTGCAGCGCTGCGCCCCAGCGCAGATTTTCATAGCGGCCGTCGCGCACGCGCAGCGCGCCATTGAGTGCGGGTGTGCGGAGCGTGCCGGCAATGGCGATGTCGGCGTCAAGCGCGCCCTCGAACACGTCTTCGCTCAAATTGGTCAGTAAAATGAGCGGCGATAAGGGTCCGTTCCAGGATAGCGCGCCGGCGAGCGGCGCATCGTTGACGAGCGCCAGCGTTGGCCGGCCATCATGGCGCACCGCCACGGGCAGCCGCAGCGACAAGCGCGCCGCGATGTCAGCGCCGCTGAGCGAGGCGGTGGTTTCCATGGCCAGGATGTCGCCAGTGCCGCGAAACTGGCTTGTGAGCGCCAGATCAAAACGCGGCGACAGGCCGTCATCGAACGCTTCCCCGACCTGCCGCGCCTCGATCGCCGCCGCGCCGGCGGCCTGATCGGGCGCAATGGTCAGATCGAGCGTGCCACTGACTTGACCGGCCAGCGGCGTGCGGCCGGCCAGCAGGCTGAGCACGGCCAGATCGGCGTCTTTAAGGTCGATATGGGCCGTGGCGCTGCGGGCCGTTCGCTCCGCCGCCGCCGCCGCCCGCCCCTCGCCCAAGGCAAGCTCGGTTGCGGCAAGTCGCCAGCCGTCATCATCCCAGGTCAGCGTCGTGGCATGGGCCAGCGCCAGGGAGCGGCCCGCCAGCGCGCCGCCAAGCTCGGCCACCGTCAGCCGGGTGGTCTCGGCGGCTAGATAATCGCCCCGCGCCTTGATATCGAGCGGCCCGTAATAGTCGCCGGTCAGCGCCAGCCGCCAAGGATTGGCGGCATCCGCCGCCGTCATGCTGAACGCGCCTTCCCGCAGGCGCAGGGTGGCGGAGCGGTAATCGCGCACCACCGCTTGGCCCTGTGCGGCGCGCAAGCCGCTACCCTTGCCGCTTGTCAAATCGAGGAGCAGGCGGCCGTCGATGGCGATCGCTTCGGCGCTCACCGTCTCGCGGTCAGCCAGCACCAGAGTGAGGGCTTGGCCGTCGATGACGCCGGAGACCGCCTGTAGCGTCTCGCCCTTCCATTCTGTAGGGGCGAAAGCAAGATCGAGCCGCAGCGCCCCGCCGGCATCCACTCCTGCGCCGCGGCGCAATACCGCCAGATCGCCGGAAGCCCCGGTGAGCCGGCCGCTGATCAGCCCGCTGGCGCGCGCCATGCTGAGCCCACCCAACACCGTGGCCACCGGGCTATCGACCATGATGTTGCTCAAGACAACTTTTTCCTGGTCCACCGCAAGGCCGCCCACCGCCCGCAGCGGCCCCAAGGGCGAACTGGCGTTGAGCGTGACGCCGCCGTGCGGCGCGCGCGTCACATCGTCGAGGGAGACGGCCAGCGTGGCCCGCCGCAGCCCGCCATCGGCGGCGATCAGCCAAGGGGCCTCCAGGCGAAGGAGCGCCGTGGCGGACCGCTGTTGCCGATAATCGAGGGTGGCGCGGCTGCCGTCGGCCAGCGCGACGCCGAGGAGCCGGCCCACCGCCCCACCATCCACGGCCACCAGCTCGGCGCGGGCGGCCGCAGGCTCATAGGCGCCCTGGAAGGCCGCCGCCGGCGAGGTCAGGAATAGTCTGGCCGTGAGGTTGGGCCCTATGGCCAGATCGCCGACGACGCGGATGGGACCTAAGGCATCGAGCCGGCCGCCGCCCTTGGCCGCCGTCAGATCGCCGGCGAGGGTCAGACGCGTTACCCCGCCCTCGGCGGCGACCGTCGCATCCATAGCGGTGACGCCGCTCCGCCAGCCGTCGGCAAGGCGGGCGATATCGCCGCTCAAGCGGCCCTTGGCCAGCCCCCGTTTGGCCTTGAAATCATAACCGCCGCCGCCGGCCAGGGTCAGCCGGCCATCGTTTATGGATACCTTGTCCAGCGCGAGGCGGCGGCCGTTTTCCCACCGCCCCTCTGCGCTCCAGCGAATTTTTTCAAACCCTTGCCGCCGCCATGACGTCATGACGTCAAGTAGTGCGCCGCTGCCGTCGGCGCTTAAAGTGCGGCTCTCGGGCTGCCAGTCCAGCCGCAGCCGGCCCTCGGCCTTGCCAATCTTGCCCTCAGCCCCGGCCAAGCCTTGGCCGCTGAGCGCCAGTGTGGCGGTGATGGCGTTGTCCCAGACGACCTGGCCTGTGGCGTGCAGCGCCGCCAGCGTCGTCGGGGCCGGCAGCGGCGGCTTTGCAAGCTTCAGGTCGACCTTGGCGGCGGACCAGCCGACGGCGCCGCCGCTGGCGATGCGTAAGGTCAGATGCGGGTTGGCCGCCGATGCCGTCAGCGCTTGCGCCGCGCCGTCCTCATCAACATCAAGGGCCAGGTTTATGGTGCTGGGCGGGGCGATCAGGCCGGCGGCCCAGGGTGGCAGATCGAGGGCGGCGGCCAAACCCGGCGCGGCCTGAAACCGGCCGACGAGCGCCAACCGCGCCCGATCATCCACCATCACGTGGCCGTCAAACCCGGCGACCCCAGCAAGCCGCGCCGCCACCACGCCGCGCCACGCCCGCCATGGGCCATCGCCCTTGATGGCGAAGGTGATGTCGGCAAGCTGCCGCAGACCGGCGGCGCGAATGGCTTCGCTCAGTACGCCTTTTTCGTTTGAGACGACTTTTAGGTCCAATGATAAAGTTTCCGCCGCCCGCTTGCCGTCCGCCCGCAGCGTCAGTCGATCGCCGGCGGAGCCGACTGCCGCCACATCGGCGTCAAGCCGGGCGTCATCCAGCCGCAGCCGGCCCTGGACCCGCAGCGGCGGCAGCGTTCGTTGATCGAGGGCGGGCAGGGTGAGCGCCGCCACGGTCAGCTTGTCCACCCTCAAGTCCAACGGCAGCGACGGCCAGGCGATGTCCGGCGGCCAACCGCCGCCGGCGCCGCCCCCCGTCGGCCAGCGCCGAATGGCCAGCCTCTCGGCGGCAACAGCGCGGATATGAAGCTCGCCGGCAAAAAGCCGGCGCGGCTGCCACTCGATGGTCAGCGACGGCAGCTCCAGCCACGTCCCCGCCGCATCGGCCGCCGCAACGCCGCCGAGCCGCAGCGTGCCGAGGCCGCGAAACGACAGCTTATCGATACGCACCACCGCCTGGGGCGGGGCGCTCAAGGCGGCTTCCAGAAGCCCCGCCAGGAGCCGCGTTCCGGCAACCGTCAGCACAATCGCGACGGCGGCGGCCGTAGTGGCCGCGGCTGCGAAGATCATCCAAAGGCGTTGCCGTCGTGACGTCATGACGTCAATCTCGCGTTCAAAAACTCTGCCCCAGGCTGATGTAGATTTCAAAATGATGATCGACGTCGCGCCGCGTCAAGGGAAACGCGATATCGAGACGTACCGGCGCAAACGAGGTGTAGTAGCGCGCGCCGACGCCGGCGCCGACAAAGACCTTCTCCTTAAAATCAGGCAGGCTTTGGGCGTCCACCTGTCCCGCCTCGATGAACGGCACGATGCCCAGCCGCTCGGTGATGCGCAGCCGCGCTTCCAATCCCGCCTCGATCAGAGAGCGGCCGCCGATGGGATCGCCATTGGCGTCCAGCGGGCCGGCGAACTGATAGCGGTAGCCGCGCACCGAACTGCCGCCGCCGGCATAGAACCGTTTGGTGGCCGGCAGCCGGTCGAGGTCGGCGCCAATGACCGTGCCCGCTTTCAGACGCGCCGCCATCACGTAGTAGCGGCGATCATCAAGCGCGAGATAGGCGCTGGCGGCCGCCTCGAAGATGGTGAACTGCAAGGCTCCGCTCTGTTCGCCGATGAAGGGCCGCGCCGAGATGCTGAACCGGCTGCCGCGGGTGGGATCGAGCAAACTGTCGGTATCATCGCGCCGCACGCCGCCGCGCCCGCCGAGCAGATAGAAGTGACGGGTGCCGTCAAGATCGGTCACCCGGCTGTATTCCAGAGCGCCGCCAAAGAGCAGGGTCCAATGGTCGGCGAACGGCCGCTCCAGCACCGCAGATGTCTCCGCGCTGTAGCTGGTATAGGCGTCCGGCGCTTCGCGTCTCAGCGACGCGCCGATGAGCAGCCGTTGATCGCGCCGTCGAAACGAGGGAACGTCAAGGCTGGCGGCCAGTGATTGCTCGATCTCAGCCGCAGCGCCCAGCAGCCGCAGCCGCTCGCCCTGACCGAAAAAGTTGCGGTGCTCCCAGAACGCATTGCCGCCGAACCCGTCGCTGGTGCTGTAGCCGCCGCCCGCGCCGTAGGTGCGATGCTTGGCTTCGCGGACCCGAGCGATCAGCGGCACTACTGAGCCGTCCGGCCGCGTCTCCACCTCGACGGCGGAAAAAAGATTGGTCTTGGCAAGATCGAGCCGAAAACGATCCACCAGCCGCGCATCGTAAGCGTCGCCAGTCTGCCAAGGCACGAGCCGCTTCAGGTGAGCCGGCTTGACGCTATCCAGACCTTCAAAGCGCACCTCGCCGAACGCCGCCCGGGGGCCGGGATCGATGTCGAGCGTCAGCGCCACCGTCGCCGTGGCGTGATCGACCACCACATCGCGGCGAATGAGACGCGGCTGGGGGTAGCCGATTTCCGGCAGGCGGCTGAGCACCGCCTGCTCGAAATTGACGATGGAAGCGCTGAGCAAGGGGCGCGGCAGTTTTGGTTGCGCCGCCGTAACGATGGCCTCAAGCTCCGCCGTCGCCCCAGCATCGGCCCAGCGCACGGTCGAGGTCGTCCAGTTATAGCGCACGCCCTCCTCGACCATCAGCACGATGGCGACCCGCTTGCCGCCGCGCTCCACACGGTAGCTGACCCGCGAGGCGTAGTAGCCGCGCGACTGCAATATCCGCTCCAAGGATTTGACATCGCGGCGCACCCGGTCGCGCAGCTCGGCGAGCGATCGGGGCGGCGTTTTTTTAAGATCCTCAAGAACCGAGACCTCGTCAAAGAGATCCTTGGCCTTCGAGTTGGCGAGCCCTTCCAAGCGGACATCATAGGCCAAGCCGCCTTGCGCCCAAGCCGCGCCGGCCGCCATGACGATCCAGATCAGCGCCGCTAGTATCGCTGTTGCCCGCTTGCTCACCACCTCGCCTTGTGCTCCGTTAAGGGCGTATCAAGGGTGTCACCTGCGGCGGCAATGCGCCAGGGCTATTCGGCGGCTTGCAGCTTCTTCAGCTCCGCCGCCACATGGCCGGGCGATTTGGTATGCCGCGCCAACAGGTAATAAAACACCGGCACCACGAAGAGCGTGAACAGGGTGGCGACCGCGACGCCGGAAAATATCACCACGCCCAGCGAATAGCGGCTTTCCGAGCCGGCCCCGGTGGATAGGATCAACGGCACGGCGCCCATCACCGTCGCGAACGCCGTCATCAGAATGGGCCGCAGGCGTATGCGGCTGCCCTCAATGATGGCTGCCGTGAACTCTCTGCCCGCGTCGCGCATCTGATTGATGAATTCGACGATCAAAATGCCGTTCTTGGCGGCGATGCCCACCAGCATGACGATGCCGATCTCGCTGTAGATATTAAGCGTACCGTTGGTGACGAGAAGTCCAAGCAGCGCGCCGATGATGGCCAGCGGCACGGTCAGCATGATCACCATGGGATGAACGAAACTTTCAAACTGCGCCGCCAGCACCAGGTAAACCACCAACAGCGCCAGACCGAAAATGAAGAAGAGCGCGCTGGAGGAGTCCTTGAACTCCCGCGATTCGCCGCGGTAATCGATGCGCGCCCGTTCCGGCAGCGATTCCTTGGCGGTCGTTTCCAAAAATGTCAGCGCCTCGCCCAAGGTATAGCCCGGGGCAACGTTCGCCGAAATGGTGACGGCGCGCTGACGATTGAAGCGATTAAGCGTCGCCGCGCTGCCGCGTTCCTCGAACTTGACCAGGCTGGAGAGCGGCACCAGCACGCCGCTGGTCTCCGAGCGGACGTAAATATTCGACAAGTCCGTCGGCGAGCGGCGATCTTCCGCGCGCCCCTGCAGCATGACGTCGTACTCTTCGCCGCGATCGATGTAGGTGGTCACCCGGCGGGCATTGAACATGGTCTCCAACGTCCGCCCGATGTTGCTGACCGTCACCCCGAGATCCGCGGCGCGATCCTGATCGATGATAACCAGAATTTGCGGTTTTGTTTCCTTCAGGTCGGTTTCCACGGCAACGAGCGCCGGGTTTTCGCGAATCCGCTCCAGCATGACGTCGCGCCAGCGCGCCAGTTCTTCGTAACTATCGCCGCCGATGACGAACTGCACCGGCTTGCCGCGGCCGCCGCCGACGCCTTTTAAGCCGCCGAACACCACCGGCACCGCGAACACGCCCGGCACCGATTGCAGTTTGCCGAAAATCTCCCCGATGATTTGATCCGATGACCGCTCGCGTTCGTCAAAATCTTTCAGCGTGACGATGCCGATGCCGGTATTGACCTGCTCCTCGGAGCCGAAGCCGGGAACGCGGGTCAGCACGCGGGTCGCCTCGCCGCGCTCGTAAATCTCCATCAGAATATTTTCGATGCGGCGCATGCTGCGAACCGTCGCTTCGAAGCTGGAGCCTTCCGGACCGGATACCAGGACATAAATACGGCCGCGATCTTCGTTGGGCACGAACTCCTGCGGCGTGATGGCGAACAGCGCCAGAATCGCCGCCACCGATGCCGCAAAGGCGATGATGGTGATCTTCGGCCGCGCAAAGAGCTTCTCCAGCGTATGGCCGTAAGCGGTATTGAGGCGGGTAAACCACTGATCGACGCGGTGGCTCAGGCCGGTCCGCAATCGCTGCGCATCGAGAAGCTTGGACGACATCATCGGCGACAAGCTGAGCGCTGCGAACGCTGAGATGGCCACGGCGCCGCCCAATGTCACCGCCAGCTCCTTGAAGATACGGCCGACATTACCGCCCAGAAACAGGATGGGCACGAACACCGCGATCAGTACCAGCGTCGTCGCCACCACCGCCAACGTCACCTGCCGCGCGCCGAGATAGGCGGCGATCAGCGGCGGTTCGCCTTCCTCGACCCGACGATGAATGTTTTCCAGAACGACGATGCTGTCGTCGACCACCAGACCGATGGCCAGCACCAGCGCCAGCAAGGTCACCAGGTTGACCGAATAGCCGAACATGGCCAGCACCATGAACGACGCCATCAGGCTTACCGGCACCGTCACCGCCGGTATCAGTACGGCGCGGACGCTGCCTAAAAACAGGTAGATGACGATGATCACCAGGATCATGGCGATGATCAGCGTCTTGTAGACCTCGAAAATCGCCGCCTCGACGAAAACCGAATCGTCGGCGCCCACCACCATGGAGATATCGGAAGGCAGGGAGGGCTTGATCTCTTCCATCTTGGCATGGGTGGCGCGGGCAACATCCAAAAGGTTTGCTTTTGACTGCTTGATGATGCCCAGACCGATCATGTAGCGGCCATTGCCGCGAAACTCATTCCTGTCCTCTTCCGGCCCCAGTTCCACCTTCGCCACTTCGCCGAGCCGCACCAGGTAGCCGTCAGCGCCGCGGGTCAACACCAGATTGGCGAAATCCTGCGGCGATTTATAGCTCCGCGCCACCCGCAAGCTGAGTTCCTGATTGGTGGATTCAAGGCGGCCCGCCGGCAACTCGACATTTTCAGCCCTCAGCGCATTTTCAATGTCGGCCACGGTAAGACCGCGCGCGGCAAGCTTCTTGCGGTCGATCCAGATGCGCATGGCGTAGCGCCGCTCGCCGCCGATCCAGATCTGCGCCACGCCGTCGATCACCGTAAATTGGTCGACGAGATAGCGTTCGGCATAGTCGGTAAGCGCCATGCCGTCGCGGGTCTCGCTCATGATATTGACCCAGAAGATCGGCGAGCCATCGGATTCCGCCTTGGCGACAGTCGGCGGGTCGGCTTCCTGCGGCAGCTCATCGAGGACGCGCGAGACCCGGTCGCGCACGTCATTGGCGGCGACATCAATGTCGCGGTTGACGATGAATTCGATATTGACCGTCGAACGGCCGTCCTGGCTTGACGATTGGATGGCACGCACCCCCTCGATGCCGGATACTTCATCCTCGATGATCTTGGTGACCTTGGTCTCGACGATGTCCGACGACGCGCCGCGATAAATGGTGGTGATCGACACCACCGGGGTGTCGATATCGGGATATTCGCGCAGCGGCAAGAGGGTGAACGACAACGCGCCGAAGGCGATCAACAGCAAGCTCATGACGGTGGCGAACACCGGCCGCTTGATGGAGATATCGGAAAGGATCATCCGGCGCGCTCCCTAGCTACCGATCAAGACGCGACGTCCGCCGCCGGCCGCGCCGCCTGCACCGTCACCGGCGCGCCATCGAACAGCCGCACGATGCCTTCAATGGCCACGATCTCCCCTACCTTCAGCCCTTTGATGATTTCCACGTAGCCCGGCTGGCGGCGGCCAATGACGACGTCGCGCTGATGCGCCACGCCGCCTTTGATGACATAGACGAATTGCCGATCCTGCACCGGGATGACCGCCTCCTCCGGCACCGCCAGACGGTCGGCGCGCTCGCGGATGACCATCACCGTCAGCAGCATGCCGGCGCGCAACAAATGGTCGGGGTTATCGATCTCCGCCCGCACGGTGACCGTGCGGGTGGCGGGATCGACCCGCGAATCGATGCCGGTGACGCGACCGACAAACTCGCGGTTTTCATAGGCTGCGCTTCTGGCTATGACCTCAAGTCCCGGACGCAAGGCGCCAAGATAGATTTCCGGCAGCGCGAATTCGAGCTTGATGATGTCGATATCGTCGATGGAAATGATCGGCGTGTTGGGCTGCACCAGCGTGCCTGGGCTGACCTGGCGGAAGCCGAGGACGCCGGCAAACGGCGCCCGGATCAGCCGGTCTTTGAGGCGGGCGGCGATGGCTTCTACTTTGGCCCTGGCGGCATTGCGCGCCGCGGTCTGCTCGTCCAGGCGGGCGCGGGAATAGGAGCCGCGGGACACCAGATCGCTGATCCGGGCGTATTGCTGCTCGGCCTCGGTCAGATTGGCCTTGGCCTCGGCCAGGAGCGCCGATTCCTCGTCGTTGGTCAGCTCCACCAGGATGTCGCCTTTCTCCACCACCGCGCCATCGGCGACATTGATGCGCCGCACCGTGTCGGTGACCTTGGCGGTCAACATCACCGATTCGTTGGCCCGGGCGGTGCCGATGGCCTCGATGCTGTCGATGAACAATACCGGCCCGGCCGGAGCCACCACCACCTGGGCTGGCATCATCGGTCGCTGATCGCCGCCATTGGCCAGGATCACGCGCCAGAGTACGAAGCCGGCCACGACCACCAGCACGGCGGCGGCGATGACGGCAATAGGGTGACGGCGCAGATGCGGCAGATGTGCAAGCACGAACGACTTCTCCGGACTAGACGTCAGGGCTCAGGCGGGAGCCCCCTTTTTTCAACATACGGCGGAACTTAGCGTTGCCCCCACATCTGTCAAACCCCTCTTTCATCCGTCACGGCATTTTGATGTGCATGCGCCGGATCAAGCGCCACTCTTTGCCATCTTTTTAAGACCACATTAAAGTGTCCAAGATACCTTTTTAGCGCGCCTGGAGGTATTATGCCCAGAGGCGGATGAGAACAAGGGATGACGCCATGGCTGCGGCGGCGGATTCTCCGGACCCGGTTTCCGGTCAGGCGCGCGAGCGCCGACTGATCCTGGCCTTCTATGAACAGTGGTCGGCGCTGGCCGCCGACCGGCCCTATCCGGCGCTCACCGATTTTACCGCCGCGATGCTGGCGCCCTATAAGCCGTTTGCCGTGCTGATCGATCTGCGCGGCGGCCGTGACCAACCGATCCTGCGGGCCATCGGCGGCCGTATCGCCGCCCGTCTGGGCGAAAATCTGGTCGGCCAGGCGTTGGAGCGAGCGCCGCGTCATTCGCTGTTGAGCCGGGTCACCGACCATTATCTGGAGGTGCTGGCCAATCGGGCGCCGGTGGCGTTCGAGGCGACTTTTCATGAAGCCCTGGGGGAGGATATTCCGTACCGCGCCATCCTGGCGCCGTTGAGCGATGACGGCGAGAACATCGATTTCATCCTCGGCGTCGTCAACTGGAAGGTCGAGACGGATACCGCCGCTCAAGCCATTGATCTTGCAGCCGATCTGACGGCGCTGCGCGCCGCCGCCAAGGCCGCCGGACGCTCGCGCCAGGCGCTTTATATCCTGCTCGGCGATGCGCTCGCCTTCTGGGGGGATGCCCATCGCGCCCCGGCGGACTATGCCGCCCTGCTGCGGGAAGCGGGCGTGAAGGCGCAATCCCGCGCCCCCTTCACCGCGCTGCTTAAGCTCATCTTTGGCGCCCATTACGACAAGACCCGGCTGACCGAATACGCCGCCGCGCTCGCCCACGCCCAACGCCAGGGCTGGGCGCCCCAGACCTTCCGGGAGCGGCTGCTGGCCGAGGGCGGCATGAAGGCCATGGTGCGCTCCGAACGGCGGCGGCGCGAACCGAGGGCGGCTAAACATCCGATGCTGCTGGCCGAATTGGCGCAAGGTCTGCCGGCGCTGGCCGTCGTGGATCGTTGGCCGGCGGATAAGGAGGGCGACCAACCGCTCCTCCTTCTCGCCCGGCGCGGCGCCGGCGGCCGCCTGGAGGTGGTCGCCGCCACTCCCGCCGACCAGGGCGAGGGGGAACGGTTGGCCCGCCGGATGGTGCGGCAAAAACGGTCCTCTGAAGAATAAAACGGCATTTGAATTATTTGAATTAATCGCCGGAAAAGGTCTATAGTGCGCCCGATTCAACAACCCCGATGCGCCGTCACTCGGCCGCCAGCGTCATTTCCCGCCCCGCAACTCATGATCCGCCAAGGGAGCCCTTATCCGTGAAAGCCTGGACTTTGCGCGACTCGCATGTGTCAGCCGTCGTCGAGCACACGCGTCAGCGGCTGCCCGCCGACGAGCGGACGGCCATGGAAAGCTTCATTCGCCGCCTCTACCGCTCGGGCGCGCCTGATGACATTCTCGCCCGCTCCGAGGAGGCGCTCTACGGCATTGCCCTGTCGGCATGGCGCTTCTTGGCGCGCCGCGCCATGGGCCAGCCGAAAATCCGCGTCTTCAACCCCACCGTCGAGGCCGACGGCTGGCATTCCACCCATACCGTGATCCAGCTCGCCAACGACGACATGCCGTTTCTGGTGGACTCGGTAAGCGGCAACCTGGCCGCCGCCGGCATCGAGGTGCATTTCATCGCCCATCCGGTCTTTTCCGTGGCGCGCGATGACGCCGGCAACCGCCAGGCCATCGCCGACGGCGCGCCCGATCAGCCGGGTTATCGCCGAGAATCGTTCATTCATCTGGAAATCGACCGCAAATCCTCGCCCAAACTATTGGCCGAGATCGAAGCCCGGCTGGCGGCGATCCTGGCCGACGTGCGCGCCGCGGTCAGCGACTGGCGGGACATGCTGGCGGCGGTGGGAAGCGCCGCTGACGGCCTGGCGCTGGCGCCGAAGACCGTCGACGCCGCGCTGATTGCCGAAAGCCGCGCCTTTTTGGACTGGATCAAGGACAACAACTTCACCCTCATCGGCTATCGTCACTACGATCACGCGGCAAAGACGCCGCAGGTGGTACGCGGTCTAGGCATCTTGCGCGATGACAGCCGGCAGGTTTTCCGCAACGGCAACGCCTTCATCGCCGTCTCCGATGAAGTGCGCGATTTTCTCGCCGGCCCCAATCCGCTCATCGTCGTCAAGGCCAACGTCAAATCGACCGTGCACCGTCCGGTGCATCTCGATTACATCGGCGTCAAAAGCTATGACGACAAGGGCCGCGTCGTCGGCGAGCACCGCTTTGTCGGTCTTTTCACCTCCACCGCTTACAACCGGCGCACGCAATCCATCCCCTATCTGCGGCACAAGGTGACGCGGGTGATCGAGCGCGCAGGCTTTGATCCCTTAAGCCACGACGGTAAAGGGTTGTTGCACATTTTGGAAACCTTTCCCCGCGACGAGCTATTTCAAGTCGATGTGCAGCCGCTGTTTGAGACCGCCATGGGTGTTTTGTACCTCCATGAACGGCCGCATTCCCGCGCCTTCCTGCGCCAGGACAAATACGGTCGCTATGTTTCAGCGCTGGTCTACGTGCCGCGCGAGCTTTACGAAAGCAATTTGCGCAACCGCATCGAAAAGATTTTATGCGAGGCTTATAAGGGGGAAATCTCCGCCCGCCACGCCCAGTTGTCCGACGACGTCATCGCGCGCTGGCATTTCATTGTTCGCACCCGACCCGGCGATACGCCGCGGGTCGATCCTGAAGACATCAATCGCCGCATCGCCCAAGTGGCGCGCGGCTGGCGCGATCACTTGAAGGAAGCGCTCATCGAGCGCGCCGGCGAGGAACGGGGCACGGCGCTGTTCGAGCGTTACGCCAATATATTTCCCGCCGGCTACCGTGACGCCTTTCCCGCCGATTTCGCCGTCATCGACATCGAAAAAATGGAAGCTATGCGCGGTCCCGAGGACGTTTTCTACAACGTCTACCGCATGGCGGAAGACCGTGACGACGCGCTGCGGCTGAAGATTTATCACCCCAGCCGGGTCATTCCCTTGAGCGAATGCATGCCGCTTTTGGAAAATCTCGGCTTAAAAGCGATCGAGGAATTCGCCTACGACATCCGCCACGCCGGCGACGACGCCGCCGCCGGCTGCATCCACAACTTTTATCTGGTAGAGCCTGAGGGCCGGGAAATTTCCCTATCCGCCCTCAAGGGTCCCTTGGAAGATACCTTGGCCGCGGTGCAATCCGGCGCGGCGGAAAATGACGGCTTTAATGCGCTAGTATTGAAAGCGGATTTAAGCTGGCGTCAGGTGGTGGTGGTGCGCGCATATGCGCGATACCTGCGGCAACTGGGCACGCCCTATAGCGAAGACTACATCCGCGCCACGCTCGCCGAGCATCCCGCCATCGCCCGAGCCCTGGTGGCGCTGTTTGAGGCGCGCTTTGATCCGGCGCGCGAGGAAGCGACGCGGCGGCAGACGGCGGACGCGGCGGCGGCGGATATTCAACGCCAACTCGACGGCGTCGCCAGCCTCGATCAGGACCGCATCATCCGCTGCTTCCGCAATCTGGTGCTCGCCACCTTGCGCACCAACTATTACCAAAGCCAAAACGGCGAAGCGGCAAAACCGGCGCTGGCGCTGAAAATCAACAGCCGCGCCTTGAACGAAGCGCCGTTGCCGCGCCCCTTTGCTGAAATCTTCGTCTATTCGCCACGCATCGAAGGCGTGCATCTACGCTTAGGGCCAGTGGCCCGCGGCGGTTTGCGCTGGTCCGACCGGCCGGAGGATTTCCGCACCGAAGTTTTGGGACTGGTCAAGGCGCAGCAGGTGAAAAACGCCATCATCGTGCCGGTAGGCGCCAAAGGCGGCTTTTTCCCCAAGTGTTTACCGAAAGACGGAGATCGCGACGCGGTGGTGGCGGAAGGCGTCGCCTGCTATCGCGCCTTCATTTCGGCGCTGCTTGACGTCACCGACAATCTGGCCGACAGCAAGATTGCGCCGCCGTTGCAGACCGTGCGCCACGATGGCGACGATCCTTATTTCGTCGTCGCCGCCGACAAGGGCACGGCGACGTTTTCCGATTACGCCAACGAGATCGCCCAGGCGCGCGGCTTCTGGCTCGATGACGCCTTCGCGTCGGGCGGCTCGCACGGCTATGACCACAAGAAAATGGCCATCACCGCGCGCGGCGCGTGGGTGTCGGTGGAGCGGCACTTCCGCGAGCTCGGCATCAATATCCGCAAAGAGGAAATTTCCGTCGTCGGCATCGGCGACATGTCGGGGGACGTATTCGGCAACGGCATGCTGCTCTCCGACCGCATCCGCCTCATCGCCGCCTTCGATCACCGCCACATCTTTCTCGATCCGACGCCCGATCCGAAGAAAAGCTTCGCCGAGCGGCAGCGCCTGTTCGCCCTGCCGCGCTCGTCCTGGGCCGATTATGACGCCAAGCTCATCTCCAAGGGCGGCGCGGTGATCGATCGCAAGGCCAAGTCGGTGCGCTTGAGCGCCGAGGCCCGCGCGGCGCTTGTCATCGACGCCGAGGAGGCGACGCCGAGCGACATCATTCAGGCGATCTTGCGCGCGCCGGTGGATTTGCTGTGGATCGGCGGCATCGGCACCTACGTCAAGGCGTCGGGCGAAGCCCACCGCGACGTCGGCGACCGCGGCAACGACGGTTTGCGGGTCAACGCCGATGAACTGCGCTGTCGCGTCGTCGGCGAAGGCGGCAATTTGGGCGTCACCCAGCGCGGCCGCATCGAGTTCGCCCGTAAGGGCGGGGCGATTAATACCGATTCGGTGGACAATTCCGGCGGCGTCAATTGCTCCGACCATGAAGTCAACATCAAGATATTGCTCAACGGCGCGCTCAGCGCCGGCAAGCTGAGCCGGACCGCCCGCGACAAGCTGTTGGCGGAGATGACCGACGAGGTGGCGTCGCTGGTGCTCGACGACAACTACCTGCAAACGTTGTCAGTATCGCTGGCGCAAGCCATGAGCGGCAAGTCGCTCGATCCCTACCGGCGGCTGATCACGCGGCTGGAAAAAACCGCCGAGCTTAATCGCGCGCTGGAAATGTTGCCGAGCGACGGCGAGCTCGCCGAGCGGCAACTACGCCACGAGGGGCTCACCCGGCCGGAACTGGCGATCGTCATTTCCTACGCCAAAATGGCGCTTACCGACGCGTTGCTGAAAAACCCGGTGCTGGATGAGCCCTATCTGGAGGCTGATCTGGCCGGCTACTTCCCAGCGCGGCTCGCTGGCAAATACCGCGCCGCCATGCGTGGCCATCGCCTGCGCCGCGAAATCATCGCCACCGAGCTGGCCAATCAGCTGGTCAATCGCTTAGGGCCGGAATTCGCCTTCGGCATCGCCGAGGAACTGGACGCGCCGCTCGCCGATGTGGTCAAGGCCTATGTGGTGATCCGCGATCTCTTCGCGCTGACGCCGCTGTGGCGGGAAATCGACGCGCTTGATGACAAAGTGCCGGCGGCGATCCAGACCATCCTTTATCTGGAAGTAACGGATTTCACCCGCCGACTGGTGTTGTGGTCGCTGCGGCGCGGTCATGGCGCAGCCGCCATCGCCGACTCGGTGGCACGCTTGAATGACGGCATCAAGGCCTTATTGAAGACCCCCAGCAGCGTCCTTGGCGTGGCCGGCGCCAAGGCGCTGGAGCAAAAGGCCGGCATGTATGGCGAGCACAAGGTGCCGGCCGATTTGGCTGCGCACGTTGCCGGCCTGGAGGCGCATTGGACATCGGGCGATGTGGTCGAAGTGGCGGCGGCCTTGAAACGGCCGGCGGCTAGCGTTATCGGCCCTTACTTCGAGCTCGGGGTCAAGGTCGGCTACGATTGGCTGCGCGCCAGCGCCGAACTCCTTATGGTTGAGGATCACTGGGATCGCTTGGCGCTGGCCTCCATCGTTGATGATCTCTTGGATCAGCAGCGCGAACTGGCGCAGCGCCTGCTGGCCGACAGCAAGTCGGGCCGGGAAGGCGACGCCGTGGCGGACTGGGCAAAGCAGCAACACGCGACGCTGCAGCGCGTCGAACATTTTCTCAATGAAATGAAAGCGACGCCGCTCACCGTGGCCAAGCTTGGTTACGCCGCGCACTTTCTGCGCACCACATTGCTGCGCTGACGGATCGAAAGATCAGTGCCGGAAATGGCGCATGCCGGTGAACGCCATGGCGAGATTGTGCGCGTCGGCGGCGGCGATGACTTCCTCATCGCGCATCGAGCCGCCGGGCTGAATAACCGCCGTCGCCCCCGCTTCGACCGCCGCCAGTAGACCGTCGGCGAAGGGAAAGAAGGCGTCGGAGGCCACCACCGAGCCTTGGGTCAAGGGCGCGCCGCCGGCGATCTTGGCGGCGTCTTCCGCCTTGCGGGCGGCGATGCGCGCCGAATCGACGCGGCTCATCTGCCCGGCGCCGATGCCCACCGTGGCGCTGTCCTTGACATAAACGATGGCGTTCGATTTGACGTGCTTGGCGACGCGGAAGGCAAACAGCATGTCGGCCAGTTCGCGCGCCGTGGGCTGACGTTTGGTGACGATTTTCAAGTCGTCCGCCGCAACAACGCCGTGATCGCGATCCTGCGCCAGAAAGCCGCCGGCCACCGAACGCACGGTCAGGCCCGGCGCGCGCGGATCGCGCAAACCCCCGGTCAGTAACAGCCGCAAGTTCTTCTTCGCGGCAAAGACGGCGATCGCATCTTCATCGGCGTCGGGGGCCACCACCACTTCGGTGAAAATTTCCGTCACCGCCCGCGCCGTTTCGCCATCCAAGGGCCGGTTGGCGGCGACGATGCCGCCATAAGCGCTCACCGGATCGCAGGCGTGCGCCTTGCGGTAGGCCTCCGCCAACGTCGCGCCGGTCGCCACGCCGCACGGGTTGGCGTGCTTGATGATAGCGATCGCCGGCGTTGCGGGATCGAATTCGCAGATAAGCTCAAAGGCGGCGTCGGTGTCGTTGATGTTGTTGTAAGACAATTCCTTGCCCTGTACCTGACGCGCACCCACCACCGAGGGACCGCTGACGCCAAGGGCGCGATAAACCGCCGCCTGCTGATGCGGGTTTTCGCCATAGCGCAGCTCTTGCGCCTTGACGCCAGACACCGTGAACCGCTCGGAAAATTTTTCGTCCAACACGTCGCGCGCAAACCAGCCGGAAATCGCCGCGTCATAAGCCGCGGTGCGGGCATAGGCCTTGGCGGCGAGACGGCGACGCAAGTTCAAGGTCGTCGCGCCGGCATGGGCGGTCATCTCCGCTTGCACGGCGGCGTAATCCGCCGCCTCCACCACCACCGTCACATCATGATGGTTTTTCGCCGCCGAGCGCACCATGGCCGGGCCGCCGATGTCGATGTTCTCGATGACGGCGTCGAAATCCGCGCCGCGCGCCACCGTCGCCTCGAAGGGATAAAGATTGACCACCAACAGATCGATATCGCCGATGCCGTGCGCGGACATGGCGGCGCGGTGTTCGGCGTTGGCGCGCTGACCCAAAAGACCGCCGTGAATTTTCGGGTGCAAGGTTTTCACCCGACCGTCGAGCATTTCGGGAAAGCCGGTGTAGTCGGCGACCTCGATCACCGTGAGGCCGGCGTCGCGCAACGCCTTGGCGGTGCCGCCGGTGGAGAGGATTTCAACGCCTTGGTCAGCAAGAAAGCGGCCGAACTCGAGCAATCCCGTTTTGTCGGAAACGGATAAAAGAGCGCGGGTGATAGGGCGTAAACCGACGTCAGCAGTCATCGTGGTACTCTCGTGGAAAATTCAGGTAGCGGCGGCGCGCAGCGCCTTGATATTTGCGGCATACATGTCGGGACCGCCAGCAAAGGTTGCCGTGCCGGCGACCAGCACATCAGCGCCGGCGGCGACCACTTGATGGATGGTGTCGCGGGTAACGCCGCCATCCACCTCCAACATGATGTCGCGGCCGCTGGCGTCGATGCGGCGGCGCAATTGAGCGATCTTGTTGAGCTGCGAGGCGATGAATGATTGCCCGCCAAAACCCGGATTGACCGTCATCACCAGAATGAGATCGACGACGTCGATCACATAGTCGAGGACTTCCGCCGGCGTTGACGGATTCAAGGACACGCCGGCTTTCTTGCCCAGCGATTTGATGAGCTGCAAACTACGGTGCAGATGCGGGCCGGCCTCGGCGTGCACGGTAATGATATCCGATCCGGCATCGGCGAAGGCGGCGATATAAGGGTCCACCGGCGCGATCATCAGGTGCACGTCGAAGGGCAGGGAGGAATGGGCTTTCAAGGCCTTGACCACCGCCGGGCCGATGGTGATGTTGGGCACGAAATGGCCATCCATCACGTCGACGTGGATAAGATCGGCCCCGGCGGCGCTCACCGCGCGCACCTCCTCGCCGAGCTTGGCGAAGTCCGCCGACAGGATCGACGGAGCGATAAGAACGGGTCGCGCCGGTGTTTTTGCCATCATGGCGCTTTCCTAGCAGGTCAGGCGGTCCGCCGCAATCGCGCGATGTAAAAGCCGTCGACGCCACCGGCCATGAAGGGCAGGGTCTGGACGTCGCCGGCGGGCAATAGCGCGTCGCTCAATCCCAGCAGTTCTTCGCGGGCAATAGGCGCGCGTTTGAATTGGGGATGGCGGGCGAGAAAGGCCGCGATCTGCGCCGGCCCTTCCTCGGCTTGCAGCGAGCAGACGGCATAAATGAGCCGCCCGCCGGGCCGAATGAGCCGCGCCGCCGCATCGAGAAGCTCGGCTTGCAGGACGGCGAGCGCCGCCACGTCCTCGGGCTTGCGCAGCCAGGCGATCTCGGGATGGCGGCGGATGGTGCCGGTGGCGGCGCAGGGCGCGTCCAGGAGCACGGCATCGAAAGGTTCCTCGGCGGCAAAGGCGCGCCCGTCGGCGGCGATCACGGTGGCCGGCAGCTTGGTGCGCGCCAGATTGTCCCGCAGCCGTTCCAGCCGCGCCGCCGACTGGTCCACCGCGGTAACCTCGGCCCCGGCGGCGGCCAGTTGCAAAGTCTTGCCGCCCGGCGCGGCGCACAGATCGAGCGCCCGCTCGCCCGGCTGAGGGTTGAGAAGCTTGGCCGGCAGCGCGGCGGCGGCGTCCTGCACCCACCAGGAGCCTTCGGCAAATCCGGGCAGCCGTTCGATGCGGCCATGGGCGGCCAAACGCACCCCGCCGGTGGGCGAGGGAACGGCGTCAAGGCCGTGGACCGCAACGCCAGGCTTGATGCTCAAATCAAGCATCGGTTCGACAAAGCTGGCGGCGATGATGCGGCGGGTGGTGGCCTCGCCGAAGCGTTCGACCCATGAGGACCACAGCCAGGCCGGGACCGCTGTCCGCTCCAGATCGATGGCCGCCAGCATCGCCGCGCCATCCCGCGCCAGCCGGCGCAACACCGCATTGACCAGACCTTTGCCGGCCTGCACCTGCGGCAGGCGATCACGGGACGCCAGCTCCACCATGGTCGCCACCGCCGCGTGGGGCGGGGTGCCGAGGAACAGGAGCTGCGCCGCGCCAAGCCGCAAAATCGCCCGCAAGCGATCGTCCAGTCGTTTTTCCGGCGCGCTTAACGCCTGCGCCAAAACCGCATCAATTTGCCCTAAGCGGCGCAGCGTGATGGTGAGCAACAGGCGGGCAAACGCCCGGTCGGCGGGATCAAGCGTCGCCGCGCGATCGGCCAGAGCGGCGAAGGCCGCTTCGTGGTGAACGCCGCTTTCAAGCACGCGCCCCAGCGCGCCCACGGCAAGGCGGCGGGCGGCCAGGGGGTCGAGAGTGGATTTTTTCGCACGGCGGCCGGTCATGGCCGCCCTTAGAGCATATTTCGCCGGTTAGCGCTACGGCGGGCGCTTAGCCCCACGGCCCGCGGCGAGGCGTGACGCGTAGGGGCGCGGCGGTGCCGCCGCCGGCCATGGCCATCAGCCGGGCGATGCGGTTTTCTACGTTGGGGTGGGTGGAGAACAGATTGTCCATCGCATGGGCGTGCAGCGGGTTGACGATGAACATATGAGCGGTGGCCGGGTTGGCCTCGGCTTCCGGGTTGTCGATGCGCGCCGCGCCGTGCTGCAATTTGCCGAGCGCCGAGGCCAACGCCGCCGGCATGCCGCTGATCTCGGCGCCGCCGCGGTCGGCCTCGTATTCCCGGCTGCGGCTGATCGCCATTTGAATGAGCGCCGCCGCCAAGGGGGCCAGGATCATGACCAAAATCGCCCCCACCGCGCCCAAGGGATTGTTGCGGTTGTTGCCGCCACCCATGAAGAAGGCGAAGTTCGCCAGCATGCCGATGGCGCCGCCGATGGTGGCGGCGATGGTCATGGTCAGGGTGTCGCGGTTTTTCACGTGCGCCAGCTCGTGGGCCATGACGCCCGCCAGCTCGCGATCATCAAGGAGGCGCAGGATGCCGGTGGTGGCGGCCACCGCCGCATGTTCCGGGTTGCGCCCGGTGGCGAAGGCGTTGGGCTGATCGTTATCGATGATATAGACCTTGGGCATGGGCAATTGGGCGCGCTGCGCCAGTTCGCGCACGATGCCATGGAGGCGGGGCGCGACGGCCGCATCCACGGGCCGCGCCCGATAGAGCCGCAGTACCACCTTGTCGGAGTTCCAGTAGGCGAAGAAATTCATCGCCAGGGCGACGAGGAACGCCACCACCATGCCGCTCTGACCGCCCACCAGATAGCCGATGACCAGAAAAAAGCCGGTCAGGGCCGCCAACAGGATCGCCGTCCGCATGATACCCATGACTGTCATACCTCCTCTCGCCCGCCGAACATTGGCAGCGGGCGATAATCACCTTATGTAGAGGGAAAGCGGACGGCGACAAGATGGAATGGACCATGAACCAGTCAAAGAACGACCAACCGGCGGCGGCGGAGAAGGAAAAGACCGCGCCGGCAGCAGAGAAACCAAAGGAAATCGGCGGGCCCAAGGGGCCGGAGCCGACCCGCTATGGCGATTGGGAGGTCAAGGGCATCGTCTCGGATTTTTAGAGTGACGCCATGACCCTGGCTCAAACCCTGGTCGATCAGGAAGCCGCGATCCGCGTGGCGGCCTTCCTGATGTTTCTGGGGGTTTGCGCCGGGCTCGAAGCGTGGCGGCCGGCGCGGCCCTGGCGCGAACCCCGGTCCCAGCGCTGGCCGCGCAATCTCCTCCTCCTTTTCCTCGATACGGCGATCCTGCGGCTGCTCTATCCCGTGCTGGCGGTGGGCGCGGCGCTGTGGGCGGAGGCGCAGGGCATCGGCCTTTTTCACCTCCTTGACGCGCCGCTGATTTTGGCCGGCATCCTGTCGTTCCTGGCGCTCGATTTCACCCTTTACGCCCAGCACCGACTGCTGCATGCCTCGCCCCTGTTGTGGCGGCTGCATCGCGCCCATCACCTGGACGCCGACCTCGACGTTACCTCCGGCGTGCGGTTTCACCCCTTGGAAATGGTCTTTTCCATGGCCATCAAGTTGGCGGTGGTGGCGGCCCTGGGCGCGCCCGCCGTTGCCGTGGTGCTGTTTGAGATCCTCCTGAACGCCAGCGCCCTTTTTACCCACAGCAACCTGCGTCTGGGCAATGGGCTCGATGCGGCGCTGTCGCGCCTGATCATCACCCCGGCGGCGCATCGCCGCCATCACTCCACGCGAGCGGCGGAACACAACCGCAATTTCGGCTTCTTCCTGTCGCTGTGGGACCGGCTCCTTGGCACCTTTCTGCCTGGCGCGGCAAAACTACCGCTTGAGTTGGGGCTGGGTTTTGCGCCAGGATCGGACCGGTTGCGCTTGCCCTCGCTCATCGCCGACCCCTTTTTGTCGGGTCCCGATGCCGAGGCGGAAAAGAGATAAGGCCGTTGGCAGAGATGAAAACCCTGATCCTGATGCGTCACGCCAAATCGGATTGGAGCGGCAGCGAGCTTAGCGATCACGATCGGCCGCTCAACGCCCGCGGCTATGAAACGGCGGAGCGTCTGGCCGCCTTTCTGAAGGATCAGGCGATCAAGCCGAGCCGCATCTTATGCTCCACCGCGCGCCGGGCGCGGGATACCTTGGCGCCGATCCTGACGGCCGATGGCGCGCCGCCGCCGGTAGACTATGACGAGCGCCTTTACATGGCGACTGCGCCCCGGTTGCTGAAAATCGTGCAGGGCCTCTCCAATGCTGATGACGTGGTGCTGGTGATCGGCCATAACCCCGGGCTTCACGCCCTGGCGCTGGCGCTGGCCATGGGTCCGGCGGATGGCGACCGGCAGGCGCATCAGGATCTGGCCAACAAATTTCCCACCGGAGCGATGGCGATCCTGCGCTTTACCACCGACAGCTGGCGCAAGGTTGATCCCGGCTGCGGCGCGCTGGTGGATTTCATCCGCCCCAAGGCGTTCACCTAAGTCGTCCCCACCCCGCCGAAGCGGCCGGCAAAAAACGTCAGCGGCGCGCCGCCGGGCACGGCGAAGCGTTCCACCCTGGCAATCAGGATATGATGATCGCCGGCCGGCGCCACGGTTTCCAGCAAGCACTCGAAAATCGCCATGACGCCGCCCAGGAGCGGCACGCCGCCAAGGCCACGGCCAATTTCCAGTTCGGGCTCGACGGCGGCGAAGCGATCAACGCCGGGCCGCCCGAAATGCCGCGCCAGCGCCGCCTGGTCTTGCCCCAGGATGTGCACCGCAAACCGCACCCCGACGGCAAAAGCCGCCACATGCTGCGATCCAGCGGCGATGCTCCATAAAATGAGCGGCGGGTCGAGCGAGACCGAGGCGAAGGAATTGACCGTCAGCCCGATGTCCTTGCCGGCGGCATCAAGGGTGGTGATGATGGTCACCCCGGTGGCGAATTGGCCGAGCGCATCGCGCAACGCCCGCCGCCCGGCTTCAGAAGCGTCAGGCGTTACAAAAACAGGGACAGCGGGGGAAGGCATGGGGGCTTTTCTCCGGTCTGGCGCCCTGGTGGGCGCTCTATCGATGTTAGACGAACTTTAAACCAGGCGTGATATGCTGCAAACTAAAGTATGGTTATTTTTCTTTGCAAGAATAAGCCTTAACGGCATCCGATATGCGTGAAAAGGAGCTTAGGCTGGCGCTGGTGTGTTACGGCGGGGTGTCCCTCGCCGTCTACATGCATGGCGTGAACAAGGAAATCGTCAAGCTGGCGCGGGCATCCGCCGCCTACAACCGCTCGCCCGATCATGCCGTGCGTCAGACCGGGGACTATGCCGAGCATGCCCCGCCCCGCGGCGACCCGGCGGACAGCGAGGTCATCTATTTCGACGTCCTCAAGGCCCTGGGCAAGTCCATCGACCTGCGCATCATCGTCGATGCGGTGGCGGGGACGTCGGCCGGCGGCATCAACGGTATCTTCCTGTCTCGCGCCATCGCCCATGACCTTGATTATGACGGGCTGCGTCACTTGTGGCTGCAGGAGGCCGACGTCGCCCGGCTGTCCACCGCGCCGGAGCCGCGCGGCATCTGGAATCAGCTGCTGATCAAGCCGGTGGTCAAATTCGTCACCCGCCGCATGTTGGGCTCCAAGGGCTTGGGCGCGCGGGTCAGCGAAAAGCTGCCGTCGCTGGTGCGGCTGCGCACCCTAAAGCCGCCATTCGACGGCGTTCATCTGGTGCGCATCCTTTATGACGCGCTCGTCGGCATGGGCCGACCGCGGGCAACGGAGGCGTCCTTGATGCCATCGGGCCATCGCCTCGACACCTACGTCACCGTCACCGATTTCTATGGCTTTCTGCGGCAACTGCCGCTCCATGACCCGCCGATGATTTCCGAGCTGGAGCATCGCCACACCTTGACCTTCACCTTCGTGCGCTGGCGCAACGGCGAGATCGAAAGCGACTTTGATCATGATGGCGTGCCGGCGTTGACCTTCGCCGCCCGCGCCACGTCGAGCTTTCCCGGCGCGTTTCCGCCGGCCAATTTGAGCGAGATCGACACCGTGCTCGATGAGCGCGGGTTGGTATGGCGGGCCAAAGACCGTTTCTTCGTGCGCAATTTCGGCGATTACCTGCGCGCTGGGCTCGATCCGCACCGCACCTCGTTCATCGATGGCGCGGTGCTCAACAACAAGCCGTTCGCCGCCGCCATCCGCTCCATCCACGGCCGCCCCGCCTATCGTGAGGTCGACCGCCGCATCGTCTACATCGATCCCCATCCCGATGAGCTGATGCCGCCGCCCTCCGGCGTCACGCCCAATTTGTGGCGCACCTTGAAGGCGGCGCTGTCGGATATTCCCAGAAACGAGCCGGTGCACGACGACCTGGCGGAAATTCAGGCCTTCAACAAGCAGGTGCAGATGGTGCGCGCGGTGATCGACGCCATCCGACCGCAAGTGGGCAGCATGGTGCGCGAAATCGTCGAAGCGGTGGAAGACAAGGAAGTCACCACCGAGACCATTCGCTTATGGCGCATCGGCGCCAATTCGCGCGCCGCCCGCGACGCCGGCTATTCGTTTGAAGGCTATACCCGGCTGAAGATTCAAACCGCGGTACGCTATTTGTCGGGCATTGTCGCCGATATCTGCGGCTTTGCCTGGGAATCGCCGGCGCATCGCAAGCTGCATCACATTCTGGAAACGTGGGTGTTCAAGGATCCCCTGGATAATCGCGGTACAGTACCTGATTACGCCCGGCGCGATCCTGCAAGCTTGCCCAACTGGGTGCGGTTCTTGACCACCTTCGACATCGATTACCAGCGCCGGCGGCTGCGCTTCGTCATCAGTGAACTTAATCGACTTTATCATCGCGGCGAGGAGGACGAATGGCGGGCGATGAATTTGCATCGCCTGGATGCGCTCAAGGCCAGCTTCTATGATTGCCTGACCGACCTGCGGGAATATGACAGCGGTACTTTTGCTTCGCCGGAGTTGCGCGGCAAGTTTTATCGCACCTTCGCCGATCTAGAAAACGGCGCCGCCGATGACAACCGCGCCTTCGACGCCAAGGCGTTTTGCGCCACCCACCTTGCCGAGATCGATGCGGCGCTGGCCGAGCTTTCCGCCGAGATTGGCCTGGAGAAGAAGAAGATCGACGCCGACGCCATCCTCGCCGAAGTCCACAGTCCCGATTGGCCGCCGGCGCTGGCCCATGAGTTGGTGGAAAGCTATCTCGGCTTTCCGTTCTGGGACGTTATCACCTTTTCCATCATGGGCAGCCGCGAGGTGGGCGAGTTCAACGAAATCAAGGTCGACCGCATCAGCCCCAACGACGCCAAGTCCTTGGTCCATGGCGACGCCCGCGCGCTCCTCAAAGGTGTGGCGATGCGGCATTTCGGCGCCTTTTTCAGCCGCAAGGACCGGGAAAACGATTATCTCTGGGGCCGCTTGAACGCCGCCGAGCGGCTGATCGACATTCTCATCGACGCCGGGCGGCAGGAGGGCGGCGGGCCGGAACTCAACGTTACCGAATTCAAGCGGCAAATCTTTCAGGCCATCATCAACGCCGAACGACCGCACCTGCCGGCCAGCGAATCCCTGATCTTGAAGCTCGATGAACGCGTGAAGGCGCTATAGGTCCCAGGCTGTCATTGCGAGCCCCTGCAAGGGGCGAAGCAATCCATGCCTGTTCTGGATCGCTTCAGTCGCTATCGCTCCTTCGCGATGACAAGGAAAAAACTTTGCCAACCTGCCTTACACATGAAACGACTCGCCGCAGCCGCAGCTGCCTTTGGCATTGGGATTGTTGAAGGTAAAGCCGCTGGTAAAGGTGTCTTGGACGAAATCCATCTCGGAACCGATCAGATATAACAGCGACTGCGGGTCGATAAAGACCTTCACCCCTTTATCCTCGATCACTTCGTCCGCCGGATTTATGTCGTCCACATAATCAACTGCGTACGCCAATCCTGAGCAGCCCTTGGTCTTGGTGCCAAGCCGCACCCCGTGGCAGGGTTTGCCGCGCGCCGCCAGCAGTTCGCGGATGCGCGCCGCGGCGGCGTCGGTCAAGGTAATCGCGCTTTTTGCCTGGGCCATGTTGACTCACCGATTGTTTACAAAAACCCGAGTTCGAGGCGGGCGGCTTCCGACATCATGGTCTGGTCCCACGGCGGATCCCACACCACCTCTACCTTGACGTCCTTCACCCCGGCCACGTCGCGGGCCTTGAGCTCCACCTCGCCGGGCATGCTTTCCGCCACCGGGCAATGCGGCGTGGTCAAGGTCATGACGACGCGCACGTTGCCCTCGCGGTCGGCGATCAGTTCATAGATCAAGCCCAGCTCATAAATGTTGACCGGAATTTCCGGGTCATAAATATCGCGCAAGGCGTCGGCGACGCGCATTTCAAGATCAACGTCGCGCTCTTCCTCCGACAAAGTCGGGGCCGGCGTTGGCACTGCCGGCTTGGCGTCGTCGTCTTCCGACTTGCCTAGGAATGCATCGAGAAACTTTGCGGGGCACATACTTCCCTCATCCTCATCAGGCGAAAATTTTTCGCACTTTGTGCAGGCCTTCGATCAGCGCATCCACATCCTGGCGCGAGGTGTACATGCCGAACGAAGCGCGCGCGGTGGCGGCGATATCGAAGAAATCCATCACCGGCTGCGCGCAATGGTGGCCGGTGCGAATGGCCACGCCGTCGCGGTCGACGATGGTGCCGATGTCGTGGGGGTGAGCGCAATCCATGACAAAGGAAATCAGCGAGCCATGATCGCGGGCGCGGCCGATGATGGTCACCCCCGGCACTTCCTCCAGCCGGCCCCAGGCGTAATCGAGGATGGCGTGTTCATGGGCGGCGATGGCGTCCATGCCGATCGAATTTACATAATCGATGGCGACGCCGAGGCCGATGGCGCCGACGATATGGGGCGTTCCGGCCTCGAATTTATGGGGCAAATCGTTGTAATCGGTCTTCTCGAAGGTGACCGTGCGGATCATCTCGCCGCCGCCTTGATAGGGCGGCATGGCGTTAAGGAGCGCCGCCTTGCCGTAAAGCACGCCAATGCCGGAGGGTCCGTAAAGCTTGTGCCCAGTGAAGACATAAAAATCGGCGTCTAGCGCTTGCACATCGATGCGCATGTGCTGCACCGCCTGGCAACCGTCCACCAGCACTTTCGCGCCCGCGGCGTGCGCCTTCTTGATGATCGCAGTGATGGGCGTGATGGTGCCCAGGGAGTTGGACAGTTGCGTGATGGCCACCAGCTTGGTTTTCGCCGACAGCAGCTTTTCAAATTCATCCAGCAAAAAATTGCCGTCGCGGTCGATCTCGGCCACGCGAATGACGATGCCGGTCTGATCGCGCAACAACTGCCATGGCACGATGTTGGAGTGATGCTCCATGCGTGACAGAATAATTTCGTCGCCGGCTTTCAAAAAGGCGCGGCCGTAGGTTTGCGCCACCAGATTGATCGCTTCGGTGCCGTTGCGCACGAAGATGATTTCTTTGTCGGACGCGGCATTCAAAAACGCGCGCACTTTTTCCCGCGCATCCTCGAACGCCTGCGTCGATTTCTGGCTCAGGTAATAGACGCCGCGATGGATATTGGCGTATTCCGCTTCATACACATGACGCACCGCGTCGATCACGACACGCGGCTTTTGCGCGCTGGCCGCGCTGTCAAGAAACGCCAACGGCTTGCCGTAAACGGTGGTGCCGAGAATGGGAAAATCGTCGCGCACACGGAGCACGTCATAGGGCGCGGCGTTGCTGGATTTGGCGAGAACGTCCATGGTCATGCCCCCTCTCCCCGGCCCGTCATCCAGCGCCCGACGCGATCGATGTTACGCTCACGTAACGACTCGTCCGAGATGGTCTCCAGGACCTCGCCGATGAAGGCCTTGACCAGCATCGAGCGCGCTTCCGCCGGCGGCACGCCGCGCGCTTCCAGGTAAAACAGCATGTCGGGGTCGAGCTCGCCGACGGTGGCGCCATGGCTGCACTTGACGTCATCGGCATGGATTTCCAGCTCCGGCTTGGCCGCCGCTTCCGCCGTGCGCTGCAATAGGAGGCTGCGGGTCGATTGCGCCGCATCCGTACCTTGGGCATGGGGCGCCACATAGACCCGGCCTTGAAAGGCGGCAAAAGCTTTGTCGTCTAAGACGCCTCTATAAAGCTGCCGGCTGCGGCAGCGCGGGACCAAGTGCGATACCTCGCTGCGGACATCGATCCGGGTCTCGCCGCCGCCGAGATAGGCTCCGGCCAGCTCGGCCGCGCCGTCCTCGCCAATGAAGTCCACCAGCGTCTCGCGCCGGATGGAGCGGCCGCCGAGGATAAGCTCGGTCGAGGCGAACCGCGCCGCCTTGCCGACAGTGGCGGCGATGACGCCGGTGTGAAGCGCCTGCTCGCCTTCGCTTGCCACACTGATCAGCCGCGCTTCCGCCCCCTCGCCCAGGGTGATGTCGACCACCGGGTTGCTCCAATAGCGCTTGCCGGCGCTGCCGGCGAAGATCAGTCGGAGGTCGGCGCGCGCCCCGGCGGCGACCTTAATGGCAATGCGGGGATGGGCCATCTCGCCGTCGCCGGCGGGCAGGGTCAGCGACGCCACCGTCAACGTCTTGGCCTCGCCGGCTGCGATCGTGATCACGGCGGCGCGCGGCGTCAGCGCTTCATTGAGCGTCGCCAGGCTATGGGCGTGCAGCGCACCCGCCGCAGCCGCCGCCACAGGCTCGACGCCGTTGTCATCAAGGACGCGGCCGTTGGCCAGCACGAGGCTGGTCGCCGGATCAAGGGCAAGCTCGGAGAGGAGCGCTCGCGCCGCGGCGCCATCCGCCGGCGCCGCCATGGTCCAGGATTCGCGGCTGAACGCGCCAACGTCGGCGTAATGCCATGCTTCTTGCGCGCGCGCCGGCAGACCTAATTCCACAAAGCGCCGCCACAGCGTCTCGCTCGCCTGCATGTGCTCGAACGCGGGACGGAACATCGCCGTCTTGTCGTCGTTGGTTTGAGATGCAGATTGCGTTTTCATGTCAACCTGTCACGCTGCTTCGCCGACATAAGGAGCGTAGCCTTCGCGCTCCAACTCCAGCGCCAGTTCCTTGCCGCCGGTCTTGACGATGCGGCCCTTGGCCAGCACGTGCACCACATCTGGCACCACGTAATCAAGCAGCCGCTGATAGTGGGTGATCATCAGCAGGCTGCGCTCCGGCCCGCGCAAGGCGTTGATGCCGTGCGAGACCACCTTTAGGGCGTCGATGTCGAGCCCGGAATCGGTTTCATCCAAAATCGCCAGCCGCGGCTGCAGCATGGCCATTTGCAGCATTTCGTTGCGCTTCTTCTCGCCGCCGGAAAAGCCGACATTGACCGAGCGCTTGAGCATCTCGGGATCCATATCGAGGGTTTTGGCTTTCTCGCGCACCAGCTTCAGGAAATCGGCCGCCGACAGTTCCGCTTCGCCGCGCGCCTTGCGCACCGCGTTTAACGCCGTGCGCAAAAAATTCATGGTCGAGATGCCGGGAATTTCCACCGGGTACTGGAAGCCGAGGAAAATGCCGGCGGCGGCGCGCTCGGCGGGATCAAGCGCCAGAAGATCGCGGCCTAAAAAAGTCACGCTGCCCTGGGTCGGCATATAGCCATCGCGGCCGGCGAGCACATAGGATAGCGTCGACTTGCCCGACCCGTTGGGACCCATGATGGCGTGCACCTCGCCGGTGCGGATGGTCAGGTTGATGCCGTTCAGGATTTCCCGGCCGTCCACCGTGGCGTGTAAGTTCTTGATCTCCAACATCACCGTCATGTTCAATCTCGTTTATTATCCAACACTGCCTTCCAGAGAGACACCGAGGAGTTTTTGCGCCTCTACCGCGAATTCCATGGGCAGATGCAGCATCACGTCCTTGCAAAAGCCGTTGACAATGAGCGCCACCGCTTCTTCCGCCGACAGCCCGCGCTGGCGGCAATAAAACAGTTGATCGTCGCTGATTTTAGAGGTGGTGGCTTCATGCTCCACCTGCGCCGTGGGATTTTTCACTTCGATGTAGGGCACGGTATGCGCGCCGCAGGCGTCGCCGATCAGCAAACTGTCGCATTGCGTATGATTGCGCGCGCCTTCAGCGCCGGAGAGCATGCGCACCAGGCCGCGATAGGTGTTCTGGCCGCGCCCCGCTGAGATGCCCTTGGAGACAATGGTGGAGCGGGTGTTGCGGCCGATGTGGATCATCTTGGTGCCGGTGTCGGCCTGCTGGTAATTGTTGGTCACCGCCACCGAATAAAACTCGCCCACCGAGTGATCGCCTTGCAAGATGCAGCTGGGATACTTCCAAGTAATAGCCGAGCCGGTCTCGACCTGGGTCCAGGAAATTTTCGAGCGCCGGCCGCGGCATGCGCCGCGCTTGGTGACGAAGTTATAAATGCCGCCGCGGCCCTGTTTGTCGCCGGGATACCAGTTTTGCACCGTGGAGTATTTAATCTCAGCATCATCGAGGGCGATGAGCTCCACCACCGCCGCGTGAAGCTGGTTCTCATCGCGCATAGGCGCGGTGCAGCCTTCTAAATAACTCACGTACGCGCCTTCATCGGCGATGATCAGCGTGCGCTCGAACTGGCCGGTCTTGGCTTCGTTGATGCGAAAATAGGTGGAAAGCTCCATCGGGCAGCGCACGCCCTTGGGCACATAGACAAACGTGCCGTCGGTGAACACCGCCGAATTCAAGGTGGCGTAGAAATTATCGCTGTAAGGCACCACCGAGCCCAGGTACTTCTTCACCAGCTCGGGATGTTCCTTCACCGCTTCGGAAATCGACGAGAAAATAACGCCGGCTTCCTGCAATTTGTCCTTAAACGTAGTAGCGACCGATACGCTGTCGAACACCGCATCCACCGCGACGCCGGCGAGGATGCCGCGTTCTTTCAAGGGAATCCCGAGCTTCTCGTAAGTCGCCAGCAATTCCGGATCGACTTCATCCAGACTTTTCGGGCCATCCTTGCCGGTCTTCGGCGCGGCGTAATAATGAATGTCTTGAAAGTCGATGTCGGGATAGGAAACCTTGGCCCAGGACGGTTCCGTCATCTTCAGCCAGATACGGTACGCCTTCAAGCGCCAGTCCAGAAGCCACGCCGGTTCGCCCTTCTTGGCCGAGATGAAACGGATGATGTCTTCATTCAAGCCCTTGGGCGCGAGCTCGGATTCGATGTCGGTGACAAAGCCGTACTTATAATCGCCGGTGATCTGTTCCAAAGTTTCATGAGGGTTGGCGGCGGTCATGGGGTTACGCTCCAAAGCCGTCATGACAGGCGCCGGCAGCGGCGGCGCTCGGCGTTGCGGTCAAGGGTACGGTCAACTCGGCCGGCAGCGGCGTTGATACTTCGGCGAAGGTTATGCCTTTCAGCGCGCCATCGATGGCGGTGTTGATGCGCTGCCAATAGCCCGCCATGCGGCAGGTGGCGAGGATCTCGCAAGCGCCGTCGCCTTGGCCATGGTCCAGGCAATGGGTGACGGCGATCGGGCCTTCCACGGCGTTGACCACGTCGGCCACCGACACATCCTGCGGCGCGCGGGCCAGGGAAAAGCCGCCATTCAGCCCGCGATGGGATTGCAACAAGCCGCCGCGCGCCAGCGCGCCCAAAATCTTGCTCACCGTCGGTAGCGGGATATGGGTCAGCTTGGCCAGATCGGCGGCGCTGTGCCGAAGGCCGGGGTCACTGGCCATGTGCGACACCAGCACCACGGCATAGTCGGCCAATTTCGACAGGCGAATCATGACGCGCGTCCCAGGTTTCCTTAAATCATACCAAATTGGTATTCTTTACATGGAAGGGATGCGCGGAATTGTCAATTGGAATCTGGGCGCGGTGATGCGGTTTATTTATTTATGGAACTGCCCACATCCCCCAGTCATCGCCACGCAGGCGGGGATCCAGTTTATTGAATTCACTATGGATTCCCGCTTCCGCGGGAATGACGATTACCTATTGAGCGTAATCATTCATAAGCCCCTGCGCACTAGCGCCGGCACAGCCGCTGGCAAAGGTCATCCAGCTGTTCCAGGGTGCTGTAGGCGATGCGCAGCTCGCCGGCCTCGTTGCTGCGCTGCATGATGGTGACCTTCAAGCCCACCGTCTGTGACAGATCGAGCTCCAGGGCCGCGGTATCAGGATCGCGCTCGCGGCCGCGCGGCCCGCCACCCCGTGGCGCGCCCTTGGGTTTGGCGGCGCGCGCCAAGTCTTCCGTGGCGCGCACATTCAAGTTGTCTTGGACAATTCTTTTCGCCAAAGCTACCGGATCATCGGCATTGATCAGCGCCCGGGCATGGCCCATGGTCAGCCGGCCGTCGGCCAGCATGTCCTGCAGTTCCTTGGGCAAGGTCAGCAGGCGCAACAGATTGGCGACATGGCTGCGGCTTTTGCCCACCAGCTGGCTGAGCTGTTCCTGGGTGTGGCTGAATTCGTTCATCAGCCGCTCATAGCCGCGAGCTTCCTCGATGGGCGTCAGGTCGGAGCGCTGAATGTTCTCGATCAGCGCCACTTCCAGCATTTCGCCGTCGGTCAAGTCCTTGATCACCACCGGCACTTTGTGGAGCTTGGCCTTCTGCGCCGCCCGCCACCGCCGCTCGCCGGCGATGATCTCGTACTGGTCGGCGCTGTCGGCTACCCGGCGCACCAGGATCGGCTGCAGGATACCCTTTTCACGGATCGAATCGACGAGTTCATCCAACGCCTCGGCATTGAACACATGGCGCGGCTGATAGCGGTTGGCGCGCAACAATTCGATCGGTACTTCCTTGGCGGTGCGCACCTTATCGAGGGTGGCGTAATCGGCGGCGTCGGAACCGAGAAGCGCCGACAGACCCCGTCCCAAACCCACCGGACGCGTTTTGCCCCGGCTTTCCTTGGCTTCCATGGTGGTGTCCTCCCCTGTCGTCATCGCCGTCACGCCGCCCGCTTGCGTTCGCGCCGCAACACTTCCGACGCCAGCCGCACGTAGGCCTGGCTGCCGGCGCACTTCAAGTCGTAAAGCAACGCCGGCTTGCCGTGAGACGGCGCCTCGGATATCCGCACGTTGCGCGGGATCACCGTGTCATAAACCTTGTCGCCGAGCACGCCGCGCACGTCCGCCGCCACCTGATCCGACAGCCGATTGCGGCGGTCGAACATGGTCAGCACCACGCCGAGGATTTCCAACTCGGGATTGAAATTAGCGCGCACCCGTTCCACGGTTTTCAAAAGCAGGCTCAAGCCTTCCAGGGCGAAAAACTCGCATTGCAGCGGCACCAGCACCGCGTCCGCCGCGGTCAGCGCGTTCAAGGTGATAAGGTTTAAGGACGGCGGACAGTCGATCAGCACATAATCGTAATCATCGATGGCGTGATCGGCGTAAAGCGCGTCGCGCAGGCGAAAGCAGCGATGTTCGGCATCCACCAATTCCAATTCCGCCCCCGACAGATCGACCGTGGACGGCACGATGGAAAGTTTGGGGATCGCGGTCGGTCGGGCTGATTCCCGCAATCCGGCGGCGCCGATCAGCAATTCATAGGAGGAATGCGCGCGGGAATTGCGGTCGATGCCAAGCCCGGTGGAAGCGTTGCCCTGGGGATCGAGGTCGACCACCAGCACCCGCCGGCCGATGGCGGCCAGCGCGGTGGCGAGATTGATGGTGGTGGTGGTCTTGCCGACCCCGCCCTTCTGATTGGCGACCGCCACGATGCGGCGGCCGGGCGTGGGCATGGCGGCTAACGAGTCTGGCGAACGATCAGGCACGGCGCACTCCCTTTACCCGCAGCAAGCGTCCCCTTGGATCCGTGACGCTGGGGAAAATTTCCACCTGCATTTTCCAAGATTTTGTGGCTGCGGTCAATTCTTCATCAACATTTTGTCCCTTATGCACCACCGCTATGGTGTTTGGACCAAAGAACGGCTGCGCCAGGGCCAATAGTCTTGGCAACGGCGCACAGGCGCGGGAAGTGATGACATCGAGGGGCGGCAATTTTAACTCCTCGATCCGCCCTTCGTGCACCTGAGCGTTGGCTTGGGTTTCTTGTATCACGGTCCGTAAAAAAAGGCACTTCTTTGGGCTCTTTTCCGCCAAATGCACCTCGCCACCGCCCATCAGGGCGATCACCAGCCCGGGCAGGCCCGCCCCCGACCCGATATCCAGCCAACGCAAGGGCGGTCGGGCCGCGCGCCAGCCCGGCGCCAGGTCAAGAACCTGCGCCGAATCCCAGATATGCCGCCGCCACAGATCAGGGATGGTGCTGGCCCCGATCAGGTTCAAGCGGTCATTCCATTCCAGAAGCAAACGAACGTAGTGCCGCAGGCGATCCAATGTTTCACGTGAAACATCGGTCTTTTGACGAAAATCCTCGGGTCCGAAGGTCATGGATGGATCAGGCTGATAGGCGCTGCGCGCGCCGAACATGGGCCAGAAGCGCGCTCAAGGCCGCCGGGGTCACCCCCGCCAACCGGGAAGCCGCCCCCAGGGTCGCCGGTCGCCCGGCCTTGAGCTTTTCCCGCACTTCCGTCGACAGGCCGCCGACGGCGTCGTAATCAAGGTCTGCCGGCAGCCGCAGCGCCTCATCCTTGCGGAAAGCAACGATATCCGCCTCCTGCCGGCTCAAGTATCCCCGGTAGAGCGCATCGATTTCCACCTGCTCCACCAGCGCCGGCGCGATGCGGCCCAAAGCCTCCGGCCAGATGTCCCGTAGCCGCGCAAAGCTGATATCGGGGTAACTCAACAGCTCCAGCGCCGTACGCCGGATACCGTCGAGATTGACCTTGAGCCCCGCCCGCGCCGCCTCGCTGGGTGTCAAAGAGACGCCGCTCAGCGCCTGGCGCGCGGCGGCCAAGGCCGCCATTTTGGTCTCGAACGCCTTATGTCGGGAGGCGCCCACGCACCCCAGGGCCGCGCCCAGGGCCGTCAGCCGCTGATCGGCGTTATCGGCCCGTAAACTCAGGCGATATTCGGCCCGGGAGGTGAACATGCGATAAGGCTCGCTGACGCCGTGGGTGATCAGGTCGTCGATGAGAACACCGATATAGGCGTCGGCACGATCGAGCATGAAGGGCTCCGGCCGTCCGCCCGCCCGCAGCGCCGCGTTAAGCCCCGCCATCAATCCCTGCGCCGCCGCTTCCTCGTAACCGGTGGTGCCGTTGATCTGGCCGGCCAGGAACAGCCCCGGCGCGCGGCGGGTTTCTAGGCTGGGAGTCAATTCCCGAGGGTCCACGTAGTCGTATTCAATGGCATAGCCGGGGCGCAACACGCGCACCCTCTCCAACCCCGGAATGGTGGCCAGCAATTCCAGCTGCACCTCCTCAGGGAGCGAGGTGGAGATCCCGTTGGGATAGACGGTAACGTCGTCAAGTCCTTCCGGTTCCAGGAAAATCTGGTGGCTGTCCTTGTCGGAAAAGCGCACCACCTTGTCCTCGATGGAGGGACAGTAGCGCGGTCCCCGGCCGGCGATGGCGCCGGCATACATCGGCGCACGGTGCAGGTTGGCGCGGATAATGTCGTGGGTGCGCGCCGTGGTGCGGGTGATGTGGCAGACCACTTGCGGGGTGGTAATGGCGGTGGTCAGAAAGGAAAACGGCGTCGGCGGATCATCGCCAAGCTGCACCTCCAGCCCGGCCCAATCGATGGTGCGGCCATCAAGCCGCGCCGGGGTACCGGTCTTCAGCCGTCCCAAGGCAAAGCCCAGGCGGGACAAGGTTTGACTTAAGCCCAGCGCCGGCGGTTCGCCGACCCGGCCGGCCGGCGTCTGGCGCTCGCCGATGTGGATGACGCCGCGCAAGAAAGTACCGGTGGTCAGCACCACCGCGCCGGCGCGGATGGTCTCACCCGCCGCCGTCACCACGCCGGCGACCCGGCCCTGATCCAGTATGAGGTCTTCCACCACCGCCGCGCGAACCGTCAAATTGGCATAATTCAAGAGCAACTCTTGCATCGCCGCCCGGTACAGCTGGCGGTCGGCCTGAGCCCGGGGGCCGCGCACCGCCGGGCCCTTGCGGCGGTTCAAGAGACGGAACTGAATGCCGGCGGCATCCGCCACCCGGCCCATGACGCCATCAAGGGCGTCAATCTCCCGCACCAGATGGCCTTTTCCCAGGCCGCCAATGGCCGGATTGCAGGACATCTCGCCAATGGTTTCGATCTTGTGGGTGAGAAGCAGCGTACGCGCGCCCAGCCGCGCCGCCGCCGCCGCCGCCTCGCAGCCGGCGTGACCCGCCCCGATCACAATGACGTCGAATGTTGGCATCCCGCCCTCTTTAGTGGCGGCGCACTCTACGCCAAACCGCCATCAGGGTCAAAGCCCGGCGATGTTTCACGTGAAACATCTATTTACCGATACAGAACTCAGCAAAAATCGTTCCCAGTACGTCCTCCACCTCGACCCGGCCGGTAACCCGACCCAGGGCGCGGGCGGCCAGCCGCAAGTCTTCCGCCTGCAATTCAAGCTCCTTCGGTGCGGCCAAAAAGGCCGCCAGATAGGCCACCGCTTCCGTCAAGGCCTGGCGATGCCGCTGGCGGGTGATCACCGCCGTCTCGCCGCCGCCTAAAGACGTTTCCGCCCGCCGGCAGAGCGCCGCCATCAACGCGTCAATCCCGACGCCGGTACGAACCGATACGGCGATGACGTCGCCCGGCGGTTGATTGGCCAAGAGATCGCTTTTCGATACCACCAGCAGCGCGCCCGGTCCCTCGGCGTAACCCTGCACCGCCGCCGGGATGGCCGGCCAGACGTCGGCGGGAATCAGCACCAGCCGCAGATCCGCCTCCTCGGCCCGGACATGGGCGCGGCGGATGCCTTCGCTTTCCACCTCATCGCCACCTTCCCGCAGACCGGCGGTATCCACCAGGGTCACCGGCAGGCCCTCAAGGTCAAGATGCACCTCCAGAGCATCCCGGGTGGTGCCGGCGCGGGCCGAGACGATGGCCACGTCCCTTTTAGCTAACGCGTTGAGAAGACTTGATTTTCCTGAATTAGGCTCACCCAGGATGGCAATCTCGAAACCGTCCCGCAGGCGCTCTCCCCGCCGTTCGTCGGTCAGCGCCTGCATGATCTCCAGACGCAAGGCGTCGACCTCCGGGCGGGCCCGCGCCGCCACCTCTTCCGGCACCTCCTCATCGGCAAAGTCGATGGCGGCCTCCACGTAGGCCAGCGCCGACAACAGCCACTGCCGCCAGCCGTCGTAGACCGCCGCCAGCTCGCCCCGCGCCTGGCGCAAGGCCTGGCGGCGCTGGGCCTCGGTTTCGGCGGCGATGAGGTCGGCCAACCCCTCCACCGCCGTCAGGTCCAGTCGGCCGTTGTCGAAGGCGCGGCGGGTAAACTCGCCCGCCTCCGCCAGCCGGGCGCCCGGCACCTGGGCGATGGCAGCCAGCACCGCCGCCACCACCGCCGGCCCGCCATGCACATGAAACTCCACCACATCCTCCCCGGTGAAGCTTCTAGGACTTTGAAAGTAAATGACAATTCCCTCATCCAAGAGACCGTTGTCCGGCCCCTGGCGAAGTTGTCTTAACGCCGCGCGGCGGGGCGGCGGGCAGGAGCCGGCGAGAGCTTCGGCAACCGAGACGGCGGCTGGTCCCGATACCCGGATCACCGCCACGCCGGCGCGGCCACGGCCAGAGGCAAGGGCAAAGATGGTGTCGGCGGCGCTCATGTCTGGCGCGGCGGCCCATCCTCCGGCTTCAGCAGCAGGCGCGCCACTGGCCGGCCGGCCACGAGATGGCTTTCGAGAATTTCGTCGATATCGGCCTTGCTGCGGTAGGTATACCAGACCCCTTCCGGATAGATCACCAAGATCGGCCCCAACTCGCAGCGATCAAGGCACAAAGCGCCGTTGATGCGCACGTTTTTCAACCCCAGCGCCTGGGCGCGGTCTTTCATGTAATTACGCAGCAGCGCCGCCCCCTTATACTGGCAGCAGCCGCGGGGATGGCCGGCGGCGCGGCTGTTGACGCAGCAAAAGACATGGGCGTCGAAATAGGGCTTCATCGCCGCCGGACCTATTTCTCAGCCGTCCCGCCGGGCGGGGTCCAAAACATTTTCTGCAGGCTTTCCCAGGCCTTGCCGCCGGCGGGCATCCACAGCTTCATAAGCTTCTCCAAGTCCTCGGCGGACAGCCCCTCGGCCATCCGGCGGCGCATTTCCTCCACCACCGTTTCCTGTAGTTTTTCCATATCAGGCAGGCCGAAAAAGCGCCGTGCTTCTTCCGGCGTACAGTCGATATTGATGGTCACTTTCACGTGGATTTGCTCCCGCTTTAAACAGCCGTTCGAGAATTGCAATTGCGAAACGTTCTCGATTGTTCTAGATTATAGGGCAAGACCCTGCCGCGTCTTCGCTGATGCCTCAACTTCATCAGATCGACAAGCAAAAAAGGGTCGTTTCCCTTTACCGCACAGAGGAAAGGGTAATTTACTCCGCCAGGGAAAATGAGCTTGACCGTTCAACCGGCTGAGTAGGCCTTCTTGATAACATAAGATCGAAGATTCGGGGGGCCGGTCTCGCGGAGTTTAGGGCTATGTGTCACCTGTCATTCCATTCTCCCGTGGGCGATATGACGCTGTTTGAAGAGGACGGCGCGATTTTCGCCCTGGAATGGGGCTGGGCCTGTTCGCAGGATCCTTCTCCCACCCTGCTGCAAGCCAAGGAATTCCTGGACGCCTATTTCGACGGCGAAGCCCTGGATCATGGCCTGCCGCTCAAGCCCAAGGGCACAGCTTTTCAACATCGAGTATGGGATGCCTTGCGTCAGATCCCTTACGGCGCGACCTTGACCTATACCGCGCTCGCCGAGCGGGTGGGCAGTCACGCCCGCGCCATCGGCTCCGCCTGCGGCAACAATCCCATTCCCATCCTCATCCCCTGCCATCGGGTGCTGGGCAGCAACGGCGCGCTGACCGGCTACAGCGGCGAGGGCGGCCTGGAAACCAAGGCCGCGCTGCTGATGTTGGAAGGCGCATCCTTCAAGCATCAACCCACCTTCGCCATGCCCGGCATCACGCGCTCCTGGTGACAGGTCCGCTCGCAGCCGTTAGATTATCCCGGCAAAAAATGTTCGCACGAGAGGGAGACATCTGGCGTGACTGGCAAGAAAATTAACATTGCCGCCGATGACGGCGGTTCGTTCACAGGCTATCTGGCGACCCCGGCGTCGGGCAGCGGCCCCGGCGTTATCGTCATTCAGGAAATCTTCGGCATCAATCCCAACATTCGCGCCATTGCCAACCGCCTGGCGGCCAACGGCTTTTTCGCCCTGGCACCGGATCTGTTCTGGCGGCAGGAGGCGGGCGTTGAACTGGATCCCGGCGTAGAGGCCGATTGGAACCGCGCCTTCAAGTTCTATCAGGGCTTTGACAACGACAAGGGCATCGAAGACCTAAAGAGCGCCATGAAAAGCTTGCGCGCGCTCAATGGCGCCACCGGCAAGGTCGGCTGTCAGGGCTATTGCCTGGGGGGGTTGCTGGCCTATCTGATGGCCACCCGCTCCGACATCGACGCCGCGGTGGGCTATTACGGCGTTGGCATCGACGGCAAGGTCAATGAAGCGAAAAACATCAAAAAGCCGCTGATGCTGCACATCGCCCAGGCCGATGCCTTCGTCGACGCCACGGCCCAGGCGGCGGTGCATCGGGCCTTGGACGGGAACCCCCTGGTCACCCTTCACGATTACGCCGGCATGAACCATGCCTTCGCCCGGCCGGGCGGCGATAACTATGATAAAACCCAGGCCGATCTAGCCGACCGGCGCAGCCTGGAGTTTTTGAGTAAGCATTTAAAGAGATAGCCGCCCTACTGGTTCATGGATTCGAAGAAGTCTTCGTTGTTCTTCGTTTCCTTGACCTTGCTGATCAGGAACTCGATGGCGTCCACGGTGCCCATGGGCATCAGGATGCGGCGCAACACCCACATCTTCGACAGAATGCCCTTGGCCACCAACAGCTCTTCCTTGCGGGTGCCCGATTTGGAGATGTCGATGGAGGGGAAGATGCGCTTGTCGGCGATCTTGCGGTCGAGCACGATTTCCGAGTTGCCGGTGCCCTTGAACTCTTCAAAGATCACCTCGTCCATGCGGCTGCCGGTATCAATCAGGGCGGTGGCGATGATGGTCAAGGAACCGCCTTCTTCGATGTTGCGCGCCGCGCCGAAGAAGCGCTTGGGCCGCTGCAGGGCGTTGGCGTCGACGCCGCCGGTCAAGACCTTGCCTGAGGACGGCACCACGGTGTTATAAGCGCGCGCCAGGCGGGTGATGGAATCGAGGAGAATCACCACGTCGCGCTTGTGTTCGATCAGCCTTTTGGCCTTTTCGATCACCATTTCCGCCACCTGGACGTGGCGCGAGGCCGGCTCGTCGAAGGTCGAGCTGACCACCTCGCCCTTCACCGAGCGCTGCATGTCGGTTACTTCTTCCGGCCGCTCGTCGATCAATAGCACGATCAGAAACACTTCCGGATGATTGGCGGTGATGGCGTGGGCAATGTTCTGGAGGAGCACCGTCTTGCCGGTGCGGGGCGGGGCGACGATCAGCGCCCGCTGGCCTTTGCCCAAGGGCGCGACGATGTCGATCACCCGGGCGGAGAGGTCTTCCGAGGTCGGATCGCCGATGTCCAGGCGCAGCCGTTCATCGGGGTAAAGCGGGGTCAAACTGTCGAAATGGACCTTGTGGCGGGCCTTTTCCGGCTCCTCGTAGTTGATCGAGGTGACCTTGAGGAGGGCGAAATAACGCTCGCCTTCCTTGGGCGCGCGGATGACGCCTTCCACGGTGTCGCCGGTACGCAGCCCAAAGCGGCGGATCTGGCTGGGGCTGACATAGATGTCGTCGGGACCGGCGAGATAGTTGGCCTCCGGCGCGCGCAGGAAGCCGAAGCCGTCCTGCAGCACCTCGATGACGCCGCTGGCGGAAATTTCGGTGTCGCTGTCCGCCAGCTTCTTCAGGATGGCGAACATCATGTCCTGTTTCCTGAGCGTGCTGGCGTTTTCGACCTCAAGCTGTTCAGCCAAGGACAAAAGCTCCGACGGCGGCTTAGTCTTCAATTCATGGAGGTTCATGGGTGACGGCTGTTCTTAAAGCTGGAATGATTGGGGAAAAAGCGACCAGGAGTTGGACCGCCCGGGGGGGACTGGGAACGCCGCCACCGTGGTGACGGCCGGAACGGTCAAAAAAGTGCGGGCTGGCTAGACGCCCATTATCGATAGATTGGTTGAGGAAGGATTAATGACCGCGCCCGCTTGGGAAGTCAAGGGCTTCTATCACCCGCCAACTAAAACGGCTTGACCACCACCATGATGACGATAACGATCATCAGCACCGTCGGCACCTCATTCATCAGACGGTAGAAACGAGCGCTGTGGGGGTTTTGATCGCGCTCGAAGGCGCGCCGCCAGCGCGACAGGAAACCGTGATAGGCGGTCATCAGAAACAGCGCCGTCAACTTGACGTGAATCCAGCCCGCCGACCAGTCGACGACGCCGGGGGTGATGAGGAGCAAGCCGCCAAACAGGAAGGCGGCCAGCATCGCCGGATTGATGATGATACGCATCAGCCGCCGTTCCATGACCTTAAACAGCTCGGACGCCGGCGTGCCCGGCGCGACATCGGCGTGGTAGACGTAAAGCCGCGGCAGATAGAACATGCCGGCCATCCAGGCGATCACCGAGATGATATGAAAAGCCCGCAGCCAGAAATACCATTCGTTGAGGATGTTCATCTCGTTCTCCCGCACACCGCGCCTTCTGGACAGCGCCAGTGATCCTGCCGGCGATCGCCCAAGGCGTCCGTCACCAGATCGCCGAGGGCGGCGATGAACGCCGGCGCGACGCTCAAGGTCGGCGCCCGAAGGTAGCGATCAACGCCCGAGGCTTCTGCAAGATGACGGTATTCGATGTCAAGCTCGACCAGGGTTTCCGAATGTTCGCTGACAAAAGAAATTGGAATGAGCGCCACCGTCTTGCCGTCGCGCCCGGCGCGGCGCAGTTCCTCCTCGGTGGCGGGACCGATCCACTTCAACGGCCCGACCCGGCTTTGATAACACACCACCGCGTCGATGCCGCCGCCCATGGCTTGTACGATTTCGCGCACCGTTGCCGCCACTTGCGCAGGATAAGGATCGCCGCGCTTGACGATGCGCTCCGGCAGTCCATGCGCGGAAAACAGAAAGCGCACGTGAGAAAGATCGGACACGCCGGCGTCGCCGAGGGTTTTCTCGATCAGCGTTTTATGGGCGGCAATGAAGCCGGGATGGGTGGGATAGCAGCAAATAGTATGGCTTGGCAGATTCAAGCCCGCTGCGGCGCGATGCCAGTCGCGGATCGATGACGCCGTGGTGCTGGTGGAAAATTGCGGATAAAGCGGCAGCAGCACCACTTCCTTCACGCCCGCCCGCCGTAGTTCAGACACAGCCTCATCAGCAAAGGGATGCCAATAGCGCATGGCGACGGCGACATGAGCGTCAACGCCGCGGCTCTCTAGCAGCATGGTCAAGGCGCGGGCCTGGGCCGTGGTTTCAGCAACCAGCGGCGACGCGCCGCCCAGTTGGCGGTAAATCTCTTGCGCGATGGGGGCGCGACGCCGGGAAATGAACTTCGCCAGCAAATAGCGGATCGGCGTCGGCGCGCCGATGATGGCAGGATCGTTAAAGAGGTTGAACAGAAACGGCTCCACCGCCTCCAGGCGGTCGGGCCCGCCGAGATTGAACAAGACGACGCCGATTTTTCCTTGGCTTATCACCGCGCCAATTCCTTGATCAGATCGCTGAGCGCCGCCACGTGCGCCACCGGCGTTTCCGGCACGAAGCCATGGCCGAGATTGAACACGAAGGGCCCGCCGCGCAGCGCTTCGATGATGCTCCTCGCCTCCACCATCATAGCGTCGCCGCCCGCCACCACCAGTCTGGGATCAAGGTTGCCCTGCACCGCCACCCGCTCTTGCAATGCGGCGGCGGCCCAGACCGGCGGCACGCTGGGGTCGAGGCTGACGGCGTCGACGCCGGTCCGTTCGGCGTAAGCCTGATACTGCACGCCGGCATGGCGGGGAAAACCGATCACCGGCAAATCGGGAAAGCGGCTTTTGAGTTTTTTGACGATGGCCGCCGTGGGCGCGATGCACCAGCGCTCAAAGCCCGCCGCCGACAAGGAACCCGCCCAGGTGTCAAAAAGCTGCACCGCTTCGGCCCCCGCTTCCACTTGACGCAGCAGATACTCAGCCGTCGCCTCCACCAAGAGGTCGATCAAGCGCTGAAAACCGCCGGCGTCGCCAAACGCCCAGTCCTTGGCCGGCGCCTGGTCGCTGGTGCCGCGCCCCGCCACCATGTAAGTCGCCACCGTCCAGGGCGAGCCGGCAAAGCCGATGAGCGCCACTTCCGGCGGCAAGCTGACTTTCAGCCGTCGCACCGTTTCATAAACCGGGGCCAGACGATCATGAAAATGGCCAAGGCCAAGCCTCGGCAACAATACCGCGTCAGCCGTCGGCGACAACAGCGGCCCCTCGCCTTCGGCAAAGCGCACGTTCTGGCCCAGCGCATAGGGCACCACCAGAATGTCGGAAAACAGGATCGCCGCGTCCATGCCGAAGCGGCGGATGGGCTGCAGGGTAACCTCCTCCGCCAGCTCCGGATTGAAACACAAATCGAGAAACGACCCCGCCTTGGCCCGCACGGCGCGATATTCCGGCAGGTAGCGCCCCGCTTGACGCATGAACCAAAACGGCGGCCGATCGGTCACCTGGCCGCTGACGGCTTTTAAAAAGCGCTTGCTGGTTTGGGATGTCGCAAAAGGCTGGGTCGGCTCGGTCATTCTTCTATTTTATCTTTATATATAAAAAGGTTGTGAAGGATAGATGGGCTTGTGGATAGCGATGATTATGGGTTGTACGCCAAGTTACCCCCAACAGTTTGCCGCGGCCGCCTTCATAGCATCTTTTCTTGCTCCGGGGATAGATTAAGGAAAGCGGTTGACGAGGCCGCAGGCGAAGAATGGGGAAAAGGTGGATAACTTTTATCCCCATCATTCACAGACCAGGGATCCGTTGACCGATACGGTCGGATGAAACGTCCTGATTTGTCGAATGACAGGGCGGGCGGATCGGACGCCGGGGGCCGAAGCGGCAGTTATCCCCGCTCTTCACCTTTTTCCCAGGCTTGACGGCGCGGCCCTGAATGGCCGAAATGAGGCGGCCGAACCAAGCAGGAAAGCCGCGCGCCGCCCATGACCAAATTTCATCTTCATCTCCTGTCGGACTCTACTGGTGAAACCCTGGAGGCGGTGGCCAAGGCCGCCATCGCCCAATTCAAGGGCGCCGATCCGATCCGCCATTTCTGGCCGATGATCCGGCACACCCGTCAACTGGAACGGGTGGTGGAATCCATTGCCGCGCACCCGGGCCTGGTCATGTTCACCCTGGTGGATGAAACCATCCGCGCCGATCTGGTGGAAAGCTGCCGCCGCTTGAACGTCCCCTTCATCGCCGTTCTCGATCCGGTGATCGAAGAGCTCGGCCGTTATCTGGGTGAGAAGTCGCTGGCCAAACCGGGCGAGCAGCATGCCTTGACCGCCGAATATTTCGCCCGCATCGATGCCATGAACTTCACCCTGGCGCATGATGACGGACAGTTGGGCGACAATCTCGCCAAGGCCGATGTCATTCTGGTGGGCGTGTCCCGCACCTCGAAAACGCCGACCTCGATTTATCTCGCCAACCGCGGCGTCAAGACCGCCAACATTCCCATCGTTCGCGGCTGCCCCCTGCCCGAGGAATTGTTCACCGTCACCAAGCCGCTGATCGTCGGCCTGGTGACCAATCCCGATCGACTGATCGAAGTGCGGCGCAATCGCCTGAAAAGCATGCAGGAGACCCGCGAGACCAGCTACATCGATCCTGATGCGGTGCGCGAGGAGATCGCCTACGCCCGACGCCTATGCGATGAGCGCAACTGGCCGATGATCGACGTTACCCGGCGCTCCATCGAGGAAACCGCGGCGGCGGTGCTCAATCTATTGGCGCAGCGCGAGAATGGGGGCACGCCGAAGTGACGCCGCCGAAACTTTTTCTGGCCTCGCAAAGCTCGGCCCGGGCGCGGTTGCTCAGCGCCGCCGCCGTGCCCTTTGAACAGGTGGCGGCGGCGATCGATGAAGAGACGGTGAAAGACGCCATGACCGGCGACCAGGCGACGCCGGCCGAAATCGCCGAAGCGCTGGCGGAACTGAAAGCGGTGAAAGGCTCGCTGCGAAAACGCGGCGCGCTGGTTCTTGGTTGTGATCAAGTGCTGGCCTGTGATGGAAAAATCTATTCCAAGCCACGCTCGCTTGCCGAGGCGCACGCGCAGCTTCTCAGTTTGCGCGGCCGCCGTCATGAGCTTCTCACCGCCGCCGTCATCGCCCGCGATGGCCGGGCCATTTGGCGGCATCTCGACCGCGCTCGGCTGTTGATGCGCGACTTTTCCGAACATTTTCTTGATGACTATCTGGCGGCGATGGGCGGGGCGGCGACATCAAGCGTCGGCGGCTATGAGGTGGAAGGATTGGGGGCGCAGTTGTTCGCGCAGATCGACGGCGATCATTTTTCCATCCAGGGCTTGCCGCTGTTGCCGGTTCTCGCCATCCTGCGGGAACACGGCGTGCTGACGATATAAACAGGAACAGCGACATGGGCGACGGCAAACGGCCAGGGGTAAGCGGTGCGGCGCGGCTGGCTGGCGTCATGGGCTGGCCGGTCAAGCATTCGCGCTCGCCGCGTCTCCACGGCTATTGGCTGAACAAATACGGCATCGATGGCCTTTATGCGCCGATGGCGGTGTCGCCGGAGCGCTTGGAGACCGCCTTGCGCGCCCTGCCGGCGCTGGGCTTTCGCGGCGTCAACCTGACGGTGCCATTGAAAGAACGAGCGCTCCGCCTCGTCGATGAGGCGGATGACACGGCGCGGCGCATCGGCGCGGTCAACACCATCATCGTCGACGGCGATCGGCTCGTGGGGCGCAACACCGATGCGTTCGGCTTTGCGGAAAATCTGCGTTGCCAAGCGCCGCAGTGGCGGGCCGATGCCGGTCCGGCGCTGGTGGTCGGGGCCGGCGGCGCGGCGCGCGCCGTGGTGGCGGCGCTGCAGGATCTGGGAGTAAGCGACGTCCGGGTGGTCAATCGCACCGCCACCCGGGCGGCGGCCTTGACCCATGAGCTTGGCGGCATTCCCTGGATGTGGGAGGAGCGGGCGCTGGCCGTGGAGGGCGTATCCTTGGTGGTCAACACCACCACCCAGGGCATGGCCGGCTCCGCCCCCCTTGACCTGCCGCTCGATCGCCTGCCGGCTGCGGCGGTGGTGGCCGATATCGTCTATACGCCGCTGATCACGCCGTTGTTGGCGGCGGCCCAAGCGCGCCGTCATACCATCGTCGATGGTCTCGGCATGCTCATTCATCAGGCGCGGCCGGGCTTTGCCGCCTGGTTCGGCGTCATGCCCGAGGCGGACGCGGACTTGCGCGCCCTTCTGTTGGCGGATCTGGCGGCATGAAAAGGATGAAAATCCTCGGCCTGACCGGCTCCATCGGCATGGGCAAGTCGGAGACGGCGCGGATGTTTCGCCGCCTCGGCGTGCCGGTGTTCGATGCCGACGCCGCGGTCCATCGCCTGTTCGCCAAGGGCGGCCGGGCGGTGCCGTTGATCGAGCAGGCGTTTTCCGGCGTGGTCCAGGACGGACGGGTCGATCGCCAAGCTTTAGGTAAAGTTGTCTTTGACAACAACGAAGCTTTGCGCCGCTTGGAAGCCATCGTCCATCCCCTGGTGCGGGAAGCCGAGCAGCGCTTTTTGAAACGCGCCATACGCCATCGCAAGCCTTTGGTCGTACTGGATATTCCGCTATTATTCGAAACCAGCGGGCAGTCCCGCTGCGATCATGTGGCGGTGGTCTCGGCGCCGGCTCACGTGCAAAGATACCGGGTACTGCAACGACCGGGGATGACGCCGGAACGCTTATCGGCGGTGCTGGCGCAGCAGATGCCCGATCGCGAAAAGCGCCGGCGAGCCGATTTCGTCATCCAGTCGGGATTGGGCAAGGCCTATGCCTTTGAACAGGTGCGGCGGATCGTCAAACTCCTTACGACACCGTAACGATATTCATTTCGGGAACGCAACGAATGCGCGAGATCGCTTTTGACACGGAAACCACCGGGCTCGACCCCGTAGACGGCCATCGGGTGATCGAGATCGGCTGTATCGAGCTTTTCAACATGCTGCCCACCGGCCGCACCTATCACGTCTATCTCAACCCGGAGCGCGATGTGCCGGCGGAGGCGCTGGCCGTGCATGGCCTGTCGGTGGATTTCTTGCGGGATAAGCCGACCTTTGCCGAGGTGGTGGCGGACTTCATCGATTTTATCGGCGAGGCGCGGCTCGTTGCCCATAACGCCGAGTTCGACGTCAAGTTCATCAACGCCGAATTCGCCCGGCTGGGATTTTCGCCGCTGACGGCAACGCGGGTGGTGGATACGTTGGCCATTGCGCGGCGCAAATTTCCCGGTGCGCCGGCGAGCCTTGATGCGTTGTGCAAGCGCTTTGGCGTTGATAACTCAGCGCGCGACAAATACGGCGCGCTCCTTGACGCCGAATTGTTGGCCCAGGTCTATCTGGAATTGATGGGCGGTCGCCAGGCGGGCTTGGCGTTGAGCGCGGAGGCGCTGACCGCTAGCGTCGCGCGCGCCGAACGACGCTACCGCGAACCGCGGCCGCACGCGCCGAATGACGAGGAACTGGCGGCGCACGCCGCTTTCGTGGCGCAGATTCCGGAAGCGCTCTGGCGGCGATAGTTAATTTACCGTCTGATTGGCCGGCTCGGGCTGCGGCGCGCCCGGCTGCTGCTTGGCCATCTGATGACGATAAAGCGCGGCGAAATCGATGGGCTCCAACAGGAGCGGCGGGAAACCGCCATCGCGCGTCGCGTCGGCGATAATGCGGCGGGCGAACGGGAACAACAGGCGCGGGCATTCAATGAGCAGGAACGGCTGCACCGCTTCTTGCGGCAGATTGCGGGCGCCAAAAATACCGGAATAGACCAGCTCGACCACGAACGCCGCGGTGCCGCCTTGCGCGGCTTTGGCGGTGATTTGCAGATCAACCTCGAACTGCTCGTCGCCGAGCTTCTTGGCGTTGACATTGACGCTGACGTCGATCTGCGGCTTGCCCTCGCCCACCTTCTGCAAGGTCAAGGGCGCATTGGGGTTCTCAAACGACAGATCCTTCACATACTGCGCCAAGACGCCGATCTGGATGGGCTGCGTCTCGCCCACCGCTCCGGCCGAAGTATCGAGCGAATTGGGCTTCTCGTTGTCGGTCATGGTCATCATCCCGTTACGTGCGAATGAGGGGCATGCCCTAGCACGGATCAGGAGTGGCGGCAAGCGCCGTTCAGCGCTTTTCAGTGGGCTCGATCACCCGGGGCGGCGGCGGTTCGGCGCTCGGCGTCTCCCGCGCCTCGCCCTCGATGATCACCACCCCGGCCTGGCCGCGCCGGGCTTTTTGCAGCAACACCCCCAGAAACGCCCGGCCGAGCCACGCCCGTACCGGCGGCAACAGCAACAACATCCCCGCCACATCGGTGATAAAACCCGGAACGAACAGGCAAAAGCCGGCGACGAACAAGAGCACGCCGTGCACCAGCTCGGCCACCGGCGGCTCGCCGGCGTTAAGCGTGATCTGCAACCGCCGCAGGTTGGTCAAGCCCTGGCCGGCGACCAGGCTCAAGCCAATAAGCGAGATCAGCACTGTCAGCCCCAGGGTGGCCCAGACGCCTAGCTGCCGGCCGACCGCGATGAAGACGGCGATTTCGGCAAACGGCAGCGCCAATAGCGCCAGGACGATCAGAAACGGCATGATACGACGGCTCTACCTTGTGATTTGGCGGCTAAAGCCCTATCTATGGACTTCGGCCTTGACGCCCCGCTTGGGGGACATGAGCTCAAGATAAGGACATGAGCGACGGTTTCCAATTCATCGACATCATTTTTCTGGCGATGCTGGCCGTTTTTATCGCGCTGCGTCTCAGAAGCGTGCTGGGCCGGCGCACCGGCCATGAGCGCCCCCCGAGCGAGGAAGCGACCGAGCGCGCCGGCGCCCCGGAACAAAAAACCGCTCCAACGGCAGCGGCAGCGGGCCATCCTGCTGGCGAAGCGCCGGCCGCCGACTACCGCTTTATTCTGAAATCCTCCTCGCCGGCGTTTGACGGCGTCGACGCCATCGTCCGCCAAGATCCGTCTTTTTCCCCGGAAAGCTTCGCCGCCGGCGCGCGCAGCGCCTATCAGCTCATTCTCGAGGGCTTTTGGCAGGCTGACAGCGACGCCTTCCGGCCGTTCGTCAGCCGCGAGATTTTCCAGCAGTTCGATGGCGCCATCAAGGCCCGCCAGGCGGCCGGCGAACAGGTCAAGAATACCCTGGAAAAAGTCCGCGCCGTGGAAATCGTCGAGGCCGGCGTGCGCGACGGCATGGCGCGGGTGGTGGTGCGCTTTACCGCCGACATCATCACCATGACGGTGGATAAAGAAGGCCGGGTCACCGAAGGCAACCCGGTGGATACCATCGAGGTCAAGGATGTCTGGACCTTCGAGCGCCAGCTTGCGAGCGCCGATCCCAATTGGATGCTCGTCGCCACCCGCAGCGAAGAATAGGGGATGACAAGGTCGGGCCGCATCGTCCTTGCCGGCGGTCTGGCCGCGCTGGCGTCCGCTCTCCTCATCGCCTTGGCTTTTTATCTGATCCCCGCGCCGCCGCCGGTGGTGGCGCTGCGCGATATTTCCTATGCCGACTTGAAAGGCTGGCAAAGCGACGATCACCCGGCGGCGCTCCGCGCCTTTCGCCGCTCCTGCGAGCGTTCGCGGACGCCGCCCAGCATGCGCGCCGCGCCGGAGCTCTTGGCGGCCTGGCAGACCGCCTGCGCCGCCGCCAAAACCCTGCCGGATAATGACGCCGCCGCGGCGCGGCGGTTTTTTGAAAGCCGGTTTCGCCCCCGGCTCTTGACCCTCGGCCGGGAGGACAAGGGCCTGCTGACCGGCTATTACGAGCCGGAATTGGCGGGCAGCCTGACGCCGGCGCCGGGCTATGACACGCCGCTCTACCGCCTGCCCGATGACCTGTTGACCGCCGACCTCGGGGCGTTCGCCGCCGATCTTGAAGGCCGGCGCATCATCGGCCGGGTGGCTGAGGGCCGTTTCGTGCCCTATCTGAACCGCGCCGAAATCGCCGCCGGCGGGCTTGCCGGGCGCGGTCTGGAAATCCTCTGGGTCAAGGATCCCATCGCCGCTTTCGTGCTGGAAATCCAGGGCTCGGGCCGGGTGCGCTTGCCCGACGGCAGCCTGCTGCGGATCGGCTATGCCGGCAAGAACGGCCGCGCCTATACCGCCATCGGCCGCACCTTGGTGCAGGAAGGGGCGATGACGCTGGAGGCGGTCAACATGCCGGCCATCCGCCGCTGGCTGGAAGATCATCCCGAAGAGCGCCAGCGCGTCTTCAACAGCAACGCCTCATACGTCTTTTTCCGTCTCCTTGAAGAGGATGGTCCCATCGGCAGCGAAGGCGTGGTCTTGACTCCCGAACGCTCGCTGGCGGTGGATCCCAAATACGTCCCACTCGGTCTGCCGGTGTGGATCGAAAGCGAGCTGCCGGCGGCGGCGGGCGGCGGCGCGCTCGATCGCCTGCTGGTGGCCCAGGATACCGGCGGGGCGATTACCGGCGCGCTCAGGGGCGATGTCTTTTGGGGGCCGGGCGAGCGGGCCGAGGTCATCGCCGGCCATATGCGGCAACCGGCGCGCTTCGTGGTGCTGACGCCCAAGGGCGCGCCATGACCCGCCGGCGCGTCCTCAGCGAGGACGAGCGGGAGCTGTGGCGGCATGCTACCCGGGAGGTGACGCCGCTCAATAATATGACGCCGCCTCCTGCCGCGCCGAGCCGCCGTCGGACAAGGCGGCCGTCCGCCACCGTCAGCGCCCAGGCCATGCCGTCAAGCGCCGCGCCGCCGGCGACCGCGCCGTTCAACCGCGCCTGGCGCAAAATGGTGGCGCGCGGCGAGCTTGAAATAGCGGCGGTGCTCGATCTTCACGGACTAACCGAGGTTGCCGCCCATCAGCGATTGCGCCGCTTCATCCAATCGCGCGCCGGCGGCGAGGAGCGCATCATGCTGGTGATCACCGGCAAGGGGCGGGGCGGCGAAGGACTGCTGCGCCGTCGTCTGCCGGAATGGTTGGCAAGCTCTGATCTTACCGGTTTGGTGGCCGGGGCGTTTCCGGCGCATAGTCGCCATGGCGGCGCCGGCGCGTTTTATGTGGTGCTGCGCCGCCGCCGCGCCGTGGCGGCCAAGCCATGACGCCGTTCGGTGAACGCATCCGCGCGCTCAGAGAAGCGCGCGGCTTGACCCAGGCGCAGATGGCCGCCGATCTCGGCATTTCCGCCGCCTACCTCTCGGCCCTGGAGCATGGCCGCCGCGGCCGACCGTCGTGGTCCTTGGTGCAGGCCATTCTCGGCTATTTTGAAATCATCTGGGACGAGGCCGAGGAGCTGCAGGAGCTGGCGCGCCTGTCGCACCCCAAGCTCAGCATCGATACCGCCGGCTTGAGCCCCAAGGCGACGCTCATGGTCAATCGCCTGGCGCGCGATGTGGCCAAGCTCAATGACGATCAGTTGGATCGTCTGACGGCGATTCTCGACGAGAAATAAATCAAATATCGTCACCGTGCGTCGCCACCGGCTTGGGCGGCGGCGTGATGCGCACCGAGGTGATCTGATTGCGTTGGCGGCGCAGCACTTCCAGTTTGAACTCGTTGACCTCGAACGCATCGCCGGGATTGGGAATACGTTCGGCGACATGCAGCACCAGGCCGGCGACGGTGGCAGCTTCTTCGTCCGGCAGCGACCAATCCATTTTGCGATTAAGCTCGCGGATATGCACCGTGCCGTCCACCGCAACGCTACCGTCCGGCCGCCGCCGCACGCCGGACATCAGGCGGTCGTGCTCGTCGGTAATGTCGCCGACGATTTCCTCCAGGATGTCTTCCAGCGTCACCATGCCCATCAGCGCGCCATATTCATCCACCACCAGCGCCAGGTGCGCGTGCCGGTCAAGAAAGGCGCCCAATTGTTCGCGTAAAGTTGTGGTTTCAGGAACAAACCAGGGCGCTGTCGCCAGCGTGCGGATATCGATCGCCGTTAAATCGCCTTTAGAGGTGCGATAGGCGCGCAAGACATCCTTGACGTTGATCACGCCAATGATGTTATCGGGATTATCCTGCCATAACGGCAACCGGGTATAGGGGCAGGCGACAATTTGTTCAAACAAGACATCGATCGGCTCGTCGGCATCGATGGCGGTGATGTTGCTGCGGTGGATCATCACCTCGTCGAGCGTCACCTCATCGAGATCAAGAATGCTGCCCAGCATATCACGATGGGCTTTGATAAGGCCGCCTTCGCTGGCGTGCAGCTCGACCATGCCGCGGATTTCCTCATGGGCGGAAAGCACGTTCTGTTGCGCCGAGATATCAATGCCAAAGAGACGCAACGTCAAGCGCACGATGCGCTGCACGCCATTGACGACGGGGGCGAATAAGCGGGTTATGGTGAGCACATAAGGCGCCACCGCCAGCGCCAAGTGATCGGGATTGGAAATAGCGTAAGTCTTGGGCAGCACTTCCAAAAAAATCAGCACCAGCGCCGTCATGGCGATGGTGGCATAGGCCACGCCGGCGTCGCCGAACAAGTGGATGAACACGCTGGTGGCCAGGGCCGAGGCGGTGATGTTGACCAGATTGTTGCCCAAAAGCAGCGCGCCGATCAACGATTCCTTGTGCTGGATAAGACGGCGCACGGCGACGGCGCGGCGCGATCCTTCACGGCTCAAGTGATGAATGCGCGCCCGCGACGCGGCGGTCAGCGCCGTCTCCGAGCCGGAAAAAAACGCCGATAGGAAGAGAAGGGCGCAGATGGCGATGATGGAAAAGATGATGGGCGTGTCCATGGCTTAAGAGCGGGCTTTACGCCTCCACAAAAGCGGTCAGGGTTTGCCGCAGCGCGTCTTCCGGCACGTCGCGGCTTAAAAACGCCCGACCGATGCCGTGGGCGAGCACGAACGTCAAACGCCCGCCGGCGACTTTTTTATCCTGATCCATATGGCGGCGCAGGGCGTCAACGCCAAGCGGCGCGCCGATGTCGCTGGCCGTGACCGGCAAGGCGGCGGCTTGCAAATGCTGACGCACCCGCGTCGCGTCGGAAGCGGGGCAAAGACCGAGGCGCACGGAAAGCTCGAACGCCAACACCATGCCGGCGGCCACCGCCTCGCCATGCAGCAGCCGGTCGGAAAATCCCAACTCCGCTTCCAGCGCATGGCCGAAGGTATGGCCGAGATTAAGGAGCGCGCGCCGTCCCGCCTCGCGCTCATCCTCGGCGACGATATCCGCCTTCATGCGGCAACTGGCGACCACCGCGCGCATCACCGCCGCCGGCTCCAGCGCCAGCACCTTTTGGCCATGGGCTTCGAGCCAGTTGAAGAACACCGCATCGCCGAGAAGGCCGTATTTCACCACCTCGGCGTAACCGGCGCGCAATTCCCGCGCCGGCAGGGTAGTGAGCGCGTCGATATCGGCCAACACCAGACGGGGCTGATGGAAGGCGCCCACCAGGTTCTTGCCATGGCGGGTGTTGATGCCGGTCTTGCCGCCCACCGAGCTATCGACTTGCGCCAGCAAGGTGGTCGGCACTTGAATGAAATCGACGCCGCGCCGCAAGATGCTGGCGGCAAAGCCGGTAAGATCGCCGATAACGCCGCCGCCCAAGGCCATGATCACGTCGCCGCGCTCGACGGCGAGCGACAGCAGGCGATCAATGAGCGTCTCCAAGCCGGCGAAGGATTTCGATCCCTCGCCCGGCGGCACGGTCACCGTTTCGGCGGCGATGCCTTCTCGTCGCAAGCCGGCGATCAAAACATCAAGATGCAAGCGCGCCACCGTCTCATCGCTGACGATGACGGTGCGGCGTTGCGTGAGCAGCGGCGCCACATAGCGTCCGGCATCCTTCAAGATGCCGGGACCGACGATGATATCATAACCGCGCGCGCCCAAGCCGACGCGCACGATTTCTTGGCTGACGGCGGCAATGGCGGTCATTGGGCGGCGCTCATGGCGGCGTTCAGCGCGCGGATGATGGCGTCGACGACGTTGTCATGGGGACCGCTGCCGCTTTCCACCGTAATGTCCGCCTCGGCGTAGATGGGATAACGCTCGCTGGCCAGACGTTCCAACGTCTGGCGGGGATCGCCGGTATTCAACAGCGGCCGGGTGTTGCGCCGCGCGGTGCGTTCAACCAGCAGATCGACCGGCGCCTTCAGCCACACCGAACGGCCAACCTCCTTGATGCGCGCACGGGTCTTGGGATCGATGAAAGCGCCGCCGCCGGTGGCCAGCACCTGCGGCCGTTCCTTCAACAACCGGGCGATGACCCGCCGTTCGCCCTGGCGGAACTCGGCCTCGCCGAAATCGGCGAAGATCTCCGACACCGTGCGGCCCGCCGCCGCCTCGATCTCGGCGTCGGTATCGACGAAAGGCACGCCGAGCCGCGCCGCCAGTCGCCGGCCAATGGTGGTCTTGCCGGCTCCCATCAGACCCACCAGCACCACCGAACGATCAAGCTTGTGGAGGAGCTTGACGGCGGATTTGCGGTCGGGGTCAGTGTTGTCCATAACTGCGGCAAGCGACTGTTTCACAGGAGTTCTCAAGTTTTTCCGGCGACTGCCGCCGTCAAGCTGCGGCCATGATTACATAGGTGCTAGCGTCTTTTCCAGGGGCGGCGAGGCCATTGAGCCGTTGCCCGCCCCAAGAGCCTCGCTATAATCTCAAGACCATCTTGCGGCGGGTAGCAACCCTGTCGCAGTCCTTTCAACCACTGCAGCCATCGGGAAATAGGTATCGCAAAATGGGTCGTCTGTGGCTAGTGATCTTTGTCTTGCTTCTGCTGGTAATCGGGGGCGGCGCTGTGTTCTTGCTGTACTGGGACATTCCCGCGCCGAGCCAGAAAGTGGAAAAGGTGCTGCCGGATGACGCCTTTCCCGAGTAGGCTCAGGGCGGCTCTCTCGGCTCTGGCCTTTACCCTCGCCCTGCCGGCCCTGGCGCAGGAAGCGCCGCCCGGCGCGCCGCGCTCAATCCTGCCGCCGGCGCTGGCCGAGGACGCGGCGTCCCCCGCCGATAGCGGCAGCCGGCCGCTGGTGGAGACCGGTAGCTTGACCCAGGGCAGCGCCGTGCGTCTCGGCATCCTGGATGCCGGCAGCGGCGGGTTTGACGACACGCTGTGGCGGGATACGCCGCCCGCCACGGTGACGACGTTGTTGCCCAATCTGCCCATCGCCCAGGGCTCGCCGGCTCTCCATGATCTCAACCGCCGCCTGCTATTGTCGGCGGCGCCCTTGACGCCGCAAGCTGGCGATGCCGAACGGACGGTGATCGCGGCGCGGTTGCGGCTATTGGCGGCGCGCGGCGATCTCGGCGGCCTGACGGCGCTGGCGGGCCGCGTCGGGCGGGAGCTTGAGGATGACGAGATGGTGCGCCTCAAGACCACCGCCCTCTTGCTGGGCGAGGATTTCGAGGAGGCCTGCATAACCGCCAGCGACCAGGTCGGTCGCACTGCCGACGCCGAATGGCTGAAGCTGTTGGCCTTTTGCCGGGCGCTCAGCGGCGACCGCGCCGGGGCGGCGCTCGCCATCGAGCTGTTGCAGGAAACGGCGGTAGACGATCCGACCTTCTATCAATTGCTGAACGCCCGGCTGCAGCCGTCGGACGCGCTCGTCAAGCTCAAAAGCCTGCGCTCGGCGTCGCCGCTGGTGCTGGCCATGGCGCTGGAGCAGGGCGCGGCGCTGCCCGAGGATACGCTGGACGATGCCGCACCGCTGGTGCTGGCCAAGCTGGCGGCGACGCCGGCCTTGGCCATCGAGAAGCGGCTGCAGGCGGCCCGCGCGGTGGCCGAGTTGGGCGGCATGCCCGCCGATCGTCTGCGCGAGATCTACGCCGCCGCGCCGTTCTCCAAGCTTGACCGTATTGGCGCGGCGTTGATCGCCGCCGAGCTGCCCCCTGCGCTCGCCGATGCGCTCCTCTACCAGGGGATCGTTGCCGCAAACAATGGCGCGGAGCGCGCCCGCATGGTGCAGGCGGCATCGCTCCTGGCGGCGTCTCAGCGCGCCTTGCCGGCCCTCGCCTACCTCGTTGCCGACGCTGTGGCCGAGATTGCGCCAACGCCGGAGACCTTGCCGGCGGCGGCGGATATCACCCGCCTGCTGCTGTTGGCCGGCCGGTCGCAAGAGGCCGCCCTGTGGTATGCGGCGCTGCGCGCGACGGCCAGCGGCGGCGACGGCAAGGCCACCGCGACGCTGATCGATCTGTGGCCGCTGGCGATCGTCGGCGCCGCCGCGGACGCGGCCTCCTTCTCACCGGAGATCCTCGATTTGTGGCGGCAGAACCGGCAGGCGCTGGATGAGGATGCGCGCCGACAGCAGGAGTTGACGCTGTTTACCCTTCTCGAGGCCCTGGGCTATGCGGTGCCGGAGATTGCTTGGGCGGGGTTGAGCGGCGATGCCGCCGCCCGCGCTGAAGCGCCGCCCAGCGATCCCATATGGACCGGCATGATCGAGGCCGCGGCCGGCGGCCGGGTGGGCGAAACGGTGCTGTCCGCCGCCATCGTCTGCGCCAAAGGGGGGCCGGCGGCCACGCCGCCGCTTCTCATGGCCTCGGTGGTGCGCGCGCTGAAGGACGTGGGGCTGGAGGCCGACGCCCGCCGACTGGCGATCGAGGCGCTGGTCGCCCGCGGCTTTTAAGATGGGCGACGACGCGCTGTTGATCGAAAGCTTCCTGGAAATGCTGATGGCCGAGCGCGGCATGGCGCGAAACAGCGTCGAGGCCTACCGCCGCGATCTTGCCCACGCCGCGCAGTACCTCAAAGGGCGCGGCGGCAATTTCAAGTCGGCAACGGACGCCGATTGGCGCGGCTATCTGGCGGCGCTGGCTGAACAGGGCTTCGGCGCCGCCACCGCCGCGCGGCGCACCTCCAGCCTGCGTCAGTTCTATAAATTCCTCTACGGCGAGACGATCCGCGCCGACAATCCCACCGCTACCCTCGACAGCCCGCGCCGTGGCCGTCCGCTGCCGAAAATCCTCAGCGAAGGCGATGTCGAGCGCTTGTTGGACGCCGCCGCGGCGGCAGTGGCCACGGCGGAAACGCCGGCTGAGGCGTTTCGCGCCGAGCGCCTGCTGACGCTATTGGAGGTGCTCTACGCCACTGGCCTGCGGGTCAGCGAGCTGGTGTCGCTGCCGGTCACGGCGGTGGCCGCCGGCCGGCCATTTTTGTTCGTGCGCGGCAAAGGCGGCAAGGAGCGCGGGGTGCCGTTGTCGGAGCGCGCCCGCGACGCCATAGCCCGCTATCTGCCATTGCGCGCCGCCACGCCCTATAAAAAAAGTCCCTGGCTGTTCCCCTCCCGCGCCGCGGCGGGGTACCTCACGCGCCAGCAGTTCGCACTTCTGTTGAAGGATTTGGCCGGCAGCGCCGGACTGAAGGGCAAGACCCTGTCGCCCCACACCCTGCGCCACGCCTTCGCCACTCACTTGCTGGCCCACGGCGCGGACCTGCGGGCGGTACAGAAGATGCTGGGCCATGCCGATATTTCCACCACCCAGATCTACACCCATGTGCTTGCCGAGCGGATGCGGGCGCTGGTGGAATCCGCCCATCCCCTGGCCAAGGGGCGCAAGATTGACAAGGGTAAGGCGGCACATTAGCGTGCCGGGGTTTGCAAAAAGCCCGGCTTGTGGCGGGCCATCGGGGTAAGTTCACAACCTATGATCGCTTTTCTCGATTTCGAGAAGCCCATTGCCGAGCTTGAAGGCCAAATCCGCGAGCTGAAGGCGATGTCGCCGGGCAGCGGGGTTAGCGTCGAGGAAGAAATTCGCCGGCTTGAAGTCAAGCTGCAAAAGCTGTTGAAGGCTACCTACGCCAAGCTCACGCCGTGGCAGAAAACCCAGGTCGCCCGCCATCCCGACCGGCCGCATTTTCCCGACTATGTACAGGGCCTTATTCAGGATTTCATGCCGCTGTCCGGCGACCGGGCGTTTGCCGACGATCCGGCCATCAGCGGCGGCATCGGCCGTTTTCGTGGCCGCTCGGTGATGGTCATCGGCCACGAGAAGGGCGAGGACACGCAAAGCCGCATCCGCCACAATTTCGGCATGGCGCGGCCGGAAGGCTACCGCAAGGCGATTCGGCTGATGGAAATGGCGGCACGCTTCGAGCTGCCCATCGTCACCTTCGTCGATACCCCGGGCGCTTATCCCGGCGTCGGGGCCGAGGAGCGGGGGCAGGCGGAAGCCATTGCCCGCTCCACCGAAACCTGCCTGTCGGTGGGCACGCCCCTGGTGTCGGTAATCGTCGGCGAGGGCGGTTCGGGCGGCGCGGTGGCGCTGGCCTCGGGCAATCGCGTGCTGATGTTCGAGCACGCCATCTATTCGGTGATTTCTCCGGAAGGCTGCGCTTCGATCCTGTGGCGCACGGCGGATAAGGCCAAGGAGGCGGCCGAGGCATTGAAAATCACCGCTCAGGATCTCTTGAAACTCAAAGTAATCGACGAGATTGTGTCCGAACCGGTGGGCGGCGCCCAGCGCAACAAGGCGGCGGCGGTCAAATCCCTGGGCGACGCCATCGAGCGGGCCTTGAATGACCTGGTGGACTTGTCGCCCGACAAGCTGCGTCAATTGCGGCGGGAAAAATTCATCGCCATGGGCGCCGTGGCGCTCAGTTAGAGTAAATTGCGGTCAGGCATATCCGCTTTCAATGTGTGATCTTCATCCTCGCGAAAGCTGGGATGACAGTGAAAAATACGATTTTTTCTCTATTCCGCTTGGACGCGGTTGATCAGACCGTTGGATCGGTGACCGGTACCTTGCGCGGCCGGCCGCGACGGCGCGGCGCGGCGGCCGGTTCGGCGCCATCGGCATCGGCTTCCGTCGCAAAGGCCGGCTCTTCCGGTTGCGCCAAGAGCGGCGCTTCGACGATTTTGCGCGGCCGTCCGCGCGGCCGTTTGACGCCCGGTTCGGCATCGCTCTCCAAGGGAGTATCGGCCAATATCGGCGGCGTGACTTCGACGGCCGGCGCAGTCGGTGCTACCGGTTGATCAAGATTGCTCAACAGCGACGGCTGAACGGCAGGCCGGGCCGCCACCGTGCGCAAGACGCCGTCATTGAGCCCAACGACGGGCGGCTGGGGCGTAGTCGGCGCCGGTGGCGGTGGCGGCGCTTCCGCTACCGCCGGTTCGGCAAAGTCCATCTCGCCGCCGTCATCCGCGCCGTCACCGCTGCGCTCGGCCATATCGCGGCGCTGCTGGCTGTCGAAATCGAAAGCGCCGTTTTCCGCCGCTACACGGTAGTAATGATCGGCGAACTGGCCGTAGGCTTCCGACAAGATCGGGTCGCTGGCGTGGGTTTCCCGTGAGGCCGCCTTGTAGCGTTCGTACAACTGCACCGCGGTGCCGCGCACCTTGCCCTCCGGGCCGTTGCTATCGAACTGGCGGTTGAGCGCACCCAGATTGCGGCGATGCCGCCCTTGGCCGTGCTGTTGGTGGGACTGGCCCTGCCCGTTGCCCTGTCCGTTGCCGTGACGATGGCCGCCACCGTGGCCCATGGGCCGCATGGACCCGTTGCGGCCTCTGCCGCGGCGTGGATTTTGTCCTTTTCTCATGAACGACTGCGTACCTTGCCAGATAATTTATGGTTTGCGCACGATCCGAACGCGGGCGAGATGCGACCCGCTCAAGACGGATGTCGAGGCTGTTTCATCTTTGATCGCAATGTGTTGCTGGCTGATGGGGGCGCCCCATTATAAGCGGCGCCACGCAAATCACCTTTTGCCGGGCGTAGACTAACGCGCACGCCGCCATTTTCCAACCGTTATTTTGCACTGCCGCATAAATTTCCCGCTTCTTTCCGTAACACCAGCGCCCGCTCGATGCCGCCAAGGTCGCGCTGACAGTCAACGATTTCAAAGCCTTGGGCGCTCGCCAGGGCCGCCACCGCCGGCCGCTGCCCGGCCCCCAGCTCCAGCGCCACGATGCCACCGGGCGTCAGATGGCGGGCGCATAAAGGCAGAAGAATGCGATAGGCGTCGAGCCCGTCCGTGCCGGCGAAAAGCGCCTCCGCCGGCTCGTAAAGCGCCACTTCCGGCGGCAGCGCCGCCTTGTCGGAAAGCGCGATGTAGGGCGGGTTGGAGACGATAAGATCGAATACGTCGGCGTCCTTCAGCGCGCCGGTCCAATCGCCAACGACGATGCGGGCACGGTGGTCAAGCCCCAGGCGACGGGCGTTCTCGCCGGCCACCGCCGCCGCCGCTGGGCTTTTCTCGATGCCGACGCCGCTGGCGTTGGGCAGCTCATAGAGGAGCGACAGCAGCAGACAGCCGGTGCCGGTCCCCAGATCCAACAGCCGTAGCGGCGCGGCGCGCTCGGCAACCTGGGCCAATGCCGCCTCGACCACCGTCTCGCTGTCAGGACGCGGTGCGAGCGTCGCCGCGCTGACGCGAAACGGCAGGCTCCAGAACTCCCGCTCGCCCAGGATATGGGAGATCGGCTCGCGGGCGCGCCGCCGCGCCAGCAAAGCATTGAAGACGTCGAGCACGGCGGCCGATACCTCGCGCTGCGGATCGGTGATCAGCGCTGCTCGTTCGCAGCCCTTGGCGGCGGCCAGCAGCAGCAAGGCGTCGCCGCGGGCAGACTCGACACCCGCCGCGGTCAAGTCCCGCGTCGCCTCGGCGATGATATCGCGCACCGTGGCCATGAAGGGTCAGTCAACCGCCTCCAACGCGGCGAGCTGTTCGGCCTGGTCGCTGGCGATGAGCGCGCCGATGAGTTCATCCAGCGCCTCGCCGGCGAGCACTTGTTCAAGCTTATAAAGCGTCAGATTGATGCGGTGATCGGTGACGCGGCCTTGCGGAAAGTTATAGGTGCGGATGCGGTCGGAGCGGTCGCCGGTGCCGACCTGACCTTTACGCGCCGCGGCGCGCTCCGCTTCCTGGCGCGAGCGTTCCATTTCATACAATCGCGCCCGCAAGACTTTTAAGGCCTTGTCCTTGTTCTTGTGCTGCGACTTTTCATCCTGTTGCTGCACCACCAGGCCGGTGGGCAAGTGGGTGATCCGGACCGCGCTGTCGGTGGTGTTGACCGATTGGCCGCCGGGTCCGCTGGAGCGGAACACGTCGATGCGCAAATCCTTGTCGTCGATGTGAATATCGACCTCTTCCGCTTCCGGCAGCACGGCGACGGTGGCGGCCGAGGTGTGAATGCGCCCGCCGGCTTCGGTTTCCGGTACCCGCTGCACGCGATGGCCGCCGGATTCGTATTTTAGCCGCGCGAACACGCCCTTGCCGGATACCGACACAATGGCTTCCTTGATGCCGCCCAAATCGCTCGGCGACAGGCTCATGGGTTCGAACTTCCAGCCTTGCAGCGCGGCGTAGCGTTCGTACATGCGGTAAAGATTAGTGGCGAACAACGCCGCTTCCTCGCCGCCGGTGCCGGCGCGGATTTCGAGGATGGCGTTCTTCTCGTCCGCCGCGTCCTTCGGCAGCAGCAGGATTTGCATCTGCCGTTCCAGCTCCGGCAGCTGCGCCTTCAAGACCGGCAGCTCATCCTCGGCCAGTGCGCGCAATCCCGCATCGGTGGTCTTGTCGGCCAGCATCGCTTCCAGATCGGCGATTTCGCCTTGCAGCTTTTGCATATTTTTCGCCGCCTCGACGATGGGCGTGAGATCGGCGTATTCCTTGGAGGTTTTGGCGAACGCCTCGCCAGTCATGACGCCGCCCTCGGCCATCACGTGTTCCAGATACTGATGACGCTCGACGAGCTGCTTGAGACGTTCAGCGGGAATCATGAGACGCGACCCTTAGCGAAAGGCGTCAAGCGCGGCGACGAGACGATCGCGCGGCACTTCCGTTTGCGTGCCGGCATCCAGATCGCGAATGACGATGACGCCGCGCGCCAACTCGTCCTCGCCGACGATGACGGCGGCGCGGGCGCGCAGCTTATTGGCGCGCGTCAAGCGCTTGCCCATGTTGCCGCGATAGCTCATGTCAACGATATGGCCGGCGCGGCGCGCGTCGTGGGCGATGATGTGCGCCACCTCCTGGGTCGCCGCGCCCACCGGAATGACGGCGATGGGCCGCGGCCCCGGCTCAAGATCGCCGATGAGCATGGATAATCGTTCAATGCCGCTGGCCCAACCGACGCCGGGGGTGGCTGGGCCGCCCAACTCCTCGATCAAGCCGTCGTAGCGGCCGCCGGCCAGCACCGTGCCTTGCGCGCCCAGGGCCTCGGTAGTGAACTCAAACGCGGTGTGGGTGTAATAATCAAGCCCACGCACCAGACGGGGATTGACTTTATAGGGAATATGCAGCGCCTCCAGTCCGCGCTTAACATCGGCGAAGAACGCCAGCGATGCCTCGTTCAAATAATCGGTAAACAGCGGCGCGTTGTTGATGATCGCCCGGTCACCCGCATCCTTGGAATCCAGAATGCGCAGCGGATTCTTGTCGAGCCGCGCACGGCTGTCTTCGCTCAAGGTTGAGACATGCGCCGAAAAATATTTGACCAAGGCATCGCGATAGCGGGCGCGGCTTTCGTGATCGCCGAGCGTATTCAGTTCCAGCGTCACTTTGTCGGCAACGCCAAGCTCGCTTAAAAGATCATAGGCCAAGGCCAGCAATTCAACATCGGCCTGCGCTTCGGCGACGCCGATGATCTCCACGTCAAGCTGATGGAACTGGCGCAAGCGGCCTTTTTGCGGCCGCTCGTGACGAAACATCGGACCCCAGGCGTAAAAGCGGCACGGCGTTTCCTGTTGCAGGCCGTTTGATAAAAAGGCGCGGGCGATGCCGGCGGTGTATTCGGGACGTAGTGTAATACTATCGCCGGAGCGGTCGGTGAAGGTGTACATTTCCTTGGTCACCACGTCGGTGGCTTCGCCAAGCGAGCGGCTGAACACCTCGGTGAATTCGAAAATCGGCGTGGCGATTTCGCCGAAGGCGTAGCGTTCGGCGACGGCGCGAAAGGTTTCCACCACACGGCGGAATTTTCGCGCTTCCTCGGGCAGGATGTCATGGGTGCCGCGAACCGATTGCAACCGCGCCGCCAAGAAAAATTCTCCACTAACTTCAGGGCATGCCGTCATTCCCGCGCAAGCGGGAATTCACATGCCGTAATTAGAAACTGGATCCCCGCTTGCGTGGGGATGACATGAGTAAACGTTATATCTTGTGAAGTCATGCCACAGACAACCATATCTTAGGAAGCCTTGGCGAGATTTTGCGCGCTGGCTTCGATTTCCGCCGCGCGCTTCTCCACCAGCTCGACGATATGGTCGATCAGGCGCGCGTCGTCAATCTTATGATCAGCGATGCCCGAGAGATAAATCATGTGATTGCCCTGGCCGCCGCCGGTCAAGCCGATGTCGGTCTCGCGCGCTTCGCCGGGGCCGTTGACGACGCAGCCGATGATCGACAGGCTCAACGGCGTGGTGATGTGGGCGAGGCGCTTTTCCAGTATTTCCACTGTCTGGATGACGGGATAGGCCTGGCGGGCGCAGGTGGGGCAGGAGACGATGCGCACGCCGCGATGGCGGATGTCGAGCGCCTTGAGGATTTCAAATCCCGCCTTGACCTCCTCCACCGGCTCGGCGGACAGCGACACCCGGATGGTGTCGCCGATGCCGGCCCACAGAAGCGCGCCGATGCCGATCGCCGATTTCACTGTACCGGTGCGCAAGCCCCCCGCTTCGGTGATGCCGAGATGCAAGGGGTAATCGCAGGCCTCGGCCAGGCCCTGGTAGGCGGCCACCGCGAGAAAGACGTCGGACGCCTTGACGCTGATCTTGAATTCGAAAAAGTCATTGTCCTCCAAGATCCGCGCATGCTCCAGCGCGCTTTCCACCAACGCTTCCGGGCACGGTTCGCCGTATTTTTCCAGCAGATGCTTGTCCAACGAGCCGGCATTGACGCCGATCCGCATCGAGCAGCCATGATCCTTGGCCGCCTGCACCACCTCGCGCACGCGCTCGGGCGAGCCGATGTTGCCGGGGTTGATGCGCAGGCAGGCGGCGCCCGCCTTGGCCGCTTCGATGGCGCGCTTATAGTGGAAATGGATATCGGCGATGATCGGCGCCTTGGCGGCGCGCACGATCTCGGCCAATGCCGCCGTCGACCCCTCATCGGGGCAGGAGACGCGGACGACATCCACCCCCGCCTCTTCCAGCCCGCGGATCTGGTCGATGGTGGCGCGGGCGTCGGAGGTCAGCGTGTTGGTCATGGATTGCACGCTGATCGGGGCGTCGCCGCCCACGGCCAGCGAGCCGACATGGATTTGCCGGGATTTACGGCGAATGATCTGACGATAGGGTCGAATGGTCATAGAGGCCCATGCTCTAACGGGCGCGCGCCCGGCGGGGCCATAACATGGGGGAAAGGGCCGGCGATGGCAAGGAGAAAGCGCGGTCGGCTATTCGAGGGCGGCAGGCCCATTTTGCAGATCGGCGAGGCGGATATCGCGGCGAATGGCGCCCTCGGGGCCAAGCGCGCCCAAGACCTTGCCGTTGACCACCACATCGAGCGCGCCGGCGTTGCCGGTCATCAATTTAACGCCGGGTCCGCTCGGCGCGTCATAGGCTTCGCCCGCCCGCAACACCTTATCGACGATGGGTTTATGATCAGGCCCCTCGATCCGCACCCAGGCGTCATGCCGCGCTTTCAAGACCAACTGCGACGGTTGCTGCCGGGCTGCCGGGGAAGCCGTTGCCGGCAGCTCGACGCTGGCCAGACGCACCACGGGGGCCGGCGCAGCTTCAGCGCTGGCCAGGGCCAGCACCGAGCGCGGCTCCTCCGCTTGGGCCAGGGCGGCTGGCTTGGCATCTGAGCTCTGGGCGGCCGAGACGGCCAACTCGGCGCCGACCTTGGGCACCGCCTCGAAAGCGTCCTCGCCGCGCGAGGAAAAGGCGTACCAGGCGCCATAGACCATCAGGCAGAGCAGCGAGGCGGCCACCGCCAGCCACCGCCGGGGCATCCGGGAATCTTCCAGGGGCTCGGGGAAAATCAGCGCCGCATCAATGCTTTGCGCCTGCTGCGAGCGGCGCAGCCGCTCGGCCAGTTCGCGGGAATCAAGGCCTAAATAGTCGGCATAGGTGCGCAAAAAGCCGACGGCGTAGACCAAGCCGGGAAACGCGCTGTAATCATCGTTTTCCAGCGCTTCCAAGAGGTGCTGACGGATGCGCAGCTCTAGCGCGATGTCGGCGATCGGTTTATCGCCGCGCGCCTGGCGCGCCGCGCGCAGCTGCGGCCCGATAGGCTCGCAGGGCGGCAATTCTATGGCGGCGGGTTCCAGCGCCGCAGGGGTATTGATCTCAGCCATCATACTCATCCTCGGTTACCCGTGGCTGCAGGTTTCCCCTCCTGTTTTTGTGCACGATGATCGACATCGGCAGCATGCCCGAAAAAATCGACGGGCGGCGGCCCAACAAGGGGACGCAAAAAAGCTCGCCAATACCGATGATTACTCCTTCGGAGTCAACAAGACGTTAAACCGTAGAGTCAATATGAAATTGATTTTCGTGAGGAATTTAAAGGAATAGGGGGAAAAACCTAGAGAATCACGCCATGATCACGGGCAAAGTCCGTGAGTCGGCCTCTTAAACTATGGTCGCTCAACTGCAAGATATGGTCGAGATAGGCCGTCAGCACCCCGAGTCGCAGGCTGCGCACCATCACCTTGATGGGGCCGATGGAGGCCGGCGACACCGACAGCCGCCGCAACCCTAAGCCAATGAGCGTCATCGCCTCCAGGGTCTTGCCCCCAAGCTCGCCACAGAGCGTTACGGGCTTACCGTGACGCTCGCATACCGCGACTATATGCTTGATAAATCCCATCGCTGCGGGGGAGAGAAGGTCATAACGTCCGGCCACCTTGGGGTTGCTGCGGTCGGTGGCGAAGAAGAATTGCATCAAGTCGTTGCTGCCCAGGGATACGAAATCGACGAGCGGCAATAAGCGGTCCAGCTGCCAGGCCAACGCCGGCACCTCGATCATGCAGCCGACCCGCAGGCTTTGCGGCAGTTCCTTGCCCAGCTCCCGCCGCCGCGCCACCTCTTTCTCCAGGATCCCCCGCGCCGCCACGAATTCGGCAACCTCGGTAACCATGGGGAACATCAGGTTGAGGGAGCGCCCGGCGGCGGCCTCCAGGAGCGCCCGCAACTGATAGCGCAACAGCACCGGCCGATCGAGAGCGACGCGGATCGCCCGCCAGCCCATGGCGGGATTTTCCTCCGCGTCGCGGGCAAGAAACGCCACCGGCTTGTCGCCGCCGATGTCGAGGGTGCGAAACACCACCGGGCGCGTCCCGGCGGCATCGAGAATCTGCTTGTAAAACACCGTCTGGGTGTCGAGCTTCGGCATCTGCGCGCTGACCATGAACTGAAATTCGGTGCGAAACAGGCCGATGCCCGCCGCGCCGGTGGCTTCCAGATGCGGCATGTCGAGGGTCAGGCCGGCATTGACGGAGAGCTCGATCGTCACCCCATCGACGGTCTCCACCGGGGCGTCTTTGAGCGCCGCGTAGGCCGCCACCCGCGCCGTACGGGCGGTGATGGTCTGCTGGTAGGACTGGATGATTTCGCTGGCCGGCGAGATGTAGATCCAACCCGCTTCGCCGTCGACGATGATCTGTTCGCCGCTGGCGATGCGGTCGATGACGTCGCCGGCGTTGCCGACCAAAGGAATGCCCAACGCCCGCGCCACGATGGTCACATGTGCGGTATTGGAGCCTTCCTTCAAGACCACCGCCTTTAATTTGCTGCGGTCGTATTCCAACAATTCGGCCGGGCCCATGGCGCGCGCCAGGATAACGGCGTCATCGGGCAGGACTTCGCTGGCAGAGGTGGCGCCCTTGCCCACCAGGTGGCGCACCAAGCGGTTGGAAAGGTCGTCGAAATCAGCCAGCCGCTCGCGCAGGTAAGGGTCCAGGGTGCGCATCAGGCGGGAGCGGTTTTCCACCTGCACCCGCTCCACCGCTGCTTCCGCGGTCAAGCCGCCCTCGATGGCGTCAGCGATCCGTCGCCGCCAGCCCTCGTCGGCGGCCAGCATGCGGTAGACGTCGAAGATTTCCCGGTGTTCGCCCACCGCCATGTCATGGGCCGACGCCATCTCCTCCAACTGGGCGTGCAGCGCGATGAATGCCTGGTCGAGCCGGGCGCGCTCCAGCTCCGGATCCTGGGCGATATGGGCCTTGATCTCGACGATGGGTTCATGGAGCACGGCGCGGCCGATGGCGATGCCCTCGGCCAACGGCGTGACTTCGAAGCTGGGCGTGGCCGCCCGCTCCAGCGTCGCCGCCGGCGCTTCGCTGGGACTGACGAGCTCGCCCGAGGCGACGAATTCGGCGATCACCATCGCCACCGTCTGCAGCGCCTCGGCCTCCTCCTCGGTGTAGTGACGGCGGGTGCGGTTTTGCACCACCAGCACGCCGATCACCCGGCCGGCGCGCAAAATCGGCACGCCCAACAGCGAGTGGAAGATTTCCTCGCCGGTCTCCGGCTTATAGACGAAGCTGGGGTGAGCCTGCGCGTCGGAAAGGTTGAGCGGCAGGCCGCTGGCGGCGATCTCGCCCACCAATCCCTCGCGAAAGCGCAGCCGGGTTTGATGCACGGCCTCTTTTTTCAAGCCTTCGGTGGCGAAGAGCTCCAACACCTCGCCGCCGCGGGCGATATAAATCGAGCACACTTCCGCCACCATGTTGGCGGCAATCAGGCGCGTGACTTCATCCAGGCGCTTTTCCGCCGGCGCGGCGCTGGCCATGGTTTCGCGCAGGCGGCGAAGAAGAATGCGCGGACCGCCGGTCGTCACGTTCACTGGCTCGGTCTCCGTCGACGATTTTAGCGTTATGGTAGCCGTCGATTGCTAGGGCCTGTTGACATTCATCGCGTGGCCGTGACGCTGGCGGATTTGGTCAGTCCAGCAGGAGCCGGGTGAAGCGCGATGTGGGGCATCGGGCAAGCCCGGCGACGTCCTGGATGGCCAAATCCGCCGCGCCCCTTTTGGGGTGGGGCGAAAATGGCCATCTGGTGCGTCGAAAAGCTCGGCCGTATTGCCGATACGCCCTTCGCTTTTCTTCTTCCATATGGCCATTTTAGCTCCCATCGCGGCTCATGTGATGAATGTCAACAGGCCCTATCGTTCAAGGTAAGCCACGGCCTGCTCGACGAGTTCGGCGATAATGTCCGCGGTCGGCTGAATTTTCGTCACCATGCCGACGCTTTGCCCAGCCATCAGCGAGCCTTCTTCTATATTGCCGTCAACCACCGCCCGCCGCAATGCGCCGGCCCAGAAATGTTCGATTTTAAGTTGGGCTTCTTCCTTGCTCAGTTCGCCCGTCTCGAATTGGGCGATCACCTCGCGCTGCACCGCCATGAACTTGTCGCTGGCGGCGTTGCGCAGCGCCCGCACCGGAATCACCGGAAAGCGCGGATCGACCTGCACCGACGGCACCGCCTCGCGGGCGGCGGCGCGGATGAAGGCCTGCTTGAAGTTGGGATGGGCGATGGATTCGCTGGCGCAAACAAAGCGGGTGCCGAGTTGCACGCCGGCGGCGCCCATCTCCAGGAAGGCGGCGATGGCCTCGCCGCGAGCCAGCCCGCCAGCGACGAAAATCGGCACCTCGCGTACATGGGGCAGAATTTCCTGGGCCAGCACGTTCAAGGATACCGGACCGATATGGCCGCCGGCTTCCGAACCTTCGATGACCAGGGCGTCAACGCCCGAGCGCACCAGCTTCTTGGCGATCACCAAGGCCGGGGCAAAGCAGATGACTTTGGCGCCCGCCGCCTTGATGCGGGCGATGGCGTCGCCCGGCGGCAAGCCGCCGGCGAGCACGATGTGGCTCACCTTCTTCTCGGCGCAGACAGCGACGAGGTCGAGAAGTTGCGGATGCAGGGTGATCAGATTGACGCCGAACGGCTGGCTGGTGAGCGCTTGCGTGGCGGCGATCTCGGCGCGCAACAGGTCGGGCGACATGCTGCCGCTGGCCAGCACGCCAAAGCCGCCGGCGTTCGATATGGCGGAGATCAGATGACGCTCCGACACCCAAGTCATGGCGCCGCCCAGGATGGCGAATTTCACACCCAGGAAATCGCAACCCCGCGCCCATAGTTTTTGCAGCCGGGCGTAGCCGGGCCGCTCTTCCAGGGGCGTTGGCGTTTCTTGGGTGATGGCGTTCATGTTGGGCATCAAGATCCTAGGTATTAAGCGACGCTGGCATCAAGACCATAAGCGCTGTGCAGCGCGCGCACCGCCAGTTCGGTGTACTCAGCGCCAATCAGCACGCTGATCTTAATCTCCGAGGTGGAAATCACCTGAATGTTGATCCCCTTATCCGCCAGCGCCTTGAACATGGTGGCGGCGACGCCGGCGTGGCTGCGCATGCCGACGCCGATCACCGATACCTTGACCACGTTCTTGTCGGCATTCAAGCGGTCGAACGGAAAACTCTCCCGCGCCTTCTCGATCACCGCCACGGCGCGCTCCAGATCGCCTTCGGGAACGGTGAAGGTCAAATCGGTGCGCAAGCCGTCGGCCGACACGTTCTGCACGATCATGTCGACGTTGATGTTGGCTTCCGCCAACGGCATGAAAATGCCGCTCGCCATGCCGGGCTTGTCGGCAACGCCCATCAGCGTCACTTTTGCTTCATTGCGGGCATACGCGATGCCGCTGACCACTTGCTGTTCCACGATCTCATCCTCATCCACAACCAAGGTGCCGGGCTTGTCCTCGAAACTGGAAAGGACCTGCACGCGCACCCGATGGTTCATCGCCATTTCCACCGAGCGGGTCTGGAGCACCTTGGCGCCCAACGACGCCATCTCCAGCATTTCTTCATAGGTGATCTTATCGAGCTTGCGCGCCTGCGGCACGATCCGCGGATCGGTGGTATAGACGCCGTCGACGTCGGTATAGATGTCGCAGCGGTCCGCCTGCAAGGCCGCCGCCACCGCCACCGCCGAGGTATCCGAGCCGCCGCGGCCCAAGGTGGTGATGCGGTTGTCGGGACCCAAGCCCTGGAAACCGGCGATCACCGGCACCTGGCCGATCTTGAAGCGTTTTTCCAGCTCTTCGGTATCGATGCGCTCGATCCGGGCGCTGCCGTGGGCGCCATTGGTATGAATGGGGATCTGCCAACCGAGCCAGGAACGCGCCTGGATGCCCATGTCCTGTAAAGTGATGGCAAGGAGGCCGACCGTGATCTGCTCGCCGGCGGCGACCACGGTGTCATACTCCCGGGCGTCGTGCATGACGGAGGCGCTGCGGGTATAGGCCACCAGTTGGTCGGTGGTGCCGGCCATGGCCGAGACCACCACCGCCACCTCGTTGCCGGCCTCGGTTTCGCGTTTGACCCGCTCGGCGACGTTGCGGATGCGCTCGATGTTGGCGACCGACGTGCCGCCGAATTTCATGACGATTCGCGCCATATAAGACTCTTGCTTGGGCGTCCCTTTGAGGCGGCGGGCCCGATCTTTTAAACCCCGCCGAAAACCGGGCGTATACATAAGGCCAAGGGCGGCATGGCGCAAGCCTGCATCAACGGGCGACCGGCAGCCTTGCCGGCGATGGCCGCCCGCGCTAGCCTACGGCTCCTTTTGTGAGGTCTGAATGCCCACCACCGCCACCATCGACGCCGACGATATCGCCCGCTTCCAGGCGGTGGCGGCGTCGTGGTGGGACGAAAACGGCCCGTTTCGGCCGCTGCATCGCCTCAACCCGGCCCGGGTCAGCTTTATCCGCGATACCTTGAACCGCCATTTTGGCCGCGACGATCACAGTCCCCACCCATTGGTCGGCCTGCGCCTGCTGGACGCCGGCTGCGGCGGCGGCTTGGTCGCCGAGCCCATGGCCCGCCTAGGCGCCACTGTCACCGGCCTCGACGCCGCCGCGGAAACGGTCAGCGTCGCCCGTGCCCATGCCGCCGGCGGCGGCTTGGAAATCGATTACCGACAAGGCGGCATCGAAGAGTTAACGGCCGATCGCTCGTTTGACGCCATCCTGGCGCTGGAAGTGATCGAGCACGTGGCGGATGCGGATAGGTTTTTGCAGGAATGCCGGCGGCTGATTGCCGATCAGGGGGTGCTCATTCTTTCCACCCTTAACCAGACCATGAAGGCGTATTTGCTGGGCATCGTGGCGGCGGAATACGTGCTGCGCTGGTTGCCCCAGGGCACCCATGACTGGCAGAAATTTAAAAAGCCCTCCGCCCTGGCTCACGCCCTGGAGCGGGCGGGCTTTCGCCTGACGGGTCTGCAAGGCCTGGTCTATCGCCCGTTCAGCGACAGCTGGGAGCTGTCGCCGCGCGACTTGTCGGTCAATTACTTCGCCGTGGCGACGCCGGTTTAGGCGTCTGCTTTACGCAGCAAGGGGAGTTCCACAAAATCGATGCCTTCGTCACGCAGCGCGGCGGATTCGGCGGCCGTGGCCTCGCCGTAGATGGGCCGCGATTCCTCCTCGCCGTAGTGAATTTTGCGCGCCTCCTCGGCAAACTTCTTACCGACGTAGTCGAAGTTCTCTTCGACGTGGGTTTTAACCTCCTCCAGGAAGCGCTTAAAGTGGGCTTTGACGTCTTGCCCGGCATAGGCGGCGTGCACCGCCGCACCCGCCGCCGCAGCCGGGAGGGCGGGCTTTTCAGGCGCCGGTGTGCCGGTGGCGATGTTGGGCGCCATCGGCGCTTTGACGATCTCGGTATTGCCGCACGATGGGCAGGTGAGCTGGCCGGCGGCCGCTTGCGCCGCATAACTCTCGCTGTTGTTGAACCACGCCTCAAAGACATGGCCCGCGCCGCATTTCAAATCAAAAACGATCATTCGTATGGTTGATCCCACGACCACGCCGGCACTTTGCGCCGCGCCTCTTCTACCAGATGGAGATCAAGCTCGGCAATGACAAGGCCAGGGGTCTCGCCGGCGTCGGCCATCACCTCGCCCCATGGGCCGACGATCAGGCTGTGACCATAGGTCAGACGGCCGCCGCCATGGTCGCCGACCTGAGCCGGGGCCAGGATGAAGGCCCCGGTTTCGATGGCGCGGGCCCTGAGCAGCACGTGCCAGTGCGCCTCGCCGGTCCATTTGGTGAAGGCCGAGGGCGCCGCGATCAGCGCCGCCCCGGAGCGGCCAAGGTCGCGGTAGAGATGGGGAAAGCGCACGTCATAGCAGATGGTCAGGCCCAAGCGGCCCCACGGCAGGTCAGCCACCACGGCCTTGTCGCCAGCGCGGTAGGTATCGGATTCGCGGTAAGTACGGCCTGCGCCCAAATCAACGTCAAAAAGGTGAATTTTGTCGTAGCGGGCGCGTACGGCGCCATCGGGGGCGATCAGAAACGAGCGGTTGACGAGTTTATCCGAGGTACCGTCGCGCAATGGGATGGAGCCAATCAGCAGCCAGACACCGGCGTCCTGGGCTGCCCTTTGAAACCGTGGCAGAGATGGCTCCTCAGTCTCAGCGCGGGCGAGCGCCAAAGTCTCTTCCCGCCGGGCGGCGAGAAAGGGCGTGCCTTCGGGGGTCAAGACGAATTGCGCGCCGGCGGCGGCCGCTTCCTTGATCAGTATGAGCGCCGCCTCGGTGGACGCGTCGCGGTCCGCCGTCGAGGTAAGCTGGAGGAGCCCGACGCGCATGGGAGCGGCCTTAGCGCCGGTCAAGGGCGCAGCAGCGGATCGAGCCCGCCCGCCGCGTCCAGGGCATGGATATCGTCGCAGCCGCCGATGTGGGCGTCATTGATGAAGATTTGCGGCACCGTATTGCGGCCATTGGCCCGCGCCACCATTTCCGCCCGCAGGTCGGGATTTATGCCGACGTCGATTTCGCGATAAGCAACGCCTTTTTGCTCCAACAACGCCTTGGCGCGGGCGCAATAGGGACACATCAACTTGGTGTAAATCTCGACTTTGGTCATCGCCCAGACTTTCCGCAACGAATACAATTATATTGCCGTTCTATATAGGGGGTCGGCGACGGTTCGCAAGGCGCGTTCGTTGGCACGCCTCTCTTTGCGCGGCGGGAAACATGGGGTAGACTTTGTGAGTGTCTTATTGGGTCAGATGAACGTTGGGAGATAAGCAAGATGAGCCGTCAGAAAAAGGCGTGGGCGGGGGTGTTGAGTTTGGCGCTGGCGATTTCCGGCGCGGTCGGCGGCGCGCCGGCGCTGGCCGCCAGCGCCCAGAAGGAGCGGGCGCAAAAACAGGCGGAAATCCCGCGTTGCGGCCAGAAAATCGGCGCCCTCGCCATCGCCGAGCCGGAACGTAACTGGTGGTCCGAATATCAATTGGGCTCGCCGGAAGCGCTGTTGAAGATTTTCGTCATGCAATCGGGCTGCTTCTCGCTGGTCGATCGCGGCAAGGGCATGGCGATGATGCAGCAGGAGCGGGCGCTGGCCTCGGGCGGCGATCTGCGGGTCGGCTCCAACATCGGCAAGGGCCAGGTCAAGGCCGCCGATTACGTGCTGGTGCCCGACCTGGTGTCGCAAAACCAGAATTCCGGCGGCAACGCCTTTGGCGGCCTCCTCGGCGGCGCATTGGGCGGCGGCGTGCTGGGCGGTCTGGCCGGCGGCATCAATATCAAGAAGAAAAGCGCCAACGTGGTGCTGTCGATCACCGACATCCGCTCGTCGGAGCAGTTGGCGGCGATCGAGGGACAAGCCAAGAAAAGCGATCTCGGCTGGGGCGGCGGCGGCGGTCTCTTTACCGGCGGGGCGTTGATCGCCGGCGGCGCCTCGGGCTACGCCAACACCGAAATCGGCCAGGTGATCGCGCTTGCCTACCTGGACGCCTATACCAAGCTGGTGGACCAGATGGGCGGCCTTTCTACCGATGCGGCTGCCACCAATGTCCGCCAGGCGGTGCAGATGACCAAGCCCGGCAATCTCTATGAAGGGCCGAGCACCAAAACCACGGCGATTAAGCCCTTGGACCCCGGCACCCTCCTTTATCCCACCGGCAACAAGGACGGCCTGATGTGGGAAGTGGAGGACGAGCTCGGCGCCAAGGGCTGGGTATCGTCGATCCAGTTCCAGTTGGCGAAATAAAGGCAGTCTCATTCAGTCGGCAAACGGTGTGCGGGCGATCACCGCCACCGCCACCGACGCCGCGCCGTGGCGGATCAGGGCTTTAGCGCAGGCGTCCACCGTCGCTCCCGTGGTCATTACGTCATCCACCACCAGCACCCGGCGGCCCTGAAGGGCGGCGCGGTGGCGGTGGCGCACGGCGAAAGCGCCTTCCACATTGGCCCGCCGGGCGGCGCGGTCGAGACCGCCCTGGGATGGCGTGGCGCGCCGCCGCGCCAGAAGGTCGGGGATAGGGGGAGCGCCAAGCTCCCGGGCCAGCGCCGCGGCCAGCACCGCCGCCTGATTGTAGCGCCGGGCCAATAACCGCCAGCGATGCAAGGGGACCGGGGCGATGAGATCAACCTCGCCCAGGCTCATCCGGCTGATGCGGGCCAGCCAGCGGCCGAAGGTCGGCGCCATATCGAGCCGGTCGCCATGCTTGAAGGCCAGGATCAAGCCGCGCGCCGCGTCATCGTAGCGCAGCGCGGCGCGGGCGCGGGCGTAAGCCGGCGGCTCGGCCAGGCAAGCGCCGCACTGGCTATCCGCGCCGACCTCGATCTCGAACGGCAGGCCGCAAGTGGCGCAGGCCGCGCCGTCAAGGAAGGTCAGCGTCGCCCAGCAGTCGGCGCACAAATGCCCAACCGCGCCGACCGGCGCGGCGCAGGCCGGGCAGAGCGGCGGAAAGATAACGTCCGCCAGCCAGCGCAGCGCCGCCGCACCCTTTCCGTTGCTCTCGGTCAATGCCATAACGTCAAGGTATCGAAAGGGAGAACCCGTGGCCAGTCCCGGCGACATCATCGTCTTTGACCGCCGCAGCGTGGCGCGGCACCGCGCGCGCGCCGCCAAGGGTTTCGCCACCCACGCCTTTCTGCATGAGGAAATCGCGACGCGGCTCTTGGAGCGCTTGGGCGACGTCAACCGGGTGTTTCCCCGGGCGTTGGCGTTGGGTCTTGATCTTCCGGCCCGACCCGGCGCCGAGCTGACGATCAGCGGCCCGCCAGCGCGCGCGCCGCAGCTGCTGTTCGACGAGGAAGCCTTGCCGTTCGCGCCGCAAAGCCTCGATCTCATCGTCAGCAACCTGGCGCTCCACTGGGTCAACGACCTGCCGGGAGCGCTTCTACAAATCCGCCAGACGCTGCGGCCCGACGGCCTGTTTTTGGGCGCGCTATTGGGCGGCGAGACACTAAAAGAGTTGCGCCAGGCGTTTTTGGAAGCCGAAGCAAGGGTGGAAGGTGGGGCCAGCCCGCGGGTCAGCCCGTTCGCCGACGTGCGCACGTTGGGCGGGCTGATGCAGCGCGCCGGCTTCGCCCTGCCGCTGGTCGACGCCGACACTATCACGGTGACCTACGCCGATGCTTTCGCCCTGATGCGGGAACTGCGCGGCATGGGCGAGACCAACGCCCACGTCGGCCGGCGCAAGAGCTTTACCCGCCGGCAAACCCTGATCGCCATGGCGGAGATTTACCGCGACCGCTTCGGCGGCGCGGATGGCCGCATCCCGGCCACCTTCCAGGTGATTTATCTGACCGGCTGGGCTCCCCATGACAGCCAGCCGAAGCCCTTAAAACCCGGCAGCGCCCAGGTAAGCTTGGTTGAGGCATTGGGGCGAAAAAACAAGAGCCGCTCATAATATTGAGCGTCAGTCTACTTGATCGTAATACGCGATGTTAAATATCTCTTTCGCACCGAAGTACTTCGGGTTTTTGCTTGCTGGCAAGGCAGAAACAATTCCCATTTCAACTAATGCGTCCATGTCACTTCTCGCCGTAGGATATGATACGCCTAATTCTTTCTTTATGTCCTCATATCCTATGATAGGCGATGAAAATAATTTTGGAATCACATGAATCAACCTATCATGGCCCTTCCTTTTTTTGATTTTATCCTCGTACTCTTGTTTGAGAGCCAAAAGCTTGCCAATTCTTTCAATTGTTCCTTTGCCAACTTCAATGGTGGCGATCAGGCAAAACTTAATCCAGCCTTCCCAATCACTCTCGCTGCTAATATTAAACAGGCTATCAATATATTCATCTTTATGTTTTTCGAAGAACTCGCTTAGGTAAAGCCACGGCATGTCAAAATTGCAATTTTTATATATCATCAACGCCAGCAAAAGCCGGCCGACGCGACCATTGCCATCGCGAAATGGATGTATAGTCTCAAATTGATAATGGATTAAGAAAGCCCATATTAAGGGATCAATGTCGGGTTTGGCTTGAATATCTTTTTCCAGCTGTCCCATAAGAGCGCTAAGATGTTCTGCTGGAGGCGGCGTGAAGCGATTTCCCGCTCCAATGTGGACTTGTGTTTTTCTTATCTCACCCGGATTCTTATCGTCACCGCGCACACCCTCTAAAAGATTTTCATGTAATTGTCTAAGCAGCCACTCAGAAAAAGGGTATCCTTCTCTTATAAGATCATATCCAATATCCAGAGCTTTTTGATAATTGAATACCTCTCGCCAAACATTAGCTGGGTCTTTGCTTGAGTAGGGGTCACGCGGATCGCGTTCATAGGCCAATAATTCAGCCGGGGTAGCATATGTTCCCTCCAAACTAGACGAACGCAGCGCTTCACGCTGCCGCATTGGGCGAGCTAACAATGCATGATTGGGAAGCGTTCTTCCAATGCCGCGGAGTTCACCTACAGCTTCCCTGGCTGCTACCCAAAGATGCGTTAGGCTCGCCGGCACTTGCATTTTCGTAGGTAAAGGAGCCGGTATGAAGGCGACATCTCCCTTCTCATTAATAGAAACCAAGCTCCCGGATGGTTTAGTAAAACGAGATGGGTCCATTTTTTATAGTTCCACAAATACTACGAAAATTTCCTTATTATTATTTATAGTCTGAGCAAATAGAACACCATTTATGCATCATCTATAAAAAAATGTAAAGTTTTTTTATAATGCAGGCATCAGCCAAGAAATCTTTTTATAGGTTGCCTGTATGTTGTGCTTCATATTCGGATAACAGCAATATCTATGAAAGGCCCCGTTCACAACAAGCACGTTTAGAGGATATCCCTGGCCACCGCGATCAAGGGCTCGTCGGCGGGGGGCATGGGATAATCCGCCAACTCCTGGGGATAGACCCATTTGACGTCGGCGTGTTCGTGGGGCTGGACATAGCCCTGCCAGCGCCGGCAGGCGTAAAGCGGCATCAGGAGATGAAAGTCGTCATAAGAATGGGAGGCAAAGGTCAACGGCGCGAGGCAGGCTTCGGTGACGTCAATGCCAAGCTCTTCCTTCAGTTCGCGAATGAGCGCCCGCTCCGGCGTCTCGCCCGGCTCGACCTTGCCGCCGGGAAACTCCCATAAACCGGCCATGGATTTGCCCGCGGGCCGCTGGGCGATCAGCACCCGGCCGTCGACGTCGATCAGCGCCACCGCCGCCACCAGCACCGTGGGCAGGTTGTCGCGGCTGCGCTTGTTGGTCTCCGGGCAGTCCTGAAACAGCGTTAGCTCCTATAGTCGGCGTTGATCGAAATGTAGCCGTGGGTCAAGTCGCAGGTCCACACCTGGGCCCGGCCATTGCCGATCCCCAGATCGACGGCGATGGCGATCTCGCGGCCGCGCAAATGGGCGGTGGCCTTGGCCTCGTCGTATGTGGGCAACACCATGCCGTCGCGGGTCACCGGCTGGCCGCCGATGTCGATGGCGATCTTGTCGCGGTCGGCGGCCTCGCCGGATTTGCCCACCGCCATGACGATGCGGCCCCAGTTGGCGTCCTCGCCGGCGATCGCCGTCTTGACCAGCGGCGAATTGGCGATGGAAAGGCCGATCTTGCGCGCCGCCCGGTCATCCTCGGCCCCGGTCACGGTGATCGAGATGAATTTCTGCGCCCCCTCGCCGTCGCGCACCACCTGATGGGCAAGATCGCAGAGCAGCTCCTCGAACTTGGCCTTGAAGTCATCAAGCCGGTGATCGCTCGCATCTTGAATTACGCCATGCCGGGCATTGACCCCGGTGGCGAACGCCAGGAGGGTATCGCTGGTGGAGGTATCGCTATCGACCGTGATGCAATTAAAGGTGCGCGCCACGGCGGGGCCAAGGATCGCCTGCAACACCGCCGCCGGGAGGGCGGCGTTGGTGAATACGAAGGCGAGCATGGTGGCCATGTCGGGGGCGATCATGCCCGAGCCCTTGGCGATGCCGTTCAATACCACCGGATAGCCGTCGATGTGGGCGATCCGGCAGGCGCCTTTGGGAAAGGTGTCGGTGGTGCGGATAGCCGCCGCGGCTAAAGTCCAGTCGGTGGCGGAGAATCGTGTTAAGAGGCCATCAAGCTCGCCGGTGATGATGGCGGGGTCGAGGGGATTGCCGATGACCCCGGTAGAGGCCTGCATCACCGCGTTTGCCGCGCAGCCGAGCTTATCGGCCGCCGCCGTCGCCACCGCATCCACGGCGGCCCGTCCGGCCTTGCCGGTAAAGGCGTTGGCGTTGCCGGCGTTGACGATGAGCGCCCGCACATTCTGGCCGCCGCTGGCGGCAAGCGCCGCGCGGCACCAGTCCACCGGCGCCGAGGGGGCCTTGGAGCGGGTAAAGACGCCGGCCGCCGCCGTGCCCTCGGCCAGGCGCACCAGAAGGAGGTCGGGTCGGCCCTTATAACGGCTGTTGGTTTCCGCCACCGCCAGCTCGACGCCGGCGACGGGCATCAGATTGGGGAACCGCTCCGGGGCGAGCGGCGAGGTCGCGAGGGGTGCCTTGGCCATAGGATGATCCGCCTTTCATGGAAAAAACGCAGGCATATAAGGGCACAACCGCCCCCCTGTCCATGGCCTTCTGTTGACACCGTGACCCCTCGCCCTTATCTGAAGGGCTCTGGTAGAAAAGGCCGTCTCCGCTGGGGGACTTCTTTGCCGAGAAAGGCGGCCATACCCTGGACACATTCATGCTTGGTTTTACCAAATTCAGCCGTCGCCTTTTTGGCAGCACCAACGACCGCTACGTTCGCCGCTTAAGGCCCAAGGTCGAGGCCATCAACGCCAAAGAAGCCGAGATGCGGGCGCTCAGCGATGAGGACTTGCAGGCCCAGACCGGCAAGTTCCGCGAGGCGCTGAAAAACGGCATGACCCTCGACGATCTCATGATTGACGCCTTCGCCACCGTGCGCGAGGCAGCGCGCCGCACCTTGGGCCAACGCCACTTCGACGTGCAGCTGATCGGCGGCATGGTGCTGCATGAGGGCAAGATCACCGAAATGAAGACCGGCGAGGGCAAGACCCTGGTCGCCACCCTTGCCGCCTATTTGAACGCCCTGCCGGGCAAGGGCGTGCATGTGGTCACCGTCAACGATTACCTGGCGCGGCGCGACTCCGAATGGATGGGCCGCATTTACAAGTTCCTTGGGCTCACGGTCGGCTGCATTATTCCTGGCTTGGACGACGGCTTTCGCCGCGCGGCTTACGCCTGCGACATCACCTACGCCACCAACAACGAGCTCGGCTTCGACTATTTGCGCGACAACATGAAGTATCACCGCGACGCGCTGGTGCAGCGACCTTTCGCTTTCGCCATCGTCGATGAAGTGGACTCGATCCTGATTGACGAAGCGCGCACGCCGCTCATTATTTCCGGCCCCACCGAGGACAAGTCCGATCTTTACATGTCGGTGGACAAGATCATTCCCGGTCTGCAAGCAGGCGACTTCGAGATCGACGAGAAATCCCGCCACGTCACGCTGACCGAGGACGGCAACGTGCACGCCGAAACATTGCTGAAAGAGGCCGGGCTCTTGGAAGGCGACAATCTTTATGATTTCGCCAACGTCAGCATCGTCCATCATCTCAACCAGGCGCTCAAGGCGCACAAGATCTTTCAGCGCGATCGCGACTACATCGTCAAGGACAAGAAGGTCGTCATCATCGATGAGTTCACCGGCCGCATGATGGAAGGCCGGCGTTATTCCGAAGGGTTGCATCAGGCGCTGGAAGCGAAAGAGAAGGTGCAGATCCAAAGCGAAAACCAGACCCTGGCGTCGATCACCTTCCAGAACTATTTCCGCCTTTATCCGAAGTTAGCCGGCATGACCGGCACGGCAGCCACCGAAGCTGGCGAGTTTGCCGAGATCTACGGCCTGTCGGTGATCGAAGTGCCGACCAATCTGTCGGTGCGGCGCGTGGACGAGCACGATGAGGTCTACCGCTCGGAAGAGGAAAAATACAAGGCTATCATCAACACCATCAATGATTGCCAGAAGCGCGGCCAACCGGTGCTGGTGGGCACGGTGTCGATCGAAAAATCCGAGGTGCTGGCGGAACAGTTGAAGAAAAAGGGCATTAAGCATAACGTGCTGAATGCCCGCTATCACGAACAGGAAGCGCACATCATCGCCCAGGCGGGCCGTTCCGGCGCCGTCACCATCGCCACCAACATGGCCGGCCGCGGCACTGATATTCAGCTTGGCGGCAACCTCGACATGCGCATCGCCGAGGAGGCCGCCGGCATCGCCGATGACGCCGAGCGGGCGGCCAAGATCGAGGCCATCCGAGCCGAGATCGCCGCTGACCGAGAGAAAGTTCTCGCCGCCGGCGGGCTTTTCGTGCTTGGCACCGAACGGCACGAAAGCCGGCGCATCGACAATCAGCTGCGCGGCCGTTCCGGTCGCCAGGGCGATCCCGGCCGTTCCAAGTTTTATTTGAGCCTGCAAGACGATTTGATGCGTATTTTCGGCTCCGAGCGCATGGAAGGCATGCTGGTCAAGCTCGGCTTGAAGGAAGACGAAGCCATCGTTCATCCCTGGATCAACCGCGCCATCGAAAAGGCGCAGGAGAAGGTGGAAGCGCGCAACTTCGAGATCCGCAAGAATCTCTTGAAATACGACAACGTTATGAACGATCAGCGCAAGGTGATCTACGAACAGCGCCGCGAGCTGATGGATACCGACGATGTGGCGGAAACCGTCGCCGCCATGCGCCAAGAGGTCGTCAATGAGCTGTTGGCGCGCCATCTACCGGCCAAATCGTACCCTGAACAATGGGATATGAAGGGCTTGAGCGTGGAGGCGCAGCGCGTCTTCGGCCTTGATCTGCCGTGCGAAGACTGGGGGCGCGAGGAAGGCATTGACGAAGCCGCCGTCCTTGATCGGCTGCGCGACGCCGCCGACCGCAAGATGGCGGAACGGGCGGCCAACATCGGGCCGCAGCTGATGCGCCAGATCGAAAAGTCGCTCCTCCTGCAATCCCTCGACCAGAACTGGAAAGAACATCTGGCGCAGCTCGATAATCTGCGTCATGTCATCGGCTTGCGCGCCTATGCTCAGCGCGATCCCTTGAACGAATACCGGGCCGAGGCGTTTGCCATGTTCGAGGCCATGCTTGGTCGCACCCGCGATCAGGTGGTGACGCTTCTCGCCCATGTGGAAATCCAACCCCAGGCCGCGCCGCCGGAGTTGGAGGAACCTGACACCTCAAAATTAAAACCGCAGCACATCGACCCCCTGACCGGCGAGAACGACGCCGTCGCCGAGCCCGAGGGCGGGCCGACGGTGAGCCGCCGCGCCGCCGAGGCCATCAACCCGGATGATCCCGCGACCTGGGGCCGGGTGTCGCGCAACGCCGCCTGCCCCTGCGGCTCGGGCAAGAAGTTCAAGCACTGCCACGGCGCGGTTTAGGGAAACATAAGATCGTCACTGCGACTTAATTCCCTCCCCCTTGATGGGGGAGGGTCAGGGTGGGGGTGGCGCCTTGCAGCCTATGGATTATCACCCCCATCCAAACCTTCCCCCATCGAGGGGGAAGGCTTCGAGTAACTCCCCAGAAAATCACTTTCGCCCCCTTTTGTTGTAAAAAAGCAACACTATATGAGGGTAGAGTTCGCCGCCGGGCGACCTTGACGCCGCGTTCAGACAGCGGACAATGGTTGGCGCCACTTTGCATGGCATCGTTCGGGGGCGGCGGTGTCAACCCGAGCAGGAAAAGGGGACAGGCATGGATTTCGAAAAATATACCGAGCGCGCCCGCGGCTTCATCCAATCGGCGCAAGCATTGGCCGTTCGTTCCGGCCATCAGCGCTTCACCCCCGAGCATATTCTAAAAGTTCTCCTCGACGACGAGCAAGGCTTGGCCGCCGGATTGATCGCGGCCGCCGGCGGCGACGCCAAACGGGCCTTGGCCGACGTCGAACGCAAGCTTGACGCGTTCCCTAAGGTGGAAGGCGGTGGCGCTGGCCAATTGTTCATGGCGCCGGAAACCGCGCGCCTCTTTGACAACGCGCAAAAGATCGCCGACAAGGCCGGCGACAGCTTCGTCACCGTGGAACGGCTGCTCCTGGCGCTGGCGCTGGAAAAGGGCTCGGCCGCGGCGGAGATTTTAAAAGACTGCGGCGTCAACGCCCAAGGTTTGAACGCAGCTATCAACGAGGTGCGCAAGGGCCGCACCGCCGATACCGCCACCGCCGAGGATGCCTACAACGCGCTGAAGAAATACGCCCGCGACTTAACCCAGGCGGCGCGTGACGGCAAGCTTGATCCGGTGATCGGCCGCGACGAGGAAATTCGCCGCACCATCCAGGTGCTGGCGCGGCGCACCAAAAACAACCCGGTGCTGATCGGCGAGCCCGGCGTCGGCAAGACCGCCATCGTCGAAGGCTTGGCGCTCCGCATCGCCAACAACGACGTGCCGGAATCGCTGAAAGACAAGCGCCTAATGGCGCTGGATTTAGGCGCCATGGTGGCGGGCGCGAAATACCGCGGCGAGTTCGAGGAGCGCCTCAAAGGCGTGTTGCAGGAAGTGACCGCGGCAGAAGGCGAGATCGTTTTATTCATCGATGAAATGCACACCTTGGTCGGCGCCGGCAAGGCGGAAGGGGCGATGGACGCCTCCAATCTTTTGAAGCCGGCGCTGGCGCGCGGCGAACTGCATTGCATCGGCGCCACCACCTTGAACGAATACCGCAAATATGTGGAAAAAGACGCGGCGCTGGAGCGCCGCTTCCAGCCGGTGTTCGTCGATCAGCCGACGGTGGAGGACACCATCTCCATCCTGCGCGGCCTGAAGGAAAAGTATGAACTGCATCACGGCGTGCGCATCACCGACAGCGCGCTGGTGGCGGCGGCGACGCTGTCTGATCGCTACATCACGGATCGCTTCCTGCCCGACAAGGCCATCGACTTGATGGACGAAGCGGCGAGCCGCATTCGTATGGAAGTCGACTCCAAACCTTCCGAGCTCGATGAGCTCGATCGCCGCATCATTCAGTTGAAGATCGAGCGCGAAGCGTTGAAGAAGGAAACCGACAAGGCGTCGAAGGATCGCCTGGAAAAGCTCGCCAAGGAGCTGGTGGGACTGGAAGAAAAATCCGCCGAATTGACCGCCAAATGGCAGGCCGAGAAGAATCGCCTGGGCGGTGCGCAGAAACTGAAAGAGCAATTGGACCAAGCGCGCATCGAGCTGGAGCAGGCGCAGCGCAAGGGCGATCTGGCGCGCGCTGGCGAGCTTGCCTACGGCATCATTCCCGAGCTGGAGAAAAAACTGGCAGCGTCGGCCGAACAAACCGGCATGCTTCGTGAGGAGGTGTCGGCGCAAGATATCGCCGCCGTGGTGTCGCGCTGGACCGGCATTCCGGTCGATAAGATGCTGGCCGGCGAGCGCGAAAAGCTCCTCCACATGGAAGACCAGTTGGCCAAGCGCGTCATCGGTCAGCGCGAGGCGGTGATCGCGGTATCGAAAGCGGTGCGCCGGGCGCGCGCCGGCTTGAAGGATGAAAACCGTCCCATCGGTTCGTTCTTGTTTCTCGGCCCCACCGGCGTCGGCAAGACCGAACTGACCAAGGCGCTCGCAGAATTTTTGTTTAACGACGAAACCGCCATGGTGCGCGTCGACATGTCGGAGTACATGGAAAAGCATTCGGTGGCGCGGCTCATCGGCGCGCCGCCCGGCTATGTCGGGTACGAGGAAGGCGGGGCGCTCACCGAAGCAGTGCGTCGGCGACCCTATCAGGTGGTGCTGTTCGATGAGGTGGAAAAGGCCCATCCCGATGTGTTTAACGTGCTGTTGCAGGTGTTGGATGATGGCCGCTTGACCGATGGCCAGGGCCGCACCGTGAACTTCAAGAACACGCTTCTCATCATGACCTCGAACCTGGGCTCGGATATTCTCGCCGCGCAAGCCGAAGGCGAGCCGGTGGAGATGGTGCGAGATCAGGTGATGGCGGTGGTGCGCGCCGCCTTTAGGCCGGAATTTTTAAACCGGCTCGATGAGATCACGCTCTTTCATCGTCTGGGCCGCGAGCACATGGGCGGCATCGTCGATATCCAGGTGGCGCGGCTGGCCAAGCGCCTGGCCGATCGCAAGATCACGCTTAGCCTCGATGACAGCGCCCGCGATTGGCTGGCGGACAAGGGCTATGATCCGACCTACGGCGCGCGGCCGTTGAAGCGGGCGATCCAGAAGTATCTGCAGGACAGGCTCGCCGAGGATATTCTCGACGGCAAGATCAACGACGGCGACAAGGTGCGGGTGAGCGCCGGCGTCGAGGAGTTGGTGTTGAGCGTGCAAACCGGCGCGGCGGCGGAAGCGGCGTGAGCCGTGGATTCGCTCGCGCTTAACCCACACTACAAAATGCTTGATAAGAGGAAGGTGTTTTAGCGCTTACTTCTTGCCCATGAGCGCCGCCACTTCGTAGGGCAGCGGGATGGCGGCGATTTCCATATTGAGCGCTTCGCGGTGGGCGTTGAAGGCGGCAAGCTGCGTTCCCGTCAGCTCTCTGCCGGTGGGCAATTTCAGATGACGCGGATTGACCTGATGACCGTTGGCCATCACTTCGTAGTGCAGATGCGGACCGGTGGAGCGGCCGGTGCTGCCGACATAGCCGATGACCTGGCCTTGTTTCACCCGTGAGCCGCTGCGCACGCCCTTGCCGTAGGCGCTCAAGTGCGCGTAAGCGGTGCTGTAGGTGCCGTTGTGGCGGATGCGCACGTACTTACCGTAGCCGCCATACACGCTGGCCCGTTCCACCACGCCATCACCCGCCGCCATGATCGGGGTACCGGATGAAGCGGCGAAATCCAGCCCCTTGTGCAGCTTGTTGTAGCCGAGGATAGGGTGCCGGCGGTAGCCGTAGCCGGAGCTCAGCCGCGCCCCGTCCACCGGCGTGCGCAACAAGGTTTTCTTGGCGCTCTTGCCGTTTTCGTGGAAATAGTCCACCTCGCCATCCGCCAGGGCGTGACGGTAGAGGGTGATGGGCTTGCCGCTCAAGGTCAGCTGGGCATAGAGGATGTCGCCTTCCTTGGTACGCCGGCCTTCGGGCGAGGCGAAGCGTTCGAAATAGATTTCGAACTTGTCGCCCTTCTGCACTTCGCGCTGGAAGTCGACGTCATAGCTGAAAATGCGAATGAGGTCGGCGACCACCGGGGCGGGGACATTTTCGCGCGCCGCTGACAGATAAAGGCTGTCGGTAATTTCACCTGCCGTACGCATGGTGACGCGCACCAAGGGCACTTCCTTGACCTCGGCCGACCAGCCGTCGGCGCTGCGCTCGGCGGCGATGGTGCGGTCGATGTCCTGATCGAACGTCAGGCCGGCGAGCGTCGCCGCGTCCTCTTGGCTGCGCTCGAAATGCAGCGAGATGGTCTGCCCGGCCTGCAGCTTGCGGGGATTAAAATAGGGCTTCAGCGCCGCCACCACGGCATTGGCCTCCAGGTGGTCGACGCCGGCGCGCAGCAGGGCGGATATCAGGGTGTCCCCGCGGCGGATGGTGACGTCGTTGTCATAGGCGGCGTCAGTCAAGGACGGATCTTGGGCGTCCCGGGCGATGGGGGCGACGGCAAAGGTCGGTACGGCGGTCTCAGGGGCGCTCTGATGGGCCAGGAAGCCGCCCACCGCAGCGACGCCGATGACGGCCATGGGCGCCATCACCCGCCGCGCCAATCGCGCCCGGTATGGCCTCAGCCCCCGAAACAGCCGCCCGATGCGGTCGCTTGCCTTCACGTTCGCCCTTTATACCTTGACCTTAAATACGACAGCCGCTTGACCGAGCCCTCCTCATCAAGCCTGCACCGTCGTGGTCTATTTTTGCCACCTAAGAATGAATTTAGTCCTAACGGCTGTCAACTGGTCGATGGGCAAAAAAACCCTTAAAATTCGAGGAAATATTTGGTTAAAGCTCACCTGGCGCTGAAACTGGAAAAAGTTTTACGCGCCGCGCTTGACAGGGGGCGGGCGGTTTGACTATAAGCTGCCACCGACGCCGGGGCGAACCGCAAGGAAGTCTCCTCGGTGTTTTTTTCGCCCATAAGGCGGGCGTTTTGTTCCTTGACATTGTGATTTGGAAGGGAAGTGCGGGCGGCGGGCTATTTGATA